>DAIRES010000118.1:0-9983 GCA_036795465.1 Hyphomonadaceae bacterium
GGGAAGCATGGCTCGGTTTGGGCTGATGTGAATCCCGTGGACCGGACGCCACCATTCCTTGTCCTGAACGGCCAAGCCTCGCCGCTTCACAAGCTGATACAACAATTGCTCATCACTCGTTCGGCGTAAATTGAGATCCGAAAAATCAGGAAGCGGCCAGTATGCATCCCGCCTTGTGAAGTGAAGCCCGGACAGGCGATCGGTATTTGGCCGAACGGAGTTGGAATAAGGCAAACCCGTTCGCCGCATGAAGCCCAAGTGAGCATCGATCATCTTGGGTTCTAGAACAATAATATCGATATCGCCGATGTAGAGATATTCAGATTGCAGCTCTGGCTCTGTGATAAATCTTATAGTGTGCGGGATCGATCGTGAAAAATCGGCATTGCGAAGATGAAACCGCGAACCAAAATGCTCTTGCATCTTCTGAACAAGAGGCGCGTTGCGCTGCACGAAATCATCCACGTCCTCCAGACCGATCTCGATCTTTGAATCGGCGACATGAAGAAGGACAGCGCAAATATACAATCCGGCAAATCGTTCATATTTGCGGTTTGCACACGTGAAGAACACAGTATCGATCATACGCGGCCCCAGAGGCCTAGGCACTTTCTTCCCCACTTCTCGTGAGGTGGGATGCTAGGTCTCTCCACAATCAATTGGATCGGAGATGAAAAATTGAAGGGCGCTAGCTGCAGGTTTAAAGGGCGCCACTGACCTGTTTTAACGTCCCGATTATCCGCAAGATCGGGAAAGGTCGTGGTAAGCAACCATTTGGATTTGGTGCGAACATTGTTAAGGGCAACGACGCCTTGATCGAACGCGAGATGAACAATGCAATCTCGAACAAGAAAAAGATCCGCCGCCGGCAAATCGTCAGAAATGATGTTGGCGACACTGAAATTGGCCCGCTCCACACCATCGTGCGCTGCTCGCTCAGATGCCTTTCGAACAACTTCTTCGACAATATCCAATCCCGTATAGCTATCTACAGCTCGCGCGACCGGTCCAATCCAGTTGAAATCTCCGCAGGGAGCATCAACGAACGACCCGATGCTTCTTTCCGCGACGAGCGAGAGCAATTGCGGAATCAACTCAACGGTTGCCTTTAGCGACGAACCGGTTCCCGAAACGCTTTCGCCACTACCCCAGCGCTGTTCCTGGAACACTTCAGTGAAAGTCTGCTGTACCTTATCCATCGGGGGCCTCTGCGACCTTGCTCTTGAGAGTCGATCTGCCATCGATGGGAAGGGGTCGCAAGCAATTACAGCCTCAGCGATCTATCGGCCGCCCCTGTCGCGGGAGAATACCGAAAACAAACCACGGCCTCTCGGCTTTTTGTCGGAATTGGAGGGTGAAATGTGCAAGGCACTTTCAACCTCGACGTCTTTTCTCGTCGGCACCGCAGGCATAAACAGCCAGTCTGCCCGGAAAACTTTGACGCCTCTGTATCCCAACCCTTCAAATGTGGCCCTCAATTCTGCCGCACGATCGGAAAGCAGTTCGCAAAGGATAAGAGGGCGGTATCGCGCAATCAGATTTACAGCCCCGGCAAGAATCTTCGCTTCGTGACCTTCAGCATCCATCTTGATCAGACTAACCGCCTGACCGCTCAAATAATCGTCGAGCGCAATGACAGAAACTGCACCGCCTTCAGACTCTTTCAAATGCGCCAATCCGGGATTGTGGGGCGCTACTCCAACCATTTCCCCCGAACCAGGGCGATCACTGCAGGCAAGCTGTTGAACAGAAACGTTATGCAGACCATTCAGCTGCAAATTGGCGACTAGGTCATGAAAATTCTCTGGGACCGGCTCAAACGCTACGATGCGCGACTTGGTTGAGAGCGCCATCGGAACAGTTATTGTTCCCACATTGGCACCAACATCGACGATGAGCGAGCTTGGATCAGACCGCGCGGCTAACTCTTGCAACAGAACCGCGATCGGCAGCTCCCACGGAACGCCCCGAGACAATCGCTTGTGAACGACCTGATCGGGGCTTCCTATGAAAAATTTTCCCAGCTCGCCAAGGTCAACCGTTTCACCCTTGTTGCCAGCTTGCCTGCCGTCAGCCCATCCGACCGCGCTGTCTATGACATGTTTGTCGAAGATTTCAGAAAACATCGGCGCGGGATTTTTATCCACGGCATGAGACCATGTCGGCAGCGCTGCCGTCAAAGCTGCGTAAACGGACTGACGAGCGCTCTCACGGTGCTCGTTCATGTTTTCTAGAGCCAGTCGCTGCGCTTTGAGACGTGTTTCATTCGCGCTTTCCACCATGCCGGCCGCTAGCTGATATTTTGAGAGCGCTTCATACAAAGCGGGGTTGAATGGCGCCTTTGTAATACACTTGGACTGAAGTTCGATCGCTCGACCCCATTGCCTGAGCGCGGCTGACGTCCAGGCTGCCTTCTGAAGAAAATCTAGGTCCGCTGGGTGCTCGACCAGATAAGCCATCTCCAACACACTTGCATCGGCGTATTGCTTCGCAAGGAGCAGCGCAGCTCTTCTTTCCAGCGTCGCTGCTCGATCCATTTTTACCCCGTTAGCTTCCAAGACTTGGCGTCTTTAAGATCGACTATTTGCAACTCATGAATGTTACGCTTTTCACAACCACGCCAGGTTCACGGCGAGTCAACGCAAACGAGCTTGTCTTCCCTGCAGCAATTACAGGTTCTTCAAATCGAAGCGTCTGCAAAGCTTCCGGGTTGGAGACGAGACTGAAAGCGATCGCCTCCTTTTCGCCTGCGCGCGCGACGAAAAGAGAATCACTTTTGCCATTGGGCGCGAAATATTCGACTTCCATGCACATCCCCGCGTCTGGAGCCCGACCGACAAAGACTGCTCCAATATTCGACCATCCCGCGTGGATTTTGTCTTCAACAGCGTTCGAAGAAACCGTGTCACTGGTCATAGGAATTTTTGCTCCAGCGACGGCCAGCGGCGCAGAGAGTTTAAGACTACCTCCAGTTATGGAAAGCGCGACAGCCGAACTTGCAGGCTCCGCAACGCAATTGATCGCTGTAACTTTTTCGGCCTTCGTTGCGGCGGCGCGATTAAACAGGGCGCACAGTGCTTTTACGTCAACATCCGCCAGAACGGAGGAAACTGTAGGCGCAGGCGTTACCGCCGCAGCAACAGGTGCTGCCGGTTCCGCCACGACGGACTCGACGGGTGCAGACGGAGCGTTGTTGTCGCATGCGGTCAGCGCGCACATTGAAACGGTAAATGCCAGGCCGGCCGCAAAAATCCGAGTCATTGAAAAAGTCCCCTGATGGCATATTCAGTTAGAAGACGCGGATCACCCGCGCAATCCTTTGGCGCAGCCCCTGGCCAGCGAATGTGAGGGATAGACCCGATGGCAGACAAGCGCTTGGGATATGGCAAGCCGAAAGGCAATGGCGCCGCCCTGATCGTGATCGGTATCTGGGTCGTTGTGGTCGTCGTCATAGCGCTTATCCGATCGTTTGCGGTCTCTCCCAGCTGACGCTCACCACAGCGCCTTTGGCTTGGCGCAAACCATTGGCGTGCCCTTCAGCAAATAGCGCTGTTCGCCCCTGTTCACGACATTGAGCCAAAAAGAAAGCTCCGGCAGGGTTTCGTCGTCGGGTATCTTCACCTCGCTGAAGAAGCGTTGCATCAGGTTGATCAGATAGCGGTGCGAGTATTCGATCTTGTTGATTTCCCAGCCGGGATTCAGCAGATTCTCCTTCCGCCCGCTCGGCGTGGACAACAGCAGCAATCCTTCCGCCGCAAGGTTCTCCACGAAATTCACCAGCGCAATCTCCCGGTGCAGCAGATGCTCCAGCGTGTCGAAGCACACGATGTAGTCGAAGCCGCCCAGCGGTTGCCATGTCTTGAGATTGTTCCAGCCTGCGAGATCGATGCTCTCGAACGCCAGGTTAGGCGCATCGCCAAATCGGGTGCGCGCGAAGGATAGCGCCTCATCACTGTTGTCGCCTCCGACGATCTGATGACGCGGCAGCGCACGCGCCAGCATATTAGCGCCATACCCTGCCCCGCACCCGGCATCGAGCACCCGCCCCGGCGGCATGTTACGCAGAACCATACCTGCCCACGTATAGCGTGCGAGATGGTGGATCGCCTGCTTGCGCAGCCGACGATCCTTGCCTGTTGCTTCGGGCGGCAAGACTTCGTCGATGTAAGTACGGACATCGAGTCCGCGCTGCGGAATGAAGAAGTCCATCTGGATCTCTGTCTCGTTCACGACTCCCCGCCCCTTGCATAGTTCTAGCCGTCGGTGTTCAGGCGCCGCCGGCTGGCGGAAACAGTCCAAGCGACAGCCTGCGCAGTCGCTCGAGATATGGATTTTGCTGCATCGCCATCACCGCGCGTTTGACGCGCGCCTCGCCATGAAGGTCACGTATTTTCTGGTTACCCGCCTTCATCAGGCCGGCGCGCCGCTCGCCCTCATAGCTCTGCGATTTCTTGTGATAGACATACGTGTGCGTCGCGATCACCAGCGAAAAGCCCGCATTCACCGCCCGCATGCAGTAATCGTTTTCCTCGCCATATCCGTAAGGAAAATGCTCGCCGTCGAAATAGCCGACCCGCTCGATCACCTCGCGCGTCAGGCCGAAGCAGAACCCATGCACCAGGGGAACCCGAGGGACGAAGTCAGCCGGTGAGTTTTCCTCGCACCAGCGGTTCATATCATCGACCGAAAAGCCCGGCGGGAGATCGTTGATTGCCGTCTGAGTTGCCGTGCTCTTGTGATCGGGAAGCGATTGCGTACTCGCGGCGCTCGACATTGGTCCGACGATCCCGGCGCCGGCATTCGAAAACACCGCATCAGCCATCTTCTCGATCCAGTTTGCCGAAGCGATGGTGTCACTGTTCAGCAGGATAGCCATGTCGCCTTTCAGCTCTCTGAGGCCCGCATTGGCTGCCTTGGTATAGCCACCCGCTTTCTCGCGGCGGATCAGCTTCGTGTTGGGATGCGCAGCGGCGAACTGCGCCAGCCATCCGCTGGTTTCCTCGTCAGACCCGTCATTGATGATAACGATGCGGTGCCGCTCAGGCTTGCGCGTCCGGGCTACCGACTCCAGGCAAAGCTTCACCACGTCCAGTGCGTTGTGAACGCAGACAACCACATCGATCTTGCGATTGCGCTGTGCTGAAATCCGGCGCTCTCGCGCATGGGCGTAACTTTCGGCGACGGGCGGCGCCAGCCGCGCAAGCACGGGTACCTCGTCCACTGGCCGCTTCAGCGAGCCGTGGTGGAACAGCGCAAGGGACTTGTGATTGCGAACACTATGCGGACGTTGCGCCAGGGGGAATGCTGTCGTGCCCGATGCGTGCAGCGCATAACTCAGTGAAAGCTGATCGCGTCGCGAACCTTTCTCGATTTCTGCCCACCACGTATCGAGAAATTCAGCCAGCTTTGGATGCCCTATCCGGAACATCATGAAATTGCTTTCGATCAGCCCAGCGCCATCGAAACCCGCATCAAGATACCGTCGCATCTGCTGCTGCATCACAGCGACATCGTCTTTCGAACGCTTGCCGCACTCCTCAGCTTCCTCATAGACATTGGTCCGTAGAGGATGCGGAATTGCCGCGACCGCCAAGCCGGATTTGCGGAACGCCTCAATGTCCGCTGTCAGGTCTCCGCGGACAAGAACGTTGCCATCCACCCATACCGCGATCTCGTAGTCCGCGAACAGCATGTGCGGATGCGTTTTCACGAACCGAGCGGCACGCACGGGATCGGTGTCGAAGTATGGGGCCGGGCGTATGTTGTAGATGTAACGCCCTTCCAGCGGCACATCGAGGAAGAGATGATAATCAGCTGACGGGTCGAGATGCTCATGCATCGAAATTTCGTCATAGCCGCCGGTGATCGCCGTGAAAAACGCAACACGCGCCGCGCCTGCCTTCCGAGCGCCCATATACTGAGCGCTAGCCTGGTTCAGCGTCTGCGCCGGAGCGAATAGATATGGCCGGTCGGCATGGTATGTGCTGGCGTTGAGGTCGAGTTTCGGATTGGCGCTGCGCCCCTCTGACTTCCCATACCGCAGGAAGTGGACCAGCGGGTTCAGGCCCGTCCGCGCCACGTCGATGTTCGCACGAAGATACCATACCGTGTCGAACTCGGGATGAGGGTTCAGCCCCATCCCCGCCCCTTCGGCCAGGTAATGCTCGATCGGATCGCCTGTAATCGAAAGACCGCGCTTCTTCAGCTGTTGCGCATAGTGGCGCTCATCAAACATTGCTGCGCGGATCAGAGCAATTGCCGATTCCTGAGACGACATTTCTGAAGCAATCCCGCCCGCCGACAACGGCGCAACTTCCGGGATAGGCCCCATGCTGCCTCTGACAGTGTTGAACGCCGTCTCCAACGAATAGATGCGATCTCGCGCGCCTTTCAGCGCCCGCTCCAAGTCTCCAACCTGTTCCTTGAATACGCGGGCGAGGCTGACTTCGTGAGCGCGCGCTTCCTCGGCGCGCGCCAGCTCCGCTTCAAGCGTGGCACGGGAGAGCGCGTCTGCGGGAGATTCCGACAGCGCTTCCAGCGCCATTGCATACTGCTCACTCAACGCACGCAGATGCGTTTCCGCATCGTCGGCTTTGGATCTGGCGAGAGTCAGCGCATTCTCAAGGCGTGCAATGTCGCGATCACGTGAAGCCAGCGTCGCCTCAAAGATCTCCTTCATCTTCGCGATATCGGACTCGCGAGCTTTTGCCGCGTCGGTCACCGACTTCAGCTCGGCGCTGACTTTCTGCAGATTTGGCTCAAGCGTCGCGATACGGACACTCAGATCATCGGCACGCTTGCGCTGCGCATCGCGCTCACCTGTCAACGCACGAAGATCGACGCCAGCATCCTTTACAGCGTCGGCCGCCTCCGAAAGATCGCGAATCAGAGCCTCGATACGGGATTCAGACCCGCTGTTTTTCTGAGCGGCCACTTCAAGATCGGCCGCAAGTTTCATCGCACGCGCGTCAGCGGATTTGGCCGCTTCGGTCGCCGTTGCGAACCGCTGCTCAAGGGTTTTGGCTAGTGTCTCAGACAACAAAAGCTTGCTGGAAACGGCGGACAGCTCGGCCGTCTTTTCGTCCGCTATCCTAGCCTTTGCCTCCGCTGCAGCTGCGCGGCCTTCAGCGGCCTTTGCGCGTTCGATTGCGGCCGCCAGATCCTTGCTGTGCGTCTCTGCTCGCTGGTCCGCAGCCTTGGCTTTTTCGATCGCAACCGAAAGCTCTCCTGTGAGTTTGTCGGCGCGCTGATGTTCAAGCTCGAAATCGCGCCAGAACTTGTTGGCCTTGGCGTCGATCGTGCGCTCGCGCTGGCTCAGGCTTGCCAGCGCCACCGTTAGCCGCTCCGCTTCCGCTGAGGCTGTCGATGCGATGTTTTCAAGATTCTTGGTGAGCACGCCGAACACCGCGCTCGATTTGTCGAACTCGACGCCGACAGCGTCGAATACCTTCAGTACGGCCTGCGATTCCCCGTCCTTCGAAATCTGCAACAGAGCGGCATAGATACGTCGCACCCATTCAGCCACATCCTGCCGCGACAGTGCAGCTCGCGCGGGCGCAATTTCACGATGTAATGACTGATCAACCCAATCATCGATTTCCAACTCGATGGAGCGCGAGTAGCGCGGCCATTTCACGCCCAGCCTGGAGCGGATATCCGCAACGGCCTGCCGCCAATCGTCCAGCACGTCATCATAATTGACAAACGCGCGCGGCATTCCGCGCGTTGCACGTTCGGCATCAATCACATGGCGCAGCCATAGCAGCAGGCCAAGTGTCGTCGGCATGCGGTCGCGGCGGTTTAGCGAGGCAGCAACTTCGAGCGGATTGCGGACAGTAATAAGCGGCATCGGGCGCACGTCTCGCGCCTTGAGAAGTTCGATCCAGAAACCCGCGAACCGACAGGCGCGCGGATCCTTCATCACGACGAGATGCGCATCGCCGTATTCCTGCTCGAACACCGTCCAGAGCTCTTCGGCAAACTGATCGGCGATGGGAGATTCCGCCCAGTCCGGATTGAACGGCGCCCAATCTGACCAGCTTGACCCAGCCGAAGTCAGAAGCCGGTCGTGTGCGCGCATGAAAGCGACGGATTCGCCGTAGCCCTTGGGGTTGCTCGCATTGGGCGCGATCAGGGTCTTTGGCCACGTCGCGCCAAGGCGCTGCAGCACGCCAGCCAGCAACGAAGTTCCGCTACGATGCATGCCCAGCACAAGCAGAGCAGTTCGCGCCGGCTTTCGTGCGGCCGCGATGGCTGCCTCTACCGGCGCTTCATTCTGGCTCTGACGTTTGGGGGCGACACGCTTGCGGCCAGTCGCCTCGGCGGCATGCCGGGCAGCCGTCGTCTTGCGCCGTCCCCCACTCCCCCGCGCCTTACCGCTGCTCACACAAACACCACCCTGACAGACAGGTTAAGTCTTACCCGTCCGCAGTCCGCGTGATCAAACGAAAAACCTCGCGGACATCGAACCCCGCCCAATATTCGGGCAGGTTTTCGCGTGTGGATTGAACGCCGTAGTGAAACCGAACTTCTGGTCCACTTGGGACTATTGCGTCAAAGCATGACTGCTGCCGCCATCAGGGCAACGAGAGCAGCGCCCATGACGATGCTCAACTTGTCCTTGGTGGCGAATGCAACGGGATCATCGTGAAGTTCGCCACGGTGGGCCAACAGCCAGATCCGCGATGTCCAGAAGGCGATTACCGCCGGAATGCCGCCGAGATAGGCTGGCGATTGATATATGCCTGCCTGCCAGGCCGAATCCACGAGGTACAGAACCAGGATCAGGATTGAACCAGCGCCGGTGCTGATGCCCAAGGCAAGCGTCAGCGGCCAATCCTCCGGGAAATAGCCCCTTCCCTTTATGCGCTGACCGGGCGCTTCGCGCGCCGCCGCTACCTCGACATGCCGTTTCGCCAGCGAAAGCGACAGGAAGAAGAACATCGCGAAAGTCAGCAGCCAGAGCGAATGCACCACCCCCGCAGCAATCGTCCCCATGATGATCCGCAACGTATAAAGCGACGCGAGGATGAACACGTCCAGCAAAGCCACCCGCTTGAAGGCGAGTGAGTAGGACAGGGTCACGGCAACGTAAGCGCCGAGGGCGGCCGCGAACATGGGCTTGACGAACCACGCTGCCGCAAGGCCGCCGATCACCATCAATGGCGCAACAATCAATGCCGCCGCGACAGGGAGCGTGCCAGCCGGCAATGGCCTGTTCTTCTTGGTACGATGGCGGCGATCTGAGCTGAGATCGGAGAGATCATTGATCAGGTAGGTGCCCGACGCCACCACGCCGAGGATGAAGAAGGCCAGCACAGTCGACACCAACGCAGTCATGTCGGTGTAAGCGTGAGAAAGGATCAACGGCGCGAACAACAGCACGTTCTTCGACCATTGATGAATCCGAAATGCTTTCAGCCATGACTTGGGGCCGGCAGGTGGACGCGTGAACTCGGCCCGCAACTGGCCATCTTTCTCAAGACGCCGCGCCATGGCCTTGCTGGTACCCGCATAGACCGCCCCGCCAAGATCCTTCCAGACATGGCGATCGGGACGACTGTCTCCCGCATAAACAGCGCTGGGACCGAAATTCTCGACGATGAACTTGCGCTTGTTGCGGCCCTTCAGATTGTGATTGTCGGAACTGCCGTGCGCACTGTCGAAGATGCCAAAGCGATCCGCCAGCTTGTCGACCACGCCTTGATAGGCTGCCGAGACAAGATGGATCTCGCGTCCCTTCGCCTTCTCTCCTTCCAGCCAGGTTACCAGCCGGTCGTTAGCGGGGATTGCATCGTAATCGACTTCGACATTGCGGAAGACCCAGGCCTTGAACTTCGGCACGGAAAATACGGCGCCGACGCATCCCGCAAGCGTGGCGAAAGGCTTCTGGAAAAGGCCCGCGGCGATGCCCTCAACGAGCGTATCTGAATACAGCATCGTGCCATCGAGATCGATGACGAGCGGCGCGTCGTTGCTGCGCG
>DAIRES010000119.1:0-9977 GCA_036795465.1 Hyphomonadaceae bacterium
ATCTGGGCGAAACGACAGCTCGTACTGACTTGTCATTCCGCTGTAGGCGAGGGGCCGTTCAGGCAACAGTTTCCCGTCGTGCTCGATCGTCGCTGTGATCTGGAACCGGTTCGAGTCCCACAGGCCGCCGGGGCTTGTTGGGCACCCGCACATCATCACGACATTGGCCCGGAGTTTTATGTCAGCAGCCGGGAGCTTGATCGTACTCGCGGCAGCGGGGTCCAGAATGTCCACCACAAATCCGGGCATTTCCACGATCCAGCCGTTTCCCTCCCGAATGTGCTTCCCCGGAAGTATCCACTGCTGGGACGTGACGGTGATGGCGGATTGTGGCTGACCGAGCGGACCGAAAGCTTCCATCTCTACAAATCGCGGCTGATCGATGTCGATCGTGGCGCGAAACGCGGCAGCCTCAGGAGTTGCCAGGGCTTCCCGCCGCTTGGCTGTTTCCGTCAGGCGTTTGGTATCGCCCGTGCCGCCACTGGTGACGCCCTCTGCCAAAATCTTGCCGCTCTGAGCATCGCGCAGGATGATGCGTACCCCGCCCATACTGTCGCCAATGAATTTTGCGTCCCGG
The DNA here is from genome assembly GCA_036795465.1 of Hyphomonadaceae bacterium. GTDB lineage: Bacteria > Pseudomonadota > Alphaproteobacteria > Caulobacterales > Hyphomonadaceae > UBA7672. The sequence goes on from DAIRES010000119.1 coordinate 578, forward strand.
CTGATCGCGCGCACCACGATGTCCGTGGGTTCAGCATAGGCGCTCGCGCCGGTGACTGTGGCGGCAAAGACCGCGCATATGATCGTAAAGGCGCGCATCTTCGCCACGACAGCTGCACGAAACAGACGCTTGAAATTCGCAAGCATGAAAAGCCTCCCGGCATGCATCTCGACCAGACTACACCATTCTCATTCTGGCGTATGTAAAGGCAACAAGATGCCGATGCGCAGCAGGACAGAATCAAAGTGAGTTTTGTCGCGAGCAGGTGACGTGATTGTGATAAGTAAGAACATGCGCATGTTATGATTTGTCGGGTGGGCGCCCGGACGTGGGTGCTCGCTGGCGCGTCGCAACGACCCTTCACAAACCGGATGCGCCGAGTAGTGTCCCGGCACGGAGCCCTGAACAAATCTCACCGGTCGTGAAGAGGTATTGCCCATGCAGTCGTTTGTGAGATTTGTCGCTCTCATGGCAGTCGTGATGACTACGGCCTCGGCCTGTGTGCACGTGCAGGCGACGAAGGACGCCGTGACTGCGACGCCTGCGAGCGACAGCTACTATCAGTTTCAAAAGGTTGTTTATCAGAACTCGGGTGGGCTGCCGGATGATCGCGCGTACTTTTTGCGGGTGCTTCGCAATATCGGAGCACACGTCACCGCCACCGAGGGCAATGTGGAGATCAGGCTTGTGAGCTTCTCCGGCGGCGTAAAGGTATTCCAGCAAGCCAAGACGGACCCCGAACTCGCCAAGGCAATTGACGCTGTGCGCGAGAAGAAGGTTCGCCTGCTGCTATGCCGCAATACGATGCGCGCTATGAACCTCACCGTCGACGATGTCTACGGAGTGACAGAAGCCGACATCGTTCCGAGCGGCGTTGCGGAACTGGCGCGGCTGCAAGGCATGGGGTTTGTATACATCCATCCCTGAGTTGACGGTCACGCAATCGCGACGCTCCGGGCGCATCTATGATGTTTCAGAAGTCCTTTGTATTGGCCGCCTGCCTGATGCTGGCTGCTCCGGCCAGCCTGGCTCAGGATCAGCTAAGTCGATCTCTTGACGGGCATCCCGACCTCCAGGGGCGGTGGACCATGCGCACATTGACGCCTTTTGCTCGTCCGACAGGGATTTCAGCTTCGTCGGTAGCTGCGGAAGGCGAGGCGGCTCTACTCAATCTCATTATGCAGCAGCGTCTTGCGGCAGAGCGATTTGATCCTGGCACGTCTCAGCCTGACGGAGACGCGCTCGCCATCGTGAATGGCGAGCGGCGTACATCGGCCATTGTAAGCCCCAGAAACGGGCAACTCGCATTGACGCCAGCCGGCGAGGCGAGGCTGCAGCAACGCCCGGACGGATATGATGGTCCTGAGGCGCGCCCCGTCAACGAGCGTTGTATCGCAGACGCTGGCAGAGCGCCCTATCGTGTCATGTCGGGCGAGATGTTCTTTGAAATCTTCCAGACCAGGGATCACTTTGTCATCCACAAGGAGGGGATGGATCCTCCCAGGATTTTCGCCAACACCCGTTCCAGTAGCGCGTCAGGATCATGGAGCGGGGTGTCCGCGTCGCGTTGGGAAGGCGATACATTTGTGATCGAGACAACGGGCTTTCGTGCGGATGACACGAACCGCCGGATTTCGGGGCCAGGGGCAGCGGGCTTTCCAATCTCTTCGCAAACACGGATCACGGAATGGTTGATTCCAGTCTCAAGCGAAGTGATCCTCTATCGCTATCGCGTGGATGATCCCGCCTTGTTTCGCGAACCTCTGGTGGTTGAACTTCCTTTGACCCGCACGTCTGAGCGTCTTTTTGAAAGCGCCTGCCACGAGGGAAATCTCAGTCTCGCCAGCACCCTGCTCGGCGCCCGTATGCAGGAATTAAAGACGCCTGCGGCTGTCGATGCGCCGCGATAGCGCTGATCCGGCCGCAGTAGGCCATCTGCTCAACTGAATTCCGAAGGGCCTCCATCGGGGACGATGCTTGTGCATGCGTCAATTTGAACGCTTCTAAATCGCAAGTTGCGCATATAAGAAGATATGCATATAACTGGTGTTCAGCCAGTTCAGGAGCAAGTCCGATGATGGCCACGACTGACGTTACATTCGCCTCGCGCGGAATGCCGCGCCTCAACGAGGCGGCGCCCGATTTCGAGACCGTGACCACGCACGGCGTACGAAAGCTGTCCGACTACAAAGGCAAGTGGTTGATCCTGTTCTCGCACCCGGCCGACTTTACGCCCGTCTGTACGACCGAGTTCATGGCATTCGCTCGCGCGCACGACAAATTTACGGCGCTCAACACGGAACTGCTCGGACTGTCGATCGACAGCAAGTACGCGCACATCGCCTGGGTCCGGTCGATCAAGGAAAAGTTTGGCGTCGATATCCGCTTCCCGATCATTGAGGATCTGTCGATGCGCGTCGCGCACGCCTACGGCATGGTCATGCCGGGGGCGAGTGACACCTCAGCCGTACGCGCGACCTTTGTCATAGATCCGAATGGCATCCTCAGGGCGATGGTCTACTATCCGATGTCGAATGGCCGTTCCATCAACGAGTTCCTTCGGCTTGTTGCGGCTCTTCAGACGGCTGATGCGAACAAGGTGGCCACGCCGGAGAACTGGCAGCCCGGCGAGCCTGTCATCGTTCCCCCGCCGCAGACTTCCGATGCGGCAGAGGCCCGCAAGGACGAGGGCTACGACTACACGGACTGGTATTTCTCCAAGAAGGTTCTCTAGCGTGTGGATTGATCCGGGGGGCAATGCCTCCCCGGACTCTCCGAGTAGCCGACGAACAGGAATGACGTTCGATGAATCCAGAGATCAAGACCTTCTTCGATCATGAGACCTTCACAGCGAGCCACGTCGTCATCGACCCGATGAGCCTGTCCTGCGCGATCATCGATTCCGTGCTCGATTTCGATCCTGCGGCCGGGCGTACGTCCACCAGGAATGCCGACGATATCGTTGCGTTCGTTGAGGGGAGGGGCCTCAAGGTTCAGTGGATTCTCGAGACCCACGCACATGCAGATCACCTCTCGGCGGCGCCATATCTCAAGGAGCGGCTGGGCGGACGAATCGGCATCGGGGAACATATTCGCGAGGTCCAGGTCGTCTTCGGACACATCTTCAACGAGAGCGCTACGTTTGCGCGTGACGGGTCCCAGTTCGACCACCAGTTTGTCGATGGCGAAGTGTTCAGCATCGGGAGGCTTGAGGTCCGGGTAATGCATACGCCGGGGCATACGCCCGCGTGCGTGACATTCGTGGTCGGCGATGCCGCCTTTGTCGGTGATACGCTTTTTATGCCTGACTACGGAACAGCGCGCGCCGACTTTCCCGGTGGAGACGCACACGTCCTGTTCCGGTCAATCCGCAAAGTCTTGTCCCTTCCGCCAGAAACGCGTCTCTTTCTTTGTCATGACTACAAGGCGCCCGGGCGCGAGGCGTTTCTCTGGGAGACGACCGTGGCGGCCGAACGCGCCGGCAACGTCCATGTCCATGACGGCGTCACCGAAGATGAGTTCGTTGCCATGCGAAGGGCTCGTGACGCCCAGCTGGGCATGCCGCGGCTCATCCTCCCTTCGATTCAGGTCAACATGCGGGCAGGCGAACTGCCGCCCCCTGAGGAAAACGGTGAGCGCTACCTCAAGATTCCGTTGAACATGCTTTAGCTGCTCGGCGCGAGGCAGCGTCGCCGCGCTATCTTGTCGACACTGGACGCGAAGGCGCATCTTGCTAGCGCTCTGCACACGAAAGGGAAGTCTCATGACCAAGGAATTGCCTCAGACGGCGCGCCGTTCTTTCCTATCACGCTTCGGGATGGGCGCGGCGCTTGTCGCGAGCGTAGGTGCGGGCCTTGCAGCCGCACGGCCAGCAGTCGCGCAGACCAATGCGTTTAAGCCCCGTCGTCACGCCGAAGATGCGTGGATGCAAACACCGAACGTCGCACATCGCGTGGTCATTGACTCTGCTTTCCCGCCGGCGGGCGGTGCAGCGTTGCTTTACGCGAACAACAATTTCCTCGCGAACAAGACCGGCTACGGTCTGGAGGTGCAGGACATTGCGATCATTGTCGTGCTTAGGCATCTTTCAACGCCGTTTGCCTTCACCGACGCCATTTGGGCAAAGTATGGTGAGGCGCTCTCAGACATCATCGAATTCAAGAACCCGGTCACGAAGTCTGCGCCAGCGACCAACCTCTACAACTCCAGCGCAGCTGGGATGTCGCTGACGAACCGCGGCGTCACCCTCTCCAGCCTGGTCGAGAAGAATGTCCAGTTTGCGGTGTGCGGTTCAGCGATGCGCTTCCTGGCCAACGCCATAGCGCAAAGAACGAAGGGCGATGCCGACGCAATCTACAAGGAGTTCGCCGCCAACCTTGTGCCGAACTCGCATATCGCGCCAGCCGGCGTCATCGCAGTCAACCGCGCCCAGGAATACGGCTACACGCTCCTGACGGCAGTCTAACCGTAAGGATGATGGGAAGGCCTCGCCAGTACAGGACTAGCCATCAGCATAGACACGAGCGTTCAAGCGCTTCGACATAAGGAGCTGGCAATTGGACTGGCAGGCGATCACGGCGACGATTTCCGGCTCTGGCGTCGGCTTCCTCCTGGGGTTGCTGGGGGGAGGCGGCTCGGTGCTCGCAGTGCCGCTTCTGCTCTATTTCGTGGGCGTCCCGAATGCGCATATCGCAATTGGGACGAGCGCCGTGGGTGTTTCGCTTAACGCCGCGGCAAATCTGATCGGCCATGCAAGGCGCGGTTCTGTTCGTTGGCCCTGTGCGATCGCGTTCGCACTATCAGGCATTGTCGGAGCTGCGATCGGGTCAACCATCGGCAAGCTGATTGATCCGCAGCCTCTGACACTCCTGTTCGCGATCGCGATGGTTGCAGTTGCTGTATCCATGTGGCGACCGCGACGTGGCGCCGAAGCTGTCGATGTTCACCTGACGCCGCAGATTGCCCTGCGCCTGATCCCCATTGGGCTTGGCGTCGGTCTGGCGTCGGGCTTCTTCGGGATCGGCGGAGGATTTCTCATCGTGCCTGGCCTGATTCTCGGCTCTGGCATGCCGATGCTGAATGCTGTTGGCTCGTCCTTGCTGGCGGTTGCAGTGTTCGGCGCGACGACCGCGATCAACTATGCGATCTCCGGTTTGGTGATCTGGCCTATTGCCGGCTGGATGCTCGCAGGCGGCCTGATTGGCGGCGCGATCGGCGTCTGGGCCAGTCGCAAGCTGGCCGGACAACGCGCGCTGCTGCAACGACTGTTCGCCGGCTTTGTGCTCGTCGTCGCAGTGTATGTGGGTTGGCGCGCCATCGCGCCGACCTGACCAGCATTGTCTTACGAAACGCGGATGCGTTTCGCTTCAGTCGATCTCAAGATCGTTCTGGTTGGCATTTCCCATGTCGACCTCATTCCACATCGCATTGAGGATGCCGAAGGTGAGGGCGAGCCCGAGGCCCAGGATCCAGCTGAAAAACCACATGACGTTTGGCTCCTGTCAGTAGTGTCCGGGGGAGTTGGCCTCGTCCGTGGTGACCCGGCCCCAAAGGACCTTGATCACCCACGAGGTGTAGAGCAGCACGATTGGCAGAAAGACGATGATCGCAATCAGCATGATGAACAGGGTGAGGTGGCTGGAGGACGAGTCCCACACGGTCAGGCTGGCGGCAGGCATTTTCGAGCTTGGCAGGATGAAAGGAAACATCGACGCGCCGACCGATCCGACGACGCCCGCAATCGACAGGCCCGATCCCAGAATCGCGAGGCCGGGCCTCTTGCCCAGCATGAGCCAGGCAAGGCCTGCGCCAGCAAAGCCAAGAACCGGCGCGACAATCATCCAGGGATAGTGGCTATAGTTGTCCATCCAGGCGCCGACCGCGATCGACACCTCCTTGCGAAGCGGGTTTGCGGGTCCGCCCGCATCAATAGCCCCGTCGATGCGGAATCCCGCAACACCCAGGGCCAGCCATACGCCAGCGACTGCATAGAGAGCGATCATCGCAATTGCGGCCCAACGCCCAACGGTGATTGCGCGATCAAGCACTGTGCCGTGCTCGATCTTGGTTCCAAGATAGGCGGCTCCGTGCATGACCAGCATGGCGACAGAGACCAGTCCGGCAAGAAGGCCAAATGGGTTGAGCAGGCCCAACAGACCGCCCTCGTAACTGGCCCGTAAGGTGGAATCGATCGAGAAGGGTACGCCCTGCAGCACATTGCCGAGGGCGACGCCGAAGATCAGCGCCGGAACCGCGCCACCGACAAACAGCGCCCAGTCCCAGTTGCTGCGCCACTTCGGGCTCTCCAGCTTGGAGCGATACTTGAAGCCGACGGGCCGAAGGATGAGCGCGGCGAGGACGACAAACATTGCCAGATAGAAGCCCGAGAAGCTGATCGCGTAGACAAACGGCCAGGCAGCAAACAGGGCCCCGCCACCCGTGATGAGCCACACTTGGTGGCCTTCCCATGTCGGCGCAATCGCATTGATGACCAGCCTGCGTTCGCGATCCGTCCTGGCAATGAAGGGCAGGAGCGTGGCTGTACCAAGATCGTAGCCATCGGTTGCGGCAAAGCCGATCAGCAAAATGCCGACAAGCCCCCACCAGATGATCTTCAGGGTCTCATAGTTCAGAGGGAGTTCCATATGGCTCTCCTATTCGTCGAATTGCGGGCTGGCCGGCGTCGCGGCAAGTGCGGGTGCAGGCGTATCTGGCCGCCCCCCGCCCGAAGGACTTGTGAAGAGGCGCGCGCCCGGCCCGGCCGAGATCGCCTTGAGCATCAGCTTGACCTCAATCACCGCCAGCACGCCATAGAGTAGGGTGAACCCGACCATCGTTATGATGATCTGGCTCGCTGTCAGGCTGGACGCGCCGAGGAAGGTCGGCAGAACGCTGTCGATGATCCACGGCTGGCGGCCAGTCTCCGCCAGCAACCAGCCCACTTCGATCGCGATCCAGGGCAAGGGGATGGCAAGCACTGCCGCCCGCAGGAACCATTTGGGCGGGTTACGCTTCAGATTGATGAAGTAGAAGGCGAGGGCGAACATGCCGATGAACAGAAAGCCAAGCCCCGCCATGGCCCGAAACGCGAAGAAAGCTGATGGTACGCTCGGAACGGTATCCCATGCTGCTTTGCGAATCTGCTCTTCACTAGCCGTGCGCGGATCGTCGACATAACGTTTGAGAAGTAGAGCGAACCCAAGATCTGCCTTGCGCAGGTCGAAGTCGGCACGCGCGGCTGTATCCTTCGGATTGGCCTTTATGCGTTCCAGGGCATCGTAAGCCAGCATGCCGTTCTGGATGCGATCCTCGGCCTTCTCCACGAGCGGAATGATGCCGGCAACTTCCTTGTCGAGCGAGCGGGTTGCGATCAGGCCAAGAAGGGCGGGCGCCTGCACCTCGAAGTGCGTCTTGCGTTCTGTCTGATCGGGGATGCCGAAGAGTGTCAGAGGCGCCGGCGCTGGCTCTGTCTCCCACATTGCCTCAAGAGCTGCGAGCTTCATTTTCTGGTTGTCTGTGAGCGTGTAGCCGCTCTCGTCGCCGAGTACGACGACGGACAGGGCAGAGAGAAGGCCGAAGGAGGCAGCGACAACCATTGATCGCCGGGCGAGCCCCAGATGGCGCTTCTTGAGCATGTACCAGGCCGAAATGCCGAGCACGAATACGGCAGCCGCCACATAGCCTGCGCTGACTGTATGAACGAATTTTGCCTGCGCCACTGGATTGAAGATCACCTCCATGAAGTTGGTGATCTCCATACGCATCGTATCAGGATTGAATGCCGAACCGACGGGGTTCTGCATCCAGCCATTGGCAATCAGGATCCACAGCGCCGAGAAATTCGAGCCTATCGCGACGAGGAAAGTGACGAACCAGTGCGCCGGCCTGGAGAGTTTGTCCCAACCGAAAAACATCAGGCCAACGAAAGTGGCTTCTAGAAAGAAGGCCATCAGCCCTTCGATGGCGAGCGGCGCACCGAAGACATCGCCGACATATTGGGAGTAATAGGACCAGTTCGTGCCGAACTGGAACTCCATGGTGATGCCGGTCGCGACGCCCAGCACGAAGTTGATGCCGAACAGGTTGGCCCAGAATTTCGTAATTCGCTTCCAGACTTCCTTCCCTGTCATGACGTACGCGCCTTCGGTGATCACGAGGATCATCGAAAGGCCCAACGTCAGTGGAACGAACAGGAAGTGATAGAGCGCTGTGAGCGCGAACTGCCAGCGGGACAGATCGGAAACCAGAAAATCAGGTGTCATAGGAACCTCGTCCGACTGGTTCGCCTGCTGTGTCGTATATCAGAAACTTATAATATAGATACAGGCGCTGTTTGATTCCGCGCAACAGCATGGTCAACTTTACTTGGCGAAATGCCGCACCCTTGAACCGACGAAGCGCACTATGGATCGGCCAGAAGCCAAACGACCGACATCCGGCAAGATGGCCCTTCGAAGATGGGCAGCGGCTGCGCGCGCAGACATCACCCGAATTTCAGCGTTGAGCTTGGCATCAGCCGTTTTCACGATTGGGTTCGGGTGGAGCCTGTCGATCGGCATTGCCGAGGCCGTCCATGGGGAGTGGGGCGGTGGCTGGCTCATCTGGGGTGCAGCAGCGCTATTTGGACGTACGGCCGCCTCGTGGCTCTCCGACCGCGCCGCAGCGCGCGCAGGTCTTCGAATTGTCGAAGCGGCGCGTGCTGAAATTCTTGCGAGCGTGATCGCTTGCGGTGCTGGTCAACTGCTGGGGGAGGCGCCGGGCGCGCGGGTAAGCCAGATCGTCGATCGCACCGCGATGCTGTCGGGTTGGGCAAGTCGGTGGTCGCCGGGCTCGCGCCTTGCTGTTCTTGTGCCGGTGTCCATCCTGATCGCGGTAGCAACGCAGTCATGGATGGCGACGCTGCTGCTTGCGGTATCTGTTCTTACGCTGCCGCTATTTCTCTGGCTCACAATCGGTGAGACGCGCGCGATTGCGAGTGCCCAGCAAGCTTCGCTCGACGCGCTGTCGGGCGCCTTCCAGACACGCACGGAACACGCTGGCCTGATCAAGGCATTCCGCGCGATCGGACGCGAGACGGCAGTGGTGCGCGCGGCCTCAGAGTCGCTCAGAGATGGCACCATGCGCGTGCTGCGCATCGCTTTCCTGTCATCGGCAGTTCTGGAGTTTTTCTCAGCCATCTCGATTGCGCTGATCGCCGTTTATGTCGGCTTCAAACTGCTCGGGCTTTTTCCCTTCGAGACAGGGGAGGTTCTGACGCTTCAAGAAGGCATGATGGTGCTGATTCTTGCTCCGGAGTTCTTCGCGCCGATCCGACGTTTGTCTTCGCTTCATCATGACCGCGCAGCGGCAGTCGCCGCGAGCACCGTTCTGGAGGGCTGGCTCATCGCCACCGGAGATGCAC
>DAIRES010000352.1:0-1927 GCA_036795465.1 Hyphomonadaceae bacterium
TTGGAGGCGAAAACCGGAACCCAGCTGGAATGGATCGCCGTCGATCATCACGACACCGACAATCCTCACACGCATATCCTGGTGCGCGGCCGGCGCTCGGACGGACGAGATCTGTTCATTCCGCCGAAGCTCATCGGCTCCGGTATCCGCGAGCATGCGCAGGAAATCGTCACCCGGGTATTGGGGCCGCGGCAGCAGGTCGACCTGGTCCGAGAACGGACGCGAGACATTGGAATCTTGGGGCCGTCGTCACTGGATAAAGAGCTCTTTCGGTCTCGCGACCGATTGGGCCATATCCACGCGCGCCGCCCGGATCTCGTTGCCCGGCTCGAGCGTCTGGAAGGTTGGGCGCTTGCCTCACGCGGGCCTGATGGGTGGCGTGTAGAAGGCGACCTCAACGCCCGGCTCAAGGTGATGGCGACGCACGCCGAAGTTGAAAAAGTTGTCTCAGCTTCACGGCTTGGGAAAGACGCCGGAACGATCCGGGAAGCAGAGCATACGAAGCTGTCGACTGGCGAGCTGGTTCACTTCGGACCCCTCGACGACCTGGGTGAAACATTTCTCGCGATCGTTGAAAACGAACATGGCGAGCTGCGGTACGCAACGCTCGAAAGGGCCGACGATCTGGCCCGGCTGGACGGCGTTCAAGTTGGTGCGAATGTCGCCTTCGAACCGCGCGCGATTGAAGTCCGGCCGTCCGACATCGCGGTGGCGGACGTGGCTTCGCGCATGGGGGGCGCTTACTCCATCGCTCACCATGCCTCGGCCGCACCGGGCGCCAGCCAGGCCCTGATGGAAGCTAATGTCCGACGCCTCGAAGCTATGCGCCGTGCCGGCCTTGTCGACCGGAACGCTGATGGCGTGTTCCAGATCGCCGGCGACCACCTGGAGCGTGCGCTTGGCTTCGAACGCAAGCTGGCTACGCGTTCGCCATTGGAGGTTGGTGTTCTTAGTCACCTGCCGTTGCGGGATCAGGTGAAAGCGATTGGACCGACAAGGCTGGATCGCATCCTGTCGGGCTCGGAGCAGCGCCTTACCGGCAAGGGCAGAGTAGCCGCCGCCGAATCTGTCGCGCTTCAACAGCGACGAATGTTCTTGGTCGAGCAAGGCTTGATGGGCGCCAGCGACGAGAAGCTGGGCGGGCACGCGATGGTGAGCATGGCTAGGGCCGAATTGGCTGAAGCCGCGCGCCGCGTGTCGCAGCAGCTGGGCGTACCGGTCCCGACGCAGCATCGCGGCTCGGTAGAAGGCGCGTACGTGCAGCGCGTGGATCTCGCACAAGGCCGGATGGCGATCATCCTTCAGGAGCGCCAAGCGTTCATTGTGCCATGGCGTCCGACCCTAGAGCGTTTTGCTGGCCGCGAAGTGCGTGGAGCGATCCGCGGTAACGGCCTGTCCTGGGCGCTGAGTATCAAGCGGAGTCAGAGTTTGCCGCCAATGTGACGATCCACGGCGGAAACACCGCATTTTCAGCTGCCGCACGAGTGGAGTGGCGACCGGCCGGTCGGTGTGAATGAGTTATAAAGTCAGGAGTGAGGGTCATGTCCAAGAAGGCGATCAGGTCTGAAGCAACGCGGAAGCAACCAGATCTCTTTTCCTTTGAACCGAAGCCAAGTCCCTCAGGACATGTCGCTTCAGAGGTCGAGGAACGCGAGGTGGTCGACCAAGCGTCTCCACTGAAGCCAGAAGCACCGCCTAAGCCGAGGGCAGTCGAGACGACCTCTATTCAGACAATTCTTGTCCGGCCGGTGCACCTTCTCGATGTTAGTGCCGCTGCTGCGTGGCTAGGCCTGTCGAAATCTACGCTCGACAAAATGAGATGCTACGGGACGGGTCCGCGCTTCATCAGGGCTTCGGGCAAAGCAGTGCGGTATGATCCCGCTGACCTGGCCGCATTTGCTGACGGTCGTCGTCAGCATCGGACAAG
>DAIRES010000120.1:0-9846 GCA_036795465.1 Hyphomonadaceae bacterium
CTTTCGCCATGGCGGACCTCGACATCGAGTCCATCATGGTCAACTGCAACCCGGAGACCGTGTCGACAGACTACGACACGTCCGACCGTCTCTATTTCGAGCCGCTGACGCTCGAAGACGTCAGCGAGATCATCCATCTCGAACAGACTGCCGGCGACTTCATGGGCGTGATTGTCCAGTTTGGCGGCCAGACGCCGCTGAAGCTGGCGCAAGGCCTCAAGGCTTCGGGCGCGCCGATCCTTGGCACGACGCCGGATTCGATCGACCTCGCTGAAGATCGCGAACACTTCTCGAAACTGCTCGACAAGATCGGCCTCAAACAGGCGCCCGCAGCGATCGCGCGAACGGACGAAGAAGCTGTCGCCGCAGCCAGGCGCATTGGCTACCCGGTCATGCTGCGCCCGAGCTTCGTGCTTGGCGGTCGCGCGATGGAGATCATCCACGACGAAGCCGACCTCAAGCGCTACGTCCGCGAAGCCGTGCAGGTTTCCGGCGACTCGCCGCTGCTGGTTGACCGCTACCTCTCCGACGCCATCGAAGTCGACGTCGACGCCATGTGCGATGGCGTGGACACGCACGTTGCCGGCATCATGGAGCACATCGAGGAAGCCGGGATTCACTCGGGCGACTCCGCCTGCTCCATTCCGCCTTACACGCTCTCCAAAGAGATCGTGGAGCGCTTGTCCGACCAGGCACGCAAGCTGGCCAAGGCGCTGAACGTCAAAGGCCTGATGAACGTGCAGTTCGCGGTGAAGGGCGACGAGATCTACGTGCTCGAAGCCAACCCGCGCGCCTCGCGCACCGTGCCATTCGTCGCCAAGGCGGTGGGCAAGCCGTTCGCCGCGATTGCCGCGAAGGTCATGGCTGGCGAGAAACTCGCTTCGTTCAACATCGGCGCCGGTCCGATCACCGGGCCACGGATTGCTGTGAAGGAAGCCGTCTTCCCGTTCTCGCGCTTCCCGGGCGTCGATCCGCTGCTCGGGCCCGAGATGCGTTCGACCGGCGAGGTCATGGGCCTCGACGTGTCGTTTGGAGCCGCTTACCTCAAAAGTCAGATCGCCGCCGGAATGGCCCTTCCCGACAAGGGATGCGTGTTCATTTCCGTCCGCGAAGGCGACAAGGCCGCCATCGAGCAAACGGCCCGCGAAATCGCCGAACTCGGCTTCACCATCATCGCGACGGCCGGGACTGCACAGTTTCTTGCCGGCCGGGGCATCAAGGTGGAGCGTGTGAACAAGGTGCTGGAAGGCCAGCCGCACGTTGTCGACGCGCTGCTCAATGGCAAGGTCCAGCTAGTGTTCAACACCACGGAAGGCGCGCAATCGCTAATGGATTCGGCCTCTATCCGCCGTGCGTCGCTCCAGCATGGCATCCCCTACTACACGACCATTTCGGGGGCGAAGGCGGCTGTCCAGGCCATCCGGGCGTTGAAAACACACCCGCTTGAAGCCGGGGCGCTTCAGACCTACTCTTGATCGTTCCTGAGCGTGCTGACGCTACCCGTCAGTAGGGACGATTCCGTGTAATTCAGGTGCTTTGAACAGGACTACCCGATGCAGCGCATCCCCATGACGGCTGAAGGCTATGAAGCCCTGCAGTCCGAATTGAAGGTTCTCAAATCCGAAGAGCGTCCGGCGATCATCGCTGCGATCTCGGAAGCGCGCAGCCATGGCGACCTGTCCGAGAACGCGGAGTATCACGCGGCCAAGGAGAAGCAGAGCTTCATCGAGGGCCGTATCCTCGAACTGGAAGACAAGCTCGCGCGCGCCGAGGTGATCGACACCTCGCGCCTGCAAGGCAAGACCGTGAAGTTCGGTGCCACCGTGAAGGTGACCGACGAGGATTCGGGCGAGACCTTCACCTACAAGATCGTCGGCGACGACGAGGCGAATGTGAAAGAGAAAAAGATTTCGATCTCCTCGCCTATCGCCCGCGCCATGATCGGCAAGGAAGAAGGCGACACCGCCGAAGTTTCCGCTCCGGGCGGCGCGAAGTCGTTCGAGATCGTTGCGATCAGCTGGAAGTAACGTGTCTATTGGTCCGTCTGTCTGGTGCGTAGCAGACGGCCGCGCAGGCATCCTCAATCAGACAAAGGCGCTGGCCGCCGCGCTTGCTGAACCCGAGCGCGCGGCGAAGCTCGCGCATATCCGTTCGGATGCAGCCAGTCAGGATGTGATCCTGCAACCGCAGGGGTTCCAGCTGATGCTGCGCCCTGACCTGTGGCCCATGCCGCTGTCGGCTCTTCCAGCAGAGCAACGCAAGCTGCTGACGCCGCCCTGGCCCGATGTGTGGATCGCTGCGGGACGTCGCTCCATCCCCTACTCGCGCGTGATGCGGAAGCTGTCCGGCGACAAGACGCTCGTGGTGCAGACACAGGACCCGAAGGTTTCGCTGTCCAGCTTTGATCTGGTGATCCCGCCTGAGCATGACGCCGTTGCAGGAACCAACGTGCTGTCGATCTTGGGTTCGCCTGTCTGGTTCTCGTCAGAGCGCATCGGGGGGGCGAAGCAGCAATTCGGGCATCTGCTGAATGCGGCGGGACAGAAAGTGCTGGTGTCGCTGGGCGGGGATTCAAAAACCCATCGCTTCACCGAAGCGCGCGCCGCTGCGATCGAAGCCGACCTGCGCAGGCTGGCGGACGACCGGAAATTCTGGATCACTGTCTCGCGCCGCACGCCTGAAGCGATCCGCAATCGTTTCCGCAAGCTGGCGACAGAACTCGATGCCGTGTTCTGGGAGAGCGAACAGCGCGACGGCCCGAACCCATACGTCGCCTTCCTGTCGCTCTGCGACGCTGCGCTGGTCACGGAAGACAGCGCCAACATGCTGGCCGACCCGGCCTTCTTCGCCAAGCCGATCCATGTCCTGAAGCTGGAAGGGTCTTCGCCTCGCTTTGACCGGCTACATCAGGGCTTCATCGCGGCGGGCGCCGCCCGCTGGTTCGATGGCGGCATCCAGACCTGGGCCTACCAGCCCATCCGCGAGGCGGCCCGGGCGGCTGACGAGATCGTCAGGCTGCTGCTCAAGCGCCATGCGAATCGCTAGAAAAACTCAACTGAGCCAATGGGCTGCCGCCTGGCCCTTTTCCGTTCAGCCTCGCATCCCCAGAATATGATCATCGGCGCGCCATGACCCATTCCGCGCGCCGGATTGGCCCGTTAGGAAGGGCCAGCAACAGGATTCACGATGACCTCGCCCCGCCACTCCCAGATCATCATTCTCGGCTCCGGCCCCGCCGGTTACACGGCCGCGATCTATGCAGCGCGTTCGTTGCGCAAGCCGATGCTGATCGCGGGCATCCAGCCGGGCGGTCAGCTGACCATCACCACTGATGTCGAGAACTATCCGGGCTTCGCCGACGTCATCCAGGGACCCTGGCTGATGGAGCAGATGCGTGCCCAGGCTATCCATGTCGGCACGGAGATGGTCGAAGACCACATCATCAAGGCCGACCTGCAGAAGCGTCCCTTCACGCTGACCGGCGATAGCGGCGCGATCTACACCTGCGACGTGCTGGTGATCGCAACGGGCGCTCAGGCCAAATGGCTGGGTCTCGAGAGCGAAGCCAAGTTCAAGGGCTTTGGCGTGTCCGCATGCGCGACGTGCGATGCGTTCTTCTATCGCCAGAAGGAAGTCATCGTCGTCGGCGGCGGCAATACCGCCGTGGAAGAAGCGCTGCACCTCACGCACTTCGCTTCGAAGGTGACGGTGGTTCACCGCCGCGACCATTTCCGCGCCGAGAAGATCCTGCAGGACCGCCTGTTCAAGAACCCGAAGGTCAACATTCTCTGGAACACCGAGCTTACTGATGTGATCGGACAGGAAGGCCCGCTCAGCGTTACGAAGGCGAAGCTGACGAACCTCAAAACCGGCGAAGTCACAGAACAGCCCGTCCACGGCATCTTCATCGCCATCGGCCACGCACCGCAGACGCAGCTGTTCACCGGCCAGCTTGAGATGAAACTGGGCGGCTACCTGCACACCGCGCCGAACTCGACCGCGACATCGATCCCCGGCGTGTTCGCTGCTGGCGACGTTGCCGACGACGTCTTCCGCCAGGCCGTCACCGCTGCCGGCCTTGGCTGCATGGCTGCGCTGGAAGCGGAGAAGTATCTCGAAGGTCTGTCGCATCCGGCCAAGGTTGCGGCGGAGTAGATGGATCGCGCAGCTTTCGACCGCTGGATTGCTGTTCTTCGGCCCACCGGTATCGAAGTGGTTGAAGGTCTGCGTAAAGGCATTCCCGGCCAGCTCGATGTTGCGGATGTCAAACCGGGCGAGCCCATTCGCTTCGGCGGATACGGCGAGGATCGCAGCCTCTATACGCAGGCCCTTTTCGCGCCGGAGGGTGATGAGCCCCGCACCGTGCATCTCGGGATCGATGTGTTCGCGCCGGCAAATGCAGAAGTTTTCACGCCCCTCAATGCGAAGGTGCATTCCTCGCGCATCAACGACAATCCGGGCGATTATGGTCCGACCGTCATTCTCGAACACACGCCCGCGCCGGGGCTGACTTTCCATACCCTGTATGGCCACCTCGATCGCGACAGCCTGAAAGGCCTGAAGCCCGGCACCGCGTTCATGGCGGGCGAGAAAGTTGCCGCGCTGGGAACGAAGCGCGAGAATGGCGGCTGGACGCCTCACCTGCACTTCCAGATCATTCTCGATATCGGCAGCGCCAAGGGTGATTATCCCGGCGTCTGCAAACGCAGCGAGCGGGATCACTGGCTTTCGATCTGCCCGGACCCGGCCAAATTGCTCGGCCTGCCCTGAGCGCTGGCGCTAGCCGCCTGTCACCGCTAGCCTCTTCCGCACTGGCGCAGCAGTCGCCTGTTGGGGAGAACAAGATGCACAAACTGATGCTCGCGGCTGTGGGAGCGTGCCTGCTCTCTGCCACCGCCATGGCGCAGACGCCGACCTTTCCGGCAGAAGCCGCTTCGCTGACCTGGATGGAGGGCGCGCGCGTCCACACCAACGCCAACGGAACGCCAGTGTATGAGGCTTTCATCGGCCCGGTGAATGGCGTGGTGACGGGAACCGCGCTCACCGTTCTGGCAACGGGCGGCGCTTATACCGAGTATCACAAGATCGGCCCCAATGCCGAAGGCGTCTATGGCCTCGACGTTGCCAACACGCGCAACGGCATGAAGTGGACGTTCACGCCGCTCAAAGCCATCGAGCCGGGCCGCATCACGTTCCAGACCGCGGACAGCTCGCTGACCATCGCCTATTTCAGCGACAATGCAGGCGGCATCCGCAGCCAGGTTGATCGTGTGGCGGATGGAAAAACAACGACGCAGGAATGGCATTTCCTGCCGCTTCCCGCGCCGAAATAGATCAGAGCTGCTTCGTCTGCTTACTTCGCCATCGCGCGCAGCATCCAAGCCGTCTTTTCCGCGACCGCGACGCGTTGCGTCATAAGGTCGGCTGAGGCTTGGTCGCCGGCTTCTTCGGCAGTCTTGAGCGCAGTGCGGGCCGAGCGGGCCAGCAGTTCGTTGCCCTCCACCAGGTTCGAAATCATCGCCTTCGCGTCCGGTACGCCCTTGTCGACTGGGAGCTGGGACTTTGCGCCGATCTGCTCGCCCACAGGCGCATACTCGCCCAGCGAACGGATGCGTTCGGCGATGAGGTCCATCGACAGCCAGAGGTCGTTGTACTGCGCCTCGAACATCAGGTGCAGCGTGTTGAACATCGGGCCTTCGACGTTCCAGTGATACCCATGCGTCTTCAGATAAAGGCCGTAGGTGTCGCCGAGAACCTGCCCAAGGGCGCCCGCAATCTTCTTGCGCGCCTTGGTTTCAATGCCGATGTCGATGGCCATCCGAGCCTCCAGAAATGGGTCGATGCAAAGATAAGCATCACCCCTGCCGAGGCAAGCTATACGCTAGGATGATGCCGGAATTTTCGAGGCCTGCACCCAATCGAACAGCTTGCGGAAGCGCTCTGGCGAGGCTTCCTGCGGCAGGTGTCCGACGCCGGCAAGAACATCGATACGTGCGTTGGGAAGCACCTTCGCCAGCTGCATCGCATGGATGCTCGGGCTGACGACGCGGTCGCTGTCGCCGACGAGAATGGCGACGGGCATCCTGATCTCCGGATAGCGTGCCTGTTGTCCGGTCACCTCGCGCTTGGCCGCCACCAGATCTTCGCCATTCGCGCGAAGTGACTCGGGCCTCGCTGCGAGCGACACGTTCGCGGCTTCCAGCCAGCCATCAGGCGGAAGGTTCGGTGCGAACGCACCGGCCATGCCGCTTCTCACCGATGCGCCGGCGAAAGGCTGCGCGACGAGATTGTTGAACAGCCATCCCGAAAGCGGATTGGCGGACCAGTAATTGTACCAGTCGACGCCACCGGGCCATTCATAGGCTACCGGGGCGATCAGGACGAGGCCGCTGACGAGATCGGGCCGGTCGAGCGCGAGACGCAGGGCGACTGCCCCGCCCCAGGAATGCGCCACCACGATCGGCCTCTTCAGCCCGAGTTTTTCAATCGTCTCCGCGGCGACTTTGGCCTGAAGGGCCAGCGTGTCTGAGCCCGGGGGGCGGTCTGGGGTGTAACCCATGCCGGGGCGGTCATAGGCGGCGATCTGGAATTCATCCCTCAGCATCGGGATGATTGTCGGCTCCCACGTGCCGATATGCGAGGATGCGCCGTGGATCAGGAAAACCGGGTCGCCTGCGCCCCAGGTTTCCACATGGGTTGTGACGCCGGCCGCTTCAACAAACCTCATCTTCGAAACGTCCGCTTCCGGAATACTGGCGCATGCCGACGCCGTGAGAGCCGCGATCGCAACCGCATGTCTGAATAGGCGAAACATCAAAGGTCCGATCGCTGCACGACCCCGTCGGCTTGTACGCGCGACCAGGCCATCCGGTTCATGGACGCAAGATGAAACGCAAGCCCGATCAGGCTGCGGCGAGCAGACTTTCGAACAGCTTCACGCCGTCATTGCCACCTTCCTGGCCCGCCATCGCGCGTTCAGGGTGCGGCATCAGGCCGAGGACCCGGCCGTTTTCCGACAGGACGCCTGCAATGTCGCGCGCCGAGCCGTTCGGGTTGCCGATGTAGCGGAATGCCACGCGGCCATCGCCTTCGAGGCGGTCGAGCGTCGCGTCGTCGGCGAAATAGTTGCCGTCATGGTGGGCGATCGGGAACACCACTTCGCGCTGGTCCTTGTAGCCAGCCGTGAAGGCTGACGAGTTGGCCGCAATCGCGAGCGATTGGGGACGGCAGGCGAAATTGAGCGAGGCGTTGCGCAGCAGCGCGCCCGGCAACAGGCCCAGCTCGGTCGCGACCTGGAAGCCGTTGCAGATGGCCAGAACATAGCCGCCCCTTGCGGCGTGGGCGCGGATCGCATCGCCGACGGGCGAGACCGCCGCCATCGCGCCGGAGCGCAGATAATCGCCGTAGGAGAAACCGCCCGGCAGGACGATCAGGTCCAGCTTGTCAGGCAACTGGCCGTCCTTGTGCCAGATCATCGCCGGATCAGCGCCGGTCATCTGGCGCAGCGCGACCTGCGCGTCGCGGTCGCAATTGGATCCGGGGAAGACGATGACGGCGGATTTCATGGGCTAAATCCCTTTGCGCCGGGCCTCTAGCAGCTTTTCCGGCGAGTCGCGAGGGGTGCGAATCGACGCGCTGTCACTTGTAGAAAATGACCCCTGCCCCGAGCGCGATCAGGGCGAAGCCGACTGCATGCTTCCATGTCAGGGGCTCTTTCAGGACCCAGACGGAGAATGCGGCGAACACCACCAGCGTGATGACTTCCTGCATGGTTTTCAGCTCGGCGGCGGACCAGACCTCGTGCCCGATGCGGTTAGCCGGGACCGCCATGCAGTATTCGACGAAAGCGATGCCCCAGCTGATGAAGATGACCAGCAGGAGGGGCGAATCCTTGAATTTCAGATGGCCGTACCAGGCCGTGGTCATGAAGATATTCGACCCAACCAGCAGGGCGATGGGCATCCAGTGTGCGGGCGTCATGAAGACCTCAAAGGGCTTGCACCTGATTTTGGACAGATTCTGGGTGCATGGGCATCTACAGACAATCTGGCGGCGGAGACGAAGATGAACAGGCTGATCCTTGCGGCTGCGCTGCTTGCCCTTTCCGGGTGCAACACCGTCGAGGGCTTCGGCCGGGACCTTCAATCCGTTGGCGGCGTGCTGACGGGCACCGCGCAGGGCGCTCAGAACAGCACAAGCGCGCCGGCTTCGGGCAACCGTTCATCCTGCCAGCCGGACGCCGAGGGCAATGTTCTCGACGGCTGCCCGCGTCAGTAGCGACTGCTTGCGGAATTGGCCGCAAGGGGTCATCTTTGTGGTTGGGACAACACAAAAGGGGTCACCCTCATGCGCAAATTTCTTATCGCCCTCGCAATCGCAGCGCCGCTGATGGCGTCGGCCTGCAACACGATCGCCGGCGTTGGCCGCGATGTCGGCGCTGTGGGCGGCGCCATGACCAAGACGGCTGAAGAAGCCAAGTAAGCCGCGAGGCGACTGCAAGGTTACAGATCGCGCGTCCCACCGGGGCGCGCGATTTTCGTTTCGCCTCAGACGAACTCGATCGCGTAACGCTCGACGACCGTGTTTGCGAGCAGCTTCTCGCACATTTCCTTCACGCGCTTTTCAGCGTCGGCCTTGGAGAGGCCATCGGCCAGCTCCAGTTCGATCGTCTTGCCGCAGCGAACGGCGCCAACTTCATCGAAGCCGAGACGAACGAGCGCATCGCCCACGGCCTTGCCCTGCGGATCGAGCACGCCGGCTTTCAGCGAGACGTGGACTTTGGCTTTCATCGGTTCGCCTATTCCTCGGATTTGTCTTGGGAGAAGGACAGGATTTCTGCCCCGGCCGCTTCCTTGATGATTCCGAGACGCCGCGCAACTTCGGCGTAAGCCTCGGTGACGCCGCCGAGGTCACGGCGGAAGCGGTCCTTGTCGAGCTTTTCGCCCGTCGTCATGTCCCACAGGCGGCAGCTGTCAGGGCTGATCTCGTCGGCGAGGACCGTGCGGACCATTTCGCCTTCGTAGAGCCGGCCGTACTCGACCTTGAAGTCCACCAGCTTGATCTGCGCGCCGGCGAACAGGCCGGTGAGGAAGTCGTTGATGCGCAGGGTCATCGCGATGATGTCGTCGATCTCCTGGTGCGTCGCCCAGTTGAACGCCGTGATGTGTTCTTCGGAAACCAGCGGATCGCCGAGTTCGTCCTTCTTGTAGCAGAACTCGATGATCGAGCGCGGCAGCGGCGTGCCTTCCTCGATGCCGAGGCGCTTGGCGATCGAGCCGGCGGCCACGTTGCGGCAGATGACTTCGAGCGGGATGATCTCGACTTCGCGGATCAGCTGCTCGCGCATGTTGATGCGCTTGAGGAAGTGCGTCGGCAGGCCGATGGCGTTCAGCTGCAGCATCACGAATTCGGAGATGCGGTTGTTGAGCACGCCCTTGCCGTCCAGCACGGCGCGTTTCTCGTTGTTGAACGCCGTGGCGTCGTCCTTGAAGTACTGGATGAGGGTGCCCGGCTCGGGGCCCTCGTACAGGATCTTCGCCTTGCCTTCGTAGATCTTCCGGCGCTTGACCATAACTTCGTCTCCTGGCCGGAAAACGGCTTGCCCCGCCCCGACTCGTGTAGGAAGAGGCCTTCCTAGTACATCCCGTGACGCACGTCCTGTTCGACGGCGTCGCGGGGGTGTTTTTGGCCCCTTTGAGGGGCTATATCGAGCGCTGATGCGCGCGACGCAAGCGACGTGAGGGAGACAGTAGTGAGCGGTTTCGACAAACGTGAACGGGCCGAGGAGGGCAAATTCGCTCTCGATCAGGAGCTGCGCTTCAAGGCAAATGCTCGTCGAAACAAGCT
>DAIRES010000121.1:0-6434 GCA_036795465.1 Hyphomonadaceae bacterium
CGAAGTCCGGCGGGATGATTTCCTTGGTGTCGGCCTCTTTCATGTCGATTCGACTTTAACCGCCGCAAGGCCCGGTGCGCCATAGGGAAAACGCTGCAACTGCTTTGTAGCATATTCCCGGGCGAATTCGCGCCTCAGAGGTCGTAATCCGAGGGCATTACGGGCGCTTCAGGCATCAGCGTGATGCTGATCCTGCGGTTCGCCGGCAGGTCCGGGTCGTCGGGGTACAGTGGTTCGCGGTCGCCCTTGCCGGCCACCTGGAAGATCCTGTCGCTCTCGACGCCGGCCTTCTCGAGAATGCGCCGGGCCGCATTGGCCCGATCCGCCGAGAGGTCCCAGTTCGAATAGCCAGAGCGCGAAGGCGCGCTGGTGTCCGTGTGTCCGGAAATGCTGATCCGGTTCGGCAGCTGCGTGATGACTTTCGCCACGGTGTTCAGCAGATGCTGCGTACGGGGCAGGGGATCTGACGACGAGCCCGAGAACATCGCCCGACCTTCCTGATCGACCAGCTGTATGTTCAGCCCGTCGTCGTTCTGCTCGATGATGATGTTCTTCGACAGCTCGGCATAGTCGGGAAGGTCCTGCAGCGCCTGGCGCAACGAAGCTTCTGCGCTTGCGAACTTCGCATTCTCGCGCTTCGACATCGCTTCGGCCAGCGCCGCTTCGCTCGGCACACCGGCCTGGGTTTCGCTCTGCTCAGCCGTGCCCGATTTCGTGCGCTGGTTCTCGGCCGTGGACAGTTCTTCGTCGATCTGCCGGTTCGAGCCGGAAGCCCGCGCCCCGTCATCCTGAAAGGCCGTACCGCCAAGAAGGCCATCGGACCCCTGCGATGAACGTGACACGCTGGCCGGTGCGAAATAATCCGCAATGCCGCGCTTCTGCTCTGGTGATGTCGTATTGATGAGCCACATGAGCAGGAAGAACGCCATCATCGCGGTCACAAAGTCAGCATAGGCCACTTTCCAGGCGCCGCCATGGTGGCCGCCGCCAATGACCTTCTTAACTTTCTTGATGACGACTGGCTTATTGCCACTCATGTTGAATTCGATCCCGGGTATTAACCCCGGCTTATACAAGGCCTGTAGTTAAAGCCGGGTGCATGAACGACCCTGAACAACCCCCGCAATTCGATCAAAAAGCCTATCGCAGCGCGCTGGGGGGCTTTGGAACAGGCGTCGCCCTGGTCGCCGCCCATGATGAAGACGGTCGGGCCCACGGTCTGATCATCAATTCGCTGACCTCGGTATCGCTCCACCCGCCGATCATGCTGTGGTGCCTCGCCAATTCCAGCGCCGCCTTCGACGTTTTCACCCGTGCTTCCGCATTTTCCCTCAATATCCTGCGCTCGGACGATCACGACGTGGCCCACCGCTTCTCGCGCCGGGGCGACCGCATAATTCCGCCCGAGCAGGTCTGCGCGATGGAAACCGGCGCCCCCGTCCTCACCGCCGCCGTCGCCAGCCTCGATTGCCGCCTCCGCCTGCGCCAGCCCATGGGCGACCATGAAGTCATCTATGGCGACGTCGTCGCCTATCGTGGCGACCCGGGCGTCGATGCCCTCGGCTTCTTCCGCGGCCGTTTCGTCACACTAAGTCTGGGCGAGCAGGGCGAAAGCTGAGCCTGCCAGTACGGAGACAGGCCATGCCTACTATCTCCTCCTTCATCTCCCTCAGCCTCGATGGCTGCTATGCCGACGCCGGCGGCGACACGAGCTGGGCGCACAATCAGGATCCTGAACAGGCCGAGTTCACCCGCAGCAATGCCAGCGGCGAAAGCCGTCTGATGTTCGGCCGCACAACCTACGACATGATGGCGTCCTTCTGGCCGACGCCCGCCGCTGCGCAGATGATGCCCGAAGTTGCCAGCGCCATGAACAAAAGCGCCAAGCTCGTCGCCTCGCGCACCATGACGTCCGCCAGCTGGGAAAACACCACGATTGCGCCCGATCTCATCGCCGCCGCCTCGCAACTCAGATCGGGCTCCGGTCCTGATGCGGTCATCCTGGGTTCCGGCAGCATCGTCGCCCAACTCATGAACGCCAGCCTGCTTGATGAGCTTCAGGTGATGTGGGTCCCGGTCAGCCTTGGCGGAGGGAAGCGCCTGTTCGATGGCGCCACCCGCCTCATCAACTGGAAGGTCGCCGAAACCCGCAGCTTCAGGGCCACCGGCAATACCTTCATTCGCTATCGGCAAGCGTGACAACAAACAGCGCGATCACTATGTCTCGGCTGATCTGAATCGGGACAAACCAAATGGCGACTTGCGCATTCCTTGGCCTCGGCGTGATGGGCGGCCCCATGGCCCGCCATCTCGCGGAAAAAGGCCACGACGTCACCGTCTGGAACCGCACACCAGCAAAGGCCGACGCGTGGGCGAAGAAGCACGGCAAGGGCAAGGCCGCCAACAGCGCTCGTGAAGCCGTGCATAACGCCGATTTCATCCTGATGTGCCTCGGCGACGATCCCGATGTTGAAGCGGTCTATGCCGATATCGAATCCGACCTGAAGCGCGGCTCTATCCTCATCGACCACACAACCGGCTCCGCCGCGTTGGCGCGCAAGCTTTACGACAAGCGCCGCGCACGTGCCGGCCAGTTCCTCGACGCCCCCGTCTCGGGCGGGCAGGCGGGCGCAGAGAACGGCCAGCTCACCGTCATGGTCGGCGGCGACCCCGACGTGTTCGCGCTCGCCGAGCCCGTGATGCGCGCCTACTCCAAGCAGATCACCCTGATCGGACCAAGCGGGCAGGGCCAGCTCGCCAAGTCGGTCAACCAGATCTGTATCGCGGGCGTGGTGCAGGGCGTTGCGGAGGGGCTGCACTTCGCGCGCACCAACGGACTTGATGAAGCGAAGGTCATCGAAGCCATCTCCGCCGGCGCCGCGCAAAGCTGGCAGATGCAGAACCGCTGGAAGACAATGGTCGAAGGGAAGTTCGATTTCGGCTTCGCCGTCGACTGGATGCGCAAGGATCTCCGCATCGCTCTCGACGCCGCCCGCACGTCCGGGGCTTCCACCCCGCTCACGGCACTCATCGATCAGTTCTATGCCGACATCCAGGCCGAAGGTCATGGCCGCTGGGATACGTCCAGCCTGATCTCGCGCCTGAACAAAAGCAATGTGAGCAGGAAGTAACGCGTGCCTGTCTTCCTGCATAATTTCGAACACGAGCTGGAAGAGAAGTTCGTCACCGCCAGCGGCCCTGGCGGTCAGAACGTCAACAAGGTCGCGACCGCGGTGCAGTTGCGCTGGAACGTGAAGACCAGCCACGCCTTCGACGACGAACAGAAATGGATGATCCGCCGCGCGCTTGCCAACCGTATCAATGAGGAAGGCGAACTCGTTCTCTTCATCCAGACCCACCGCTCCCAGGTCCGCAACCGGGAAGAGGCGCGGGAGCGGCTGCTGGAATTGATCGAAAAGGCGCTCGTCAAACCGAAAAAGCGCCTCAAGACCAAGCCGAGCCGCGCGCAAAAGGAAAAGCGGCTGGACGGCAAGGCCAAGCGCGCCACGATCAAACGCAATCGCGGCCAGATCGACCACGACTGAACGAACTGCGACAAACTCAGGGAAGACCCTGATCATGTTTCGCCAGCGTCCTGATACACAACCATGGGTTGTGGTTGTATCGGGAGAGGACGATGGCGGATATTCCGAAAACGAGAACGTATGTCTCGAGCGAAGAGGCCGAAAGGCTGCGGGCCTTCGTGCGTCAGGCCGAGCTTATGAATGGCCGCATCGCCGGCGCCCGTGTCGCTCGTCCTGAAGATGCGGCGGCGCTTGCGGGGCTGCTGGCTCACGAAACCATCGGCCCGCGCATCTATACCATTCCCAATCCGATCAACGCCGAAACGATGGCCCCCTTCATCAAAGATCACCTGCTGCAGCGCGCACGCGGCGACGGCATCCTGTTCGTCTCGTTCAACGGGCAGGGCGAGGCCACTGCATATTTCGACGTGGAGTTGTGGCCGCAATGGTCGATCGCCAAGTTCGGCGGCGCCGTTAAGGCTGAGCGTCAGGGGCGCGGCTTTGGCGGCGCGTGCGGGCTCGCCGCCGTGGAGTGGTGCTTCGACCAGCTCGGCGTCGCCCGCATTTGCGAGACCACCGCACGCGACAATGACCGATCGATCCGCCTGCTTTCGCGCCTCGGCTTCATTCAGCACGGAGAGGTCGTCGCCATCAAGCCAGACGGTTCAACGCGGCCATCGCTGTACTGGGAGCTGGAACGCGAAGCGTGGGATGCGGCGCGTTCGATCCGCCGGACTGGCTAACGGCATCGTGGAAAATTTCACGGTCCGGTTGCCGTGAATCTTAAACCGCAAAGGGCAAGATAGTAACAAGCAACAATTCCGGGTACCCATGTCAGCTTCCATTAACCAGCCGCGCGCCGCTGCGGATGTTCAGCCGCGCGAGACGGTAAAGCGAACAGTAACGGCGCAAGTTCGCCGCGACATGCTGATCTTCGCAGGCTTCATTGCGGCGGGGTTCATCCTGTCGGTGAACCTCGATGTGGTCGGTTTGCTCTACGCCGTCGGTGCGGAATACGAGCATCTGCAGCTTTCGAAATTCTTCGGCACGATCATTTTCACCTGCGCCGGCCTGACGCTCTACGTGATGACGCGCTACAGCGCGCACATCCGCGAACTGCGCACACGCCTTCAGACCGAAGAGCGCGCCCGCCGTGTGGCCATGCACGATCCGCTGACGGGCTTGCCGAACCGCCGCCATCTCAAGGGCGTGCTCAACTGGCTGCTCAGCGGAAATGACGGCGCTCGCAAGCTTGGCGTGGTCATGCTCAACATTGATCGCTTCAAATCGTTCAACGACGCCAACGGGCGCGTGCAGGGCGACGAAGTCCTGATGAATGTCGGCAAAATCCTCAATCTGCGCGCGGGCGTGGATGGCTTTGTCGCGCGTCTTGAAGCGGACGAGTTCGTCATTCTTCTGCCTGACCAGGGCGAAGAAGAGCTGATGGATTGGCTGTCCGCCGTTCTCACAGCCATAGAAGCGCCCATGCGTGTCGGCAAGGCAATCGTCAGCGTCAGCGCAACCGCTGGCGCAGCAATCGGCCTCACCGATGGCCGCGATGCGGAAACCCTGCTGCATCGCTCCAGCCTCGCGTTGCGCCGCGCGAAGGACACCAGCCGCGGATGGTTCGCGTTCTTCAAGACTGGCATGGATGAACTGGTTCGCCAGCGCGCCCTGTTCGAGAACGATCTCTGGAATGCAGTCCGTAACGACGAAATCGCGCCTTACTACCAGCCCCTAGTCAGCCTCGATGACGGCAAGGCGCGCGGCTATGAAATCCTGGCGCGCTGGACTCACGCTACGCGTGGCCCGATCCCGCCTGACCAGTTCATTCCGACGGCGGAGGCCAGCGGCGCCATCGGCGAGTTGACATTCAACCTGCTTCGCCGGGCCTGTCGGGAAGCCGTGGCTGCGGAAGGTGCGCCGCACCTGTCGCTCAACCTGTCGCCGGTCCAGCTGCAGGATGAGGAGCTGGCGCAAAAAGTTCTGAAGGTTCTGGAGGAAACAAATTTCCCGCCCGAACGCCTGGAGATCGAGCTGACCGAGGCCGCACTCGTTACGGATCTCGATGCTGCGCGCACAATCCTTCACGCACTTCGAAACAAGGGCGTCCGCATCGCGCTCGACAATTTTGGCGCCGGTCACGCCAGCCTGCTGCAACTCCGCCAGTTGCCGTTCGACAAACTCAAGATTGATCGCTCCTTCGTGCGTCGCATGACGACCGACGCGGAGTCCGCGACGCTCGTTCGCACCATCATCTCCATGGCCAAGAACCTTGGGCTGATTGTCGTGGCCGAAGGGGTTGAGACGGCGGATCAGGTGAAGGCGCTTTCTGCGCTCGGCTGCGACATGGCGCAGGGCTTCCACTTCGGCCGTGCATCCCAGTCGATCGGCCGCCGCGCGACGGGCGAAGGGAAGCAGCGCAAGCCGGCCCCTCCGCGTCCACAGGCTGAAGCGGAGCAGGCTGCGACGCAGCCGGAACCCGCCCTGCTAGCTTCGCTCGCTGACTGATTGCGCGCCAAGCACTTCACGCAGCTTCAGCGCGAGCTGATCCAGCGTGAACGGCTTGGGCAGAAAGTTCACGCCGGGATCCAACACGCCGTTATGCACGACAGCATTGCGCGTATAGCCGGTGGTGTAGAGCACCTTCAGGTTGGGCCGATGGACCAGCGCCTCGTCGGCCAACTGCCGGCCTGTCATGCCGGGCATGACGATGTCGGTGAACAGGCACTGGATATCAGGCCGCGTTGCAATGACCTTTAGCGCTTCAGCGCCGTCAGATGCTTCCAGGACCTTGTAGCCGAGGTCCCGCAAGCCGGTGCATGTCACCTCGCGAAGGCGCGCCTCGTCTTCGACGACCAGCACGGTCTCGTTGTTGTCCTGCGCGCGAAGTTTCTCCATGTCGATCAC
>DAIRES010000121.1:6534-9840 GCA_036795465.1 Hyphomonadaceae bacterium
AGCTTGCCATCGCCCTTCATGGCGTCGCGTGCGTTGACCGCAAGGTTGAGGATCGCATTCTCAAGCTGGCTGGAATCGGCGGAGATGCGCCACAGGCCGCCCGCCAGAACGGTTTCGATCTGGATGTTCTCGCCGAGCGTCCGTTGCAGCAGGTCCGTTATGTTCGCCACGAACTTGTTGGCATCCAGCGTTTCGGGAGCAAGCGGCTGCTGGCGCGAGAATGCGAGCAGCCGGGATGTAAGCTTCGCCGCACGATTGGCTGCGTCCATCGCTGCGTCGAGCATGGGGGCGATATTGCTGTCGCCTTTCGCCATGCGTTTTCGCGAAAGTGTGATGGCCGACATGATCACGGCCAGCATGTTGTTGAAGTCGTGCGCCACACCCCCGGTCAGCTGGCCGACTGCTTCCATCTTGTGGACCTGACGAAGCTGCGCCTCTGCCGCGCTGCGGGCGGCTGACTCGCGCGCCACAACATCCTGCGACTGGCGCAGGCTGAAGACCGTGGCTTCCTGCTCGGCGAAGGCAATGCTCAGCGCCTTCATCGATCGCATGCGGTCGCGGAACCAGATGACGATGACGGCCAGTGCGGCAAGCACGGCAAGGCCGCCAAACACGGCGAAGGTGATGCCGCTCGCCCGTACGTCGCCGCTGCGCTGGGCGGCCAGCACGCTTTCGCGGCTCTCCATTTCGCTGACCAGCGCGCCAAGCTGGTGCATCAACGCATGACTTCGGCCGCTTACAAAAGTGGTGATGCTGTCGTTCGATTGCCCGGTGCGTCGCTGCTCCATGGCGGCGGCGGCATCCTCGAATTTCTGCTCCACGACGCTGCGCAGTTGTTGCAACGTAGCCTGCTGTTCCGGGTTGTCCTGCGTCAGTATGGCGATCCCGTCGATGCGCTGCGGCACCGTCGCGCGAACCTCTTCGAACTGGGTTTTGAACTGTTCGTCGACGGTGCGCACATATCCGCGCGCCGCCAGTTCCGCTTCCTGCGTTGTCGCCAGAAAGCGGGCCAGTTCCCGCTCCACCTCAAACGTGTGCGAAATGAGGTTCAGTCGCGACTGATAGAGCCCCGCAAAGGCGAGCGCCGTGGCGATGATGGCGACCACCAACGCCGCAGCGGCAGCCGGAAGCGTGGCTGGATGCGCAATCAGGCGAGTCAAAGCACGCCCCCATGCCCGGCATGGAATTTCCGCCAAAGATGGTGGATCAAATCACTACCATGAACCGCTTGTGCCAACGCGGTTTGGTAGCATCCGCGTTGCTTCGCATACAAGCGAGAACACAGCGTTCGCGGCTGGCGAGGGGCCGCTACATACGCAGTCCGATCTCTTTCAGGCGGATTTCAAGGAAGTCCTGCGACTTGAGCGGCTCGGGGTATCGATCTGGCCGTTCGGGCGAGATGCAGGACGGCAGCGTCCTGATCTCGTAGTCCGGATTGAAATGCAGGAAGAATGGCGTCGAATACCGTGGAAAGCGCGAACGCTCCGGCTTCGGGTTGACGACGCGGTGAGTCGTTGACGGCAGCACATTGTTGGTCAGCCGCTGCAGCATGTCGCCCACATTCACCACCAGCGACCCAGCCGGCGGATTGACGCCAAGCCACTGGCCGTTCCGGTGCAGCACTTCAAGGCCGCCTTCCTCGGCGCCGAGAAGAAGCGTGATGACGTTGATATCCTCGTGCGCGCCCGCCCGAACCGAACCCTCCGGCGGCGGCTCTGTCTGTGGCGGATAATGCAGCAGGCGGAGGATCGAGTTTCCTTCCTTCACCGCATCATCGAAAAAGCGCGGCTGCAGCTTCAGATCCATCGCGATCGCCGAAAGGACTTCCAGCCCGAACGCGTCCAGCGCCCGGTACATGGCGTTGGTGTCTTCCCTCCACCCCGGAACCTCGGCCACGTAGAGGTTCTTCTCCATGATGTCCGCAAACCTGTGGCCATCCGGCAGCTCACGCGCGACGTGCCAGAACTCCTTCAGGTCCTTCGCCTTCGCGCCCTTGGCGACCTCGGTTGCGAAGGGCGTGTAGGCCCGCTGTCCGCCGCCGCCCGGAATGAAATACTCCCGCTTGGCGGCGTCGGGCAGGGCAAAGAACTTCTTCCCGGCATCGACGCCCCGGTCGATCACGTGCTGGTCGATGGGATGGTCGTTGATCACGGCAAAGCCGGTCTCGCGAAAGCTGGCGCCCAGCCGTTCCGAGAACACCTTCGGATCGCTCTTCCAGAGCTTGTAGGATATGGGCTCGAACAGGCTGGTCGCCGTTGTCATCCTGGCCTCGTCAGATCGTCGAAAGTCGTTGTTTACACCGTCTGGCGCCAACACGCCGCCGCCGCTACACCCCTAGTATATAGAGCAGGGAACGGAAGCCCATGACCGCAGGCGTCCATAAAGTCGCATTCGGCCATAAGGCCTGCATCTGATGGCGCAACACTTCGTGCTGCGCATGCGGCGCGACCTGTCAGGACCGATCGAACAGCCCGCCTGGCACGCCGGGGTGACATGCCGCACTCTGGCTCCGAAGTCCGACAAGCGCGAAGCAAAGGCCGCTCATTCCGTGCTGGAGGCCGGGTTCTGGGAGGGCGGCGGAGGCGCGCCGATCTTCCGCAAATGGTGGCCTGAACTGCGCAAGGACTCCGAATTTGATCCCGCGCTCGTTTTCCTCGCGATCGAACGTGGCGAGGTGATCGGCATGGCGCAATGCTGGACGTCGTCCTTCATCAAGGATCTTGCCGTTCATCCGCGCGCGCGTCGTCGCGGCATCGGTCGCGCCTTGATGCTCACGGCGTTCAACACATTCGCGCAGCGCGGCGCGCCGCATGTCGATCTCAAGGTGCGAGAAGAGAATGCAAATGCCCAGCGCCTCTATCGTGACCTGGGAATGACGCTCGCCGCTCGCGAGCCCGGTTAGAGTCGTCAACGCGCGTTTATATTGGTGTAGTTCCGATTCAACTTCGTGAATCGAAGTAAACACAAATAATTCGTCCGAATACTGACGAAAGTTTGCAGTATTAACTACGCCGCAAGTCTTCTCCGCTTGAATGTCCTCAAGCCGCTGATGCGGCGGTGGGTTGGAGACGAAGCCTAGGTCCGAAGAGACCGACGCGCAGTTTCCCAGGTTCAAAGGGAATGCCAGAATGGCGTACGCAGACATCCGGATCGAAGCGCCCGAAGCGTTTCTCGCAAAGACAGCTTCGGCCGACGAGTTCTATCGTATTGGTCTGATCTACTCTGAAGGTCTCGACGTTTCCGTCGACCTCGTTCAGGCGCACAAATGGTTCAACCTCGCGGCGACGCGCGGTCACCGTGACGCGA
>DAIRES010000122.1:0-9828 GCA_036795465.1 Hyphomonadaceae bacterium
GCTCGATCACGGTCTGACGCGTCAGGCCGTTGAGGAAGCAATCCGGCGTCGGCGTATGGATCGCGCCATCGCGGATAAGGAACACGTTGGCGCCGGTCAGCTCGGCCACATAGCCGCGATAGTCCAGCATCAGCGCATCGGAGAAGCCTTCAGCCTCTGCCTTGTGCTTCGACATGGTGCAGATCATGTAGAGGCCCGCAGCCTTGGCGGCCGAAGGGATCGTATCCGGCGCCGGGCGGCGCCAGTCGGACATGGTCACGCGGATGCCCTTGGTCTTGTCGGCAAAGTAATTGCCCCAGAACCAGACGGCGACGCAGGTGCGGATCGAGGCCTGCTGGGCGGAGACGCCCATCATTTCCGAACCGCGCCAGGAGAACGCCCGGATGTAGCAATCCGACAGGCCGTTCTTGTCCATGACTTCGAGCTTGATCTTGTCCAGTTCGGCCACCGGCACGGGACATTTATAGCCCACGAGCTCGGCCGACTTGTGCAGACGCTTCGAGTGATCGGTGCTGCGGAATACCTTCCCCTCATAGGCCCGCTCGCCTTCAAAGACGCAGGAGCCGTAATGCAGGCTGTGCGTCAGTACGTGAATTTTGGCGTCCCGCCACGGCACCATCTTGCCGTCGAGCCAGATCCAGCCATCACGATCGTCGTACGGGACAAAACCAGGGGTAGGGGCAGCCATAATAAGGTCCTTGGAAGACGCGGGTATTGGGGTTCTAGCTTGAGTTTCGCGTCCTGCTCTTCCATTGTCCGGTCGTGGCCATACCTGTCAACCGACCCCAGCCCTCCCCTGCGCCGACAGCTAACGCTGCATCGGCCGGAGACGGCCGTCTGTACCTGCGCGACCAGGACCTCAATGAAGGCGCGGCGCTGATCCGGGCGGCGGCGCGGAAGATCGGACAGCTGGCGGAAGCCGCCGGCGCGGCCGCGAACATCTCGGCCCCGGAGATGGATATCCTGCAGGAAATCCATGACCTCGGGCCGATGGATGTGGGTGATCTGCGCTCCCGCCTTGCCGCTCCCAAGCAATCGCTTGCCCGCAACCTGAACCAGCTCGAAGGCCGCGCCTTCGTGAAACGCGAGACCGATCCGCGGGATCGCCGTCGTCGCCTGGTGACACTGACACCGGAAGGGGCCGCCTTCACACGGGACGCGACCGAACGTCGCCGCGCCGCCCTGCGCCAGGCTTTCCTGACCGCCGGGCCGGATGCGGTGAGCGGCACGCGCCGGGTGCTGTCGGAAATCCTGCGCGCCCGGGGCGAGCCTTGAACACCAAGGGGCACATTCTCGCCGTCGACGATGACGATCGCCTGCGCGACCTGCTGAAGCGATATCTCACGCGTGAAGGACACGACGTCACGACTGCCAAGGATGCGGCGTCGGCGCGCAAGCTGATGGCCACCATGTCGTTCGATCTGGTGATCCTAGACGTGATGATGCCGGGCGAGGACGGGCTTTCGCTGCTCAAGAGCGTGCGCGAGAAGAAATCGGATACGCCTGTGATCCTGCTGACTGCTCGCAGCCTTCCGGCTGAGCGGATCGAGGGACTCAAGATCGGCGCCGACGATTACCTGTCGAAGCCGTTCGAGCCTGAGGAGCTTGCACTTCGCATCACTTCCATCCTCAAGCGCGCGGCGCCTGAGGCTCCGGTGGAGGAACTACGGCTTTCCGGCATGATCTTTCACGTCAACAAGGGCGAGTTGCGCAAGGATGGGCGCCTGGTGCGCCTGACCGAAAGCGAAACGCAATTGCTGTCGATCCTGGCCGGACGCGCTGGAGCGGTGATCTCGCGCCATGAGCTGGCGATGTTGACGGCGGCAGGGGTTGAAAGGTCGGTCGACGTGCAGGTCACGCGCTTGCGCCGCAAGATCGAGCGTGATCCGCGCGAGCCTGTCCACCTGCAGACCGTGCGTGGCGTCGGCTATCGCCTGACCGGGGACTGAGATGCGTCTCCGCGACTATACGCCCAGAGGCTACAACGCCCGGCTCGTCCTGATCCTCATCGTTCCGATGATGATCTTCGTCGTGTCGATGACGCTTTATTTCTTCACCACGCACGTCCAGCAGGTGAACAGCCGGTTTTCGCGCGCCGTCGCGGATGAACTCGCTTTCGTCAACGGCGAGCGCACGACAAACCCGCAGATCTGGGTGGAGCTGACGGATGGATTCCGCCGCTCTGGCCTGATGGATATCACCTTCACCCCCGGCGTAACCACGCTAGTCCCGCCGGATGGCGAAGCCTGCTGCGACGAACTGGGCGACGAGCTGCGCAGCCGTTTCCGCGGCCAGACATGGTCCTATCGCTACCGGCAGGACGACCTGCTGACCGTTCGCATCCTGATGAGCGACGGGCTTCTGGAAGCGAAGATGGACCGCAAGCGCGTGATCATCATCAACGCGCACATCTTCATCGTGTGGACGGTGGCGTTCAGCGTCTTCCTGCTGATCACGTCCTATCTCTTCCTGCGCAACCAGGTGCGCTCGATCCTGCAATTGTCATGGGCCGCCGACGCATTCGGACGCGGCGAGGACATGCCGAACTTCAAGCCGTCCGGCGCGCTGGAAGTGCGAAAGGCCGCCCGCTCGCTCCTGCGCATGCGCAACCGCATCCGCCGCTACGCCGACCAGCGCACCGCCATGCTCGCCGGCGTCAGCCACGACCTGCGCACGCCCCTTGCTCGCCTGAAGCTCGAACTCGCCCTGGCGCCGAAAGAATACGACATCACCGAAGCCAAGCGCGACATCGACGAGATGGAGCGCATGCTCGATGGGTACCTCGCCTTTGCGCGCGGCGAGGAAAGCGAACAGCCCGTGCCAGCCGACATCGTCGCGATCGCCCGCGAAGCCACCACCATGGCGTCCGCCCGGACCAATCTGGAATTTGTCGCCAGCGCGCCTGTCCAGATGCGTATCCGCCAACTCGCCCTGAAGCGCGCGATCTCGAACCTCGCCAACAACGCAGCCGACCATGGCAAGACAGTACGCGTCTCGGTGGCAACCGCGCCTGGCGAAGCCGTCATCACCATTGAAGACGACGGACCGGGCATCCCGCCGGAAAACTATCAGGACGCGTTCCGTCCCTTCAGCCGCCTCGACCCCTCGCGCAACCAGAACGTCTCGGGCGTCGGCCTCGGCCTCACCATCGCGCGCGATACAGCGCGGGCCCATGGCGGAGACGTCACGCTCGGAAAATCGGAACTCGGCGGGCTACGCGCCGTGATCCGCCTGCCGCTTGATACGGAACGTCCGAAGGGGTTGCGGGACGAGGACGACTAGCCTCGCCTACTTCTTCTCGGCTTCGCGCGACAATTCCTGCCCACGCCGCACAGCAGCATCGACAGCCTTGCGCAGCAGGTCCGGCATTCCCCCACCCGACATCAGCACATCCAGCGCCGCCGCCGTGGTGCCGCCCGGAGACGTCACCGCCTTGCGCAGATCAGCGGGCGACTCTGGCGAGTTGCCCAGCAATGCGCCCGCGCCAACGATTGTCTCGCGCGCCAGTGCATTCGCAGTAGCTTCGCCAAGACCAGCCGAACGCCCCGCCGCAGCCAGCGCTTCAACCAGCAGAAACACATAGGCCGGCCCGGAGCCCGACACGGCGGTCACCGCGTCCATCTGCTCTTCCTTCAGCGGCCCGATCACGAGCCCCAGCGGTTCGAGCAGATGGCCGGTCGCCAGGCTTTCCGCGTCGCTGCAGGCAGGCGACAAGGCGAACGCCGTCACGCCCATGCCGATCGCGCCGGGCGTGTTCGGCATTGCGCGCGCAACCTTCTCACAGCCCAGAGCCGACGAAATCCGCGCGATCGTCACGCCAGCCATGATCGACACGACCAGCGTCTGCGGCGACACCCAAGCCTTCAGATCGTCGACCGCGCGAGCAAAACTCTGAGGCTTGATAGCGAGCACGAGAATATCGGCAGGCTCGGGCGGAGGATTGAGGACGATCAGCTTGTCGTCGGCAGCGTCGGTCACATCCTCGGTCGGCGCGCTCTCGACAACCGAAAGCCGCCCGACGCCAGCCGCGCGCAGATCCTGGATCCAGCCCCGCGCCATCGCCGAGCCCATGCGCCCGGCGCCTACGAGAACCGCATGCTTCAGCCGCGCGCCCTCCACAGAGGTGGATGAGCCTGCGGCCATGAAGCTTACGCCTCGCCGTGTGTTTCGAAGACGACCGCAGCCACGGCTTCTTCAGCCGACTTGCCGGCCCACACCACGAAGTTGAACGCGGGCAGGAACTGGTCGGCCGCATCGAGGGCGGCCTGCAGCACGGCGGCAATCTCGCCCGGATCCGGGGCGATGCGGTCGAGCATGGGAATGGTGTGACGGAACACGGCCACGCCCTCGTCATTCCAGTAGTCGAAATGGCCAAGCCACAGCCGCTCGTTGATCCTGCGCAGCAGGTCGGAGATCGCGGATTGCTTTGCGTTCGGGGCGCGCAGGTCGAGCGTAAGGGAGAAATTGAGGGAGGCCGGCTCATCGCGCCAGGCAAACATGCCGCCGAACTCGCCCCACTTCGTCATGGAGGCGCAGTGAATCATGCCTTCTTCCGAACGCTCGCATGCCCAGTCCGCCGCAAGCAGGGTCTGCTCGACAACGTCCATGGCGCGATCTGTGAACTCAGCGGAGATGTTGCTCAGTTGCGGCATCTGGTCCTCCCAGAATCACGGGCAAAGCCCGCTTCGGTTTAAACGCTATAGACCGTTGGCGTGTCTAACAATGGCGGCGTGGTTAAGGGTTTGGAGATGCGAATCGCGCCTAAGGGCGCTTGCCCGCAGGCTCTCCACCGCCCAGTTTCGCCTCAAGTTCGGCGACGCGGCGCTCTAAACCTTCTGCCTTTTCAAGCGCTGAGCGAGCCAGCGTCTTCATCGCCTCGAATTCCTCGCGTTTCACCAGGTCCATGTCGGCGATCATGCGCTCCACGCCCGAGCGGAAAAGCGCTTTTGCCTCATCATTGGCCGCCTGCGCCATTCCTGCGGCACCCTGCATGACGCGCGAAATATCGTCCATGATGGGGTTGCGGGTCTGCATATGACGTCTCCAAGCGATAGACCCCGTCGCCGGAGCCGGTATCTATATGGCCCAGCACGGCGGGGATTTCAAAGTACCCCGCGAATGGGATACAGCGTCGCCTCATGTACATCCCCCTGGAAATCCCCTTCCCGCGCATCGATCCGGCCGCTTTCACCATTCCCCTGCCGGATATGCAGCTTGGCCCCGTTCATCTTGGGCCGTTCCCGGTGCGCTGGTACGCGCTCGGCTACATCTTCGGCCTGCTGCTTGGCTGGTGGTATGCGGTCCGCATCGTTTCCACGGCTCGCCTCTGGGGCGATGCTCCCGAAGGCCCGCTGAAGAAGCAGGACATCGACGACTTCGCGTTCTACGCGATGATCGGCATCCTGCTCGGCGGCCGTATCGGCTACATTCTTTTCTACACCATCCCCTACGAGCCGCATAAACTCAGCGGCGACCCGCTGTTCATCCTGCGCATGTGGGAAGGCGGCATGTCGTTCCACGGCGGATTGATCGGCGCGATCATTGCCGTTTTCGCCACCGCATGGCTGCGCAAGATTCCGGTCATCAGCCTTGGCGATGTGGCGTGCGCCGCCGCGCCGATCGGCATCTTCCTCGTCCGTGTCGCCAACTTCATCAACGGCGAACTCTTTGGCCGCCCGACGGATGCGCCGTGGGCGATGCGCTTTCCCGACTACAACTGGGCGACGCGCGAATGGGGATCGGTTGACGGCAAGCCGCTGGTTCACCCGAGTCAGATTTACGAAGCCGCGCTCGAAGGGCTGCTGCTGTTTGCGATCTGCGGCTTTGCCGTCTGGAAGCTGCGCCTGCTGCGCAAGCCCGGCATGGTCGCCGGCATCTTCCTGATCGGCTACGCGATCAGCCGCACCATCGTCGAGAACTTCCGCGAGCCCGACAACTTCACGCAGGGCATCATGCCGGAATGGTTCACGATGGGCATGCTCCTCTCGATCCCGATGATCCTGGGCGGCACCTACCTGATCTGGCGGGCCAACCGCGCGACGGGTGAGGCGAAGCCGGCTTGAGCGGGCCGACGCCAAGCGGATTGCGGGCACGCATCCAGGAGGCCATCCGCGTCAACGGACCCATGCCGGTCTCGCTCTACATGCTTATGTGCCTGCACGATCCGCATGACGGCTATTACGCCACGCGCCCGGGCTTCAACCACGACTTCACCACCGCGCCGGAAACCAGTCAGGTGTTCGGTGAACTGCTCGGCCTGTGGGTGGCGCATGAATGGATGCGCCTGGGATCGCCCGAGAAGTTCTGGCTGATCGAACTCGGCCCCGGCCGCGGCACGATGATGGCGGACCTGCTACGCGCCGCCTCCAGCGTGAAAGGCTTCTCCGCCGCCGTGCAGGTCGCACTGGTCGAGGCGAGCCCCGCCCTGCGCAAGCAGCAGGCGCATATTCTGGCGCGATACGATATCCACCACTTTGACGAGCTGGGCAGCGTTCCCACCGGCCCTTCCATCATCGTCGCCAACGAATTCCTCGACTGCCTCGCCATCCGCCAGTTCGTGCGCGATGGAAATGGCTGGCGCGAACGCCAGGTCGGGCTCGACCGGGATGGCAATCTGGCTTTCGGCGCCGGCCCTCCGGCGGATCTGCCGGAAGACGTCATCCCCGTTGGCGATCATGTGGAAGTCGCGCCTGCGCTTGAAACGCTCGTCACCAGCCTTGCGCACCGCTTCCGCCAGCATCCGGGCCGAGCGCTGTT
This sequence comes from Hyphomonadaceae bacterium, assembly GCA_036795465.1. GTDB lineage: Bacteria > Pseudomonadota > Alphaproteobacteria > Caulobacterales > Hyphomonadaceae > UBA7672. The sequence goes on from DAIRES010000122.1 coordinate 6,757, forward strand.
CGTTGATTACGGGCCAGACGACCGTTCGCCCGACGAAACGCTGCGCGCCTACAAGGCGGGCGAGCAGGTTCACCCCCTCGCCCATCCCGGTGAGTCCGATCTCACCGCCGATGTCGACTTTCCCCGCCTGCGCCGCATCTGCGAGAGCGAGGGCCTCGCCGTGCACGGCCCCACCCAGCAGCGCTATTTCCTCACCAATCTCGGCGCGAAAGAACGCGCGGACGCGTTGATCCTCGCCAACTCGCAGCGCACCGACGAAATCCGCAAGGCAGTCGAAAAGCTTGTCTCCCCCGATCAGATGGGCGCAAGGTTCAAGTGCGTGGCGATGACGTTGCACGGCGTCGAACCGCCTCCCGGATTCTAGCGGAACGCCTATGACCGATACACGCCCGCCCTACGAAGAAGCTCCCGCGATCAAGCGCTTCTCGATGCATGTGCGCCACGGCTTCTTCGGCCGTCGCGGCGGCGTTTCGCATGGCGTCTATAAATCGCTCAATTGCGGACCGGGCTCAGGCGACGAACCGGAAAGGGTTCTGGAGAACCGCCGTCGCGTCTGTCTCGCCCTCGGCGCCTCGCCGGATAATCTCGCAGCGCCGCGTCAGATCCACTCAGCGAAAGCTGTCATCACCGACAAGGCCTTCCCGCCGAACGAGCGTCCGGAATGCGATGCGCTTGTCACAAAGCGCCCCGGCCTGCTGCTTGGCGTACTCGCCGCCGACTGCGCGCCGATCGTGCTGTGCGACCCCCACAACGGCGTCATCGCGGCGATCCACGCCGGCTGGCGCGGCGCTGTGAACGGCGTCATCGAAAGCGCGGTCGAAGCCATGCTGGTCCTCGGCGCCGATCCGGGAAAAACGGCGGCGGGCGTCGGCCCCTGCCTGTCACAATCCTCGTTCGAGGTCGGGCCCGATCTGGCGGACGCAGTTCTGGATGCGACGCCATGGGCCGAAACCCTGTTCCAGCCCGGCGAAGGCGACCGTCAGTTCTTTGATCTCAAGCGCTATTGTCTCGGCCGCCTCGCGCGCCTCGGCGTTGCCCATATGGACGCACTTGCGGATGACACGCTGACGCAGCCAGACGACTATTTTTCGCACCGCCACTCGGTAAAAGCGGGCGATCGCGACTGCGGACGCAACATGACAGGCATCATGCTCGTCGCCTGAGCAGAGAACATTCCGCACAAACAACGTGCTGCGGCATTTCTGTCTCATCTGGCAGCGACAAAATCACTCCCAAGGATTCATCATGCTGCACGATTGCAGCCGCCTCGATTCTGCGACAGAAGCGTGACGCCGAGGGAGCCCCCTGACGCCAGAACGGTTCAGGGGCGGCGTTACGGGAGATGCGGGCAGATGAAACTCATCTCGTGCAATTCCAACCGGCCGCTTGCCGATGACATCGCCGCCTATCTCGACATCCGCCTCACCAACGCAGAGGTGAAGACCTTCAAGGACCGCGAAGTCTTCGTGAAGGTAAACGAGAACGTCCGCGGCCAGGACGTCTATGTGATCCAGTCCACCTCCGCCCCGGCCAACGACCACCTGATGGAACTGCTCATCACGGTCGATGCGCTTGTCCGCGCCAGCGCGCGCCGCATCACCGCCGTCATCCCCTATTTCGGCTATTCGCGTCAGGACCGCAAAACCGACGGCCGCACGCCGATCTCGGCCAAGCTGGTCGCCAACCTGATCTCCACCGCCGGCGCCGACCGCGTCGTCACGGTCGACCTGCACGCCGCCCAGATCCAGGGCTTCTTCGACAAGCCGACCGACAACCTGTTCGCCCAGCCTGAAATGGCCGACGACATCCTGAAGAAGTACGGCAACAAGAATCTGATGGTCATCTCGCCAGACGTCGGCGGCGTGGTCCGCGCCCGCGCGCTGGCCAAGCGCCTCGAAGTCGATCTCGCCATCGTCGACAAGCGCCGCGAGAAAGCGGGCGAGTCCGAAGTGATGAACATCATCGGCGACGTCGAAGGCCGCAAATGCATTCTCGTCGATGACATGACGGACTCGGGCGGCACGCTCATCAACGCCGCCGAAGCGCTGCTCAAGAAGGGCGCCACCGAAGTCGCCGCCTACGTCACCCACGGCGTTCTTTCGAACGGCGCCGCCGCCAACATCGACAAGTCGCAGCTGAAAGAGCTGGTCATCACCGATACGATCCAGGCTTCGGAGAATGTCGCGAAGGCGAAGAAGATCCGCACCCTCACCCTCGCCCCGCTGATCGGCGAAGCCATCCGCCGCATCGCCAACGACGAGTCGATCTCGAAGATGTTCGACTGAAGCCCGCCTCAGCCCGTCGTCAGCATCAGAACCTGAAACTGCGCCGGCTCGCCACGCACGCCAAACGCGCTGGTCGTACGCGACGTTTCCTCGATCACCTCATGCGACGTCTCGATGCTGTAGCTGATCCCCTGCGGTGACAGCGGAGCAATCGGCGCGACCGGAGACACCGGCGCAACGCCAGCCAGAGGCGGCTCGGGCGACAGCGGCGTCGCCATCGGAGCCATAGGCGCCGGCGGCACTGGCGGCAGCGGCGATACTGCCGGCAGAGGCGCAGGCGCGGGCTTCGGCGCGGGAGCCGCTTTCGGCGAAGGCACAGCCAGCGGCGCCGGAACACTCAGCTCGGCCAATTCCACCACAGGCGCAGCCGGCGGCGCGGGCGGTATCGCGAGGCTATGCTTCTCGCGATCACGCCCATCGGTGCACGTTACGCTTACGCGCAGGTTGCGGCCCGTCTGGCGCTTGCCGATCAGGCTGCCCTCAGACACCGCATCGCCCTTGGCGACGTTGATGCTGACGAGGCCATTGAGGTCCGCCACACAGGGCGAGCCTTCGCTGTCGCCTTCCAGCCGCACATTGTAGCCGTTCTGCTTGCCGCCATTCACCAGCGTGACCTTGCCGGCAAACGTCGCACGCACTGATCCATCCGCGTCGATCTCCGCCGCAGCCGGCGCCTGCGGAGCTTCAGGCGGTTCCGGCAGCTCGGAAATCTCGGCCGGAGGCGCCGGGGGGGCGGGCGGAGCCGGCACCACGAACACCACTTGCGCCACCGCGATCGGCGCACCCA
>DAIRES010000123.1:0-9795 GCA_036795465.1 Hyphomonadaceae bacterium
CACCCTCACTCCGCTCATCCCGACGAAAGTCGGGACCCAGAGCATCAAGGGTGATGCGCGTAACAGGCCTGCTCACGCAGCCCTGGATCCCGGCTTGCGCCGGGATGAGCGGTGAATCACTCACCACCACAAACAAAAACGCGGCCGCCTAGGCAGCCGCGCTCAAAATCAAAACCCACCCCAACTCGCCACAAGCGAGAACGCGCACGCTTACCCGAAGCGCCGCACGCTCCGCACGTCGCCGGCGATCGGCCGTATCCGGTCCACCGCCTGCCCGAACGGCTCGATCTCGCAATGCATGTCCCGCGCGCTCGAATGCAGCAGCATGGTCGGCGAACACATGATCCCCACATGCCCGCGCCAGAAAACCAGGTCGCCGCGCTCCATATCGGAGAAATCCGCCGCCGGCTTGAAGTCGATCCCCAGCGTCTGCTCCTGCATGTCGGAATCCCGCAGCGGATAAATCCCCGTCGCCTGCAGCGAGACCTGCACCAGCCCCGAACAATCAATCCCCGCGCTCTCCCGCCCGCCCCACAGATAGGGCGACCCGACAAAGCGCTGCGCCACGCCGACGAAATCGGTTTCGGTTTCTCCCAGCGGTGCGATGTGCCGGGCGAAAATCCAGCCCGAGCCAACAACCTCCGCGAAATTCCCCACTGTCTCGCCCAGCGCCATCCGCGCATTCATCGAAACCGCGCGCGATGGCCGCGATTTCATGTCGGCCCGCTCATAGATGAAAGACCGCAGCACCCTCACCCGGTGCGTCGGCTCCGCCCCGGCCGGGCCAAGGCTCGCCATCCGTATCCACCCGACATAGCGATCAAGGCCGAGTTGGACGTAAGCCCACTCGCTTCCCGCCGCGTCGGTGATCCGTTCGAAAACGCGAACGGGCTCGCCGAACAAGGCCTGATTGACCTGTTCGGCGGACCCATCCGGAATTTTGCGAAGAGCTGCCGAACCGGCTGCGATGCGCATGGCTTCGCCGCCGGTCTGGCCCCCCTTAGGTGTGAGGCGTGGTTCGCTCGACCAGCGGTCAGGCTGCATGCGAGCTTGAGCCGGCGCCGTCGCGTGGCGCCGAAGGTTGAACCGCAGGCTTGGGCGCCGGCGGTTGCGACGAGGCAGTCGGCTTCATCTCTGCCGGTTTCTGCGCCGCTTTCTGAGCGGCGGCGATATTCGCGCGCTCGCACTCGATCACGCGATCACCGAGACCAGCGAGAACCGCCAGCCCCCGCGCCGTTGTCTGAACCAGCACGCTGCGGCGGTCGGACTCGTCGGGAACCCGCGTTGCGAGGCCGAGACCCGAAAGCGCATCAAGCGCACGGCTCACCGCCGGCTTGCCGAGCGTGAGAGCTTCCGCAAGTCCGCGCACCGTGTGGGGTCCGGGTTCAAGCGAAACACGAAGGAGGATTGCAGCCTGGCGAACATTCAGATCCGGGCCGTCCGCCCGAACAGTTTCCGCCAGTACATCTTTAAGGAGGGCAAGCGCTGATGCGCGGTCCATGACAGCTCCGTTTGGCCGGCCCCTTGGGAGATAGACTCGCGCGATTTCGACTGCTGTTCAAGCAGAACGCGACGAATAAAAATGGGAACACGACCCAAATAAAAGTGTTGCTCCCTTCGGTGTTTTTTCCTAGCGCGCGTAGCGAGCCTTCAACATGGCCCAAACAGCCCGCAATCCGCACGCAGCAGCGCCCGCAGAGCGTCCATAACGCGCAGGTCGCCACGCCCAGATATCGAAGTGCGCCCATGAAGATACGTTCACAAACGCCTTGAGGAACAAGGCCGCAGTGATCGATCCGCCCATCGGCCCATCGCCGAGGTTCTTCATGTCGGCAATCGGCGACTTCAATCCGGCCTCGTATCCGGGCCACAGCGGCATACGCCACACGGGATCGCCGACTTGTTTCGATGCCGATGCGATATCGGCCGCCAGCTTTTCATCGTCTGTATAAAGAGGAGCAAGATCCGGCCCCAGCGCGACGCGGGCAGCGCCCGTGAGTGTCGCAAAATCGATCAGCAGTTCCGGCTTCAGCTCACTCGCGCGCGTCAGCGCATCGGCAAGGATCAGCCGTCCTTCCGCATCCGTGTCATCGATCTCGACCGTGAGGCCCTTGCGCGATTTCAGAATGTCGCTCGGCCGAAACGCGTTCGGCCCGATCGCATTTTCCACCGCCGGCACGCAGCAATAGAGACGCACGGGCAGTTCCGCACTCATGATAAGCCGCGCCAGCGCCAGGGCGTGCGCCGCCCCGCCCATGTCCTTCTTCATAAGGGCCATGCCGGCTGTCTTGATATTGAGCCCGCCCGTATCGAACGCGACGCCCTTGCCGACGAGCGCGATCACCGGCGCCTTCGCCTTGCCCCAGCTGATCTCGATATAGCGCGGCGCCTGCGCCGCTCCCTTTCCGACCGCATGGACCATCGGATAGCCGGCCTCGAGCGCCTTGCCGCTTGTGATCTCGATCTCGGCGCCGAACTCCTTCGCCAGCGCCTGCGCTTCGGCGGCGATCTCTGTCGGCCCCAGATCGCAAGGCGGCGTGTTGACCATGTCGCGCAGCCAGTCGATCGCCTCGGCCTGCCGGCTCACCTCCGCAGCATCGACCGACTTCGGAAGCAGCAGGCGGCGCGGCTTCTCTCCCGCCTTGTACCGGGTGAACCGATAGGCGCCGTCTGCCCATCCGATCGCCAGCGTCTCGCCATTCAGCCCGTCGGGAATTTCGGTGAGCGCATAGTCTCCCGCAGGCAATGATCCCGGCAGGCTGGCCAGCGCGAACCCGTCCGCCCCCTCGCCCAGTCCGACCAGCACGCTCTCGAGTTCGCCACCTGCGCCATGCACCAGCAGCGCCTTGCCCAAGTCGCCACGAAATCCGGCGGCGTCGACCATCACCTTGATCCGCGCCGGCTGCGCCTTCGTCCACGGCCCGAGCCCTTTTGCCGTGACCAGCTGGAGCGGAATGGCGGCAGCGGAACGAGAGACAAAGGCAGGATGCATGGTTTTCCTCGAAGCCCCGGCGGCAAATCTGGGCGAACAGCCGCCTTAACGATTCCTTGAGACGGCGCGCGTCAACATTCCGGTAATATTCGAGGATTGCCCATGTCCGCCACCTCAATGTCCGCCATCCGTATTGCCGCGACCGTGAGCCTTGCCGCGCTGGCCCTTTCCGGCTGCATCACGGCTGCCCCGCCGAACGCACAGGAACTCGCCCTCGTCGACGCGGCCACCAGCCCGATCCTGCCGGCCACCCAGGCCGATCGCGACATGGCCGAAAAGCAGGACCTGCTGACCCAGGCCAAGTTCTGGGGCGCCGAATACGAAAAGAACCCGAACGAGTATGTGGCAGCCCTGAAATACGCCCGCGTCCTTCGCGCCATCGGCTCGTCCGCCCGGGCAACCGAAGTGTCGTCGCAGGCGCTTACGATGAAGCCCGGCGACGTCGAGCTCACCCTGATCTTCGCCCAGTCCGCGCTCGACCAGGGCAAGGCCGCCGACGCCGCCATGGCGCTGGCCCGCGCCGAGGCCGAAGGCCAGTCCGACTGGCGCATGCTGTCGATCATCGGCGTGACCATGGACTCGCTCGACCAGCATTCCGGCGCGCAGGGCTACTATCAGAAAGCAATCGCGCTTTCGCCAGACAACCCGAAAATCCTCGCCAATCTCGGGCTCTCGTATGCTCTGGACGGCAAGCCGGGCCTGGCCGAGCAGACGCTGCGGCAGGCAATCGCCCTGCCCGGCGCCGACAGTCGCGTAACCCAGAACCTCGTCGTTGTCCTCGGCATCCAGGGCAAGTTCGAGGAAGCCGAGAAGATCGCCGGCCCCGACATGCCCAAGGCTCTGATGGAGTCCAACCGGGAATACTTCCGCGCGATGCTGAACCCTTCCCGCAAATGGGAAGCCCTGCGCGGGACGCAGAACTGATCCCAAGCGGCGGAATGCGTCCAAGCGGATGCGCCCTAAAGTAAATTAATGCGGGCGTTTCTGCGCACGTGACGGCTCGCCAGTGCGCGCGGTCTCGGATATGCGTGGCCCCAAGGCATGGAGGGACTGATGCGCGCTTTCAAAGCGGGTTTTGCAGCTATCGCATTCGGAGCGGCGTTCGCCGCCGGGTGCAGCCAACAAGGCTCGGGTGCGCTGGGCGCGCTCGATATCGACGCCAAGTCGGTTGAAGGTTTCGTCACGAAGCTCGCGGGCGAGTCCTTCAAGGGCAAGGCAACCGCAGCAGCCGATCTGGCCGGCGTTCAGGCCGCGCTCCCGAAAGAGGTCTCGCTGACCTGGGGCAACCTCACATTCGACAGCGCCACCAACGCCACCGTGCTCACCGACGTCAAACTGACGCCGAAGGACATGCCGCAGGTTGGCCTCGGCATCCAGGAACTCCGCCTGTTCGACTTCAACGCCGACTTCGCCAAGGCCCGCCTCTCGGGCCAGCGCCTGACGGAAACGGCATCGCTCGCCAGCCGCATCGACGCCAAGGGCCTCTCGATGTTCGGCATGGCTTCCATGATGAACTCGATGGTCAACGGGCAACCAGCCGAAATCAGCGTGACGCCGGAAGATCCGACGGCGCCGGTCGATCCGTCCGACCCTTTGGCCGCTTTGCCGCCGGGTGCTGAGCCTGCCCTTGATTTCGATGGCATGACGCCGGTGTTCGACCGCTACGACTTCACATTCGGCCGCGTCATCCTGAATGACATCGTGCTGCGTTCGATCGAAGCTGTTCCCGCCCCGGCCGCCAACGCGGCCGCTGATCCCTATGGCATGGATGGCGAAGCCGGCGTGATGTTCCGGAACTACATCAACGTCATGCGTTCGTTCGGCGTCGACACCTTCGCCGCCTACGACATGAAAGCCGATTTCGCGATGAAGCAGTCGGGCCAGACGGTCGGCGCTTCGTTCCTCGCCAAGACGATGGGCACGCGCGGCTGGCGCGGCGGCGACTTCGACGCCAGCTACGCCCGCGACATGTCCTACCAGTTCAATGTGAGCGAAGGCTCCGGAATTCCGGCTGTGAATGTTGCCTACAGCATCGGCTATCTCGGCATGGAAGACCTGCACTTCGACAAGCTCTACGGCTACATGGCCAAAGGCCTCACGCCGCCGCGCACCGAGACGAACCTGCTGAGCTTCGGCAGCTATCTGTTCGAGAACCAGAAGCTGACGATCGGCGGCAAGGACATCATGACCGTCGGCGAGTCGACGCTGGATGCCCGCAAATTCCATTGGTTCATCCCGACCAGCATCAAGGCCTCCGCGAAGAACGCCATGTTCGACGTGGGCGCGATGATGGAGATGGCGGAATCCTTCTCGGCCGCGGAATTCCCGGTCGATCCGTCCGATCCGGATGCGATGCCGGCCGGGCCGACCGCCCAGGACTTTGCCGCGATCAAGGCTGCGCTCGAGAAAAACGGCTTCGCCAAGCCCAACCTTAACTTCAACTTCGGCTGGGACTGGAACGAGACGTCGGGCGACACCAAGGTCGCCTTCGCGATGGGTGGCGAAAAGCTGCTGCAGATCGACACGAAGTATGAAGGCGCGTTCCCCAGCTTCAAGGCTGTCTCGGACCTGATCCCCGACGATTCGATGCAGACCAACGAGGCCGCCATCGCCCAGGTGTTCGATGAAAAATCGACGCTGAAGCTTGTCGACGTGAAAATCACCGACGAGGGCGGCATCGCCAAGATGTTCAACCTGTCGGCTGAAATGGCGACACTCATGAACGGCGGCATGGATATGGGCATGGGACCGATGAATGGCGATCAGATGCGCCAGATGGCGGCCCAGGGCATCCAGATGCTGGCGATCCAGGCCGGTCCGCAAATGCCGGAAATCCCGAAGATGCTGACGCCGATCTCGGACTTCCTGCTGGGTGGCGGCAAGCTGCGCTTCCTCGTTCAGCCGGCCAAGCCGATGACCTTCATGCAGATCGGCGAGCGCATGATGAGCGCGGGCATGTCTGGAGCGATGGACCCGAGCCAGGCGATCAAGGAACTCGGCCTCAAGGTCGAACACTCGAAATAGTCTGGCCCGGCTGGGCGCAATGAGCTTCACAACGCGATTTGCGCCCAGCCCGACCGGCTTTCTCCATCTCGGGCACGCCTATTCCGCGATCCTCGCGCACGATGCGGCGCAGGCGGCTGGCGGCCAGTTCCTGCTGCGCATCGAGGATATCGACGCAACGCGCTGCCGGCCGGAGTTCGAGGCCGCCATCTACGAGGATCTCGCCTGGCTGGGCCTTCGCTGGCCTGATCCTGTGCGGCGCCAGTCCGATCATCTTCCCGATTACGCCGAAGCCCTCGAAAAGCTGCGCCGTCTTGGCGTGGTCTATCGCTGCTTTCTGACGCGCAAGGAAATAGCCGCCTCGTCCATGTCGGCGCCGCATGAGCCGGGCGAAGGACCTGAGGGAATAATATACACAGGCCCGCAACATCCGATGAGCACCGACGAGGAAGCGGCGCGCATTGCAAACGGCGAATCTTTCGCGTGGCGCCTCTCGATAAAATACTCACAGGACCTGCTAGGCGAAGATTTCGCGCCACTGGTTTTCATCGAGCGTGACGAGGGATCGAACACGGAACACGCAGTCAGGGCTCACCCTGAACTGCTTGGCGATGTGATCCTCGGGCGCAAGGATACGCCCACCAGCTATCACCTCTCAGTCGTGCATGATGATGCGCTGCAAGGCGTCACGCATGTCATTCGTGGCGTTGATCTTCGCGCCTCGACGCATGTGCACGTGCTGCTGCAGAGGCTGCTCGGCCTGCCGACGCCGGTTTACCGGCATCACCGCCTGCTGACCGGCTCCGACGGAAAGCGTTATGCCAAGCGCGATCGATCACTGACGCTTGCAGCCCTGCGCGAGGCGGGCGTATCTGCCGCCGATATTCGCTCCCGCATCGGATTGCCTGTTTGACAGCGCCAGCCGCCACGCCGACCGCCACCTGGGTCGGCCCTGCCATGATGATCGGCGGCGCTGTGGCCATCGGCTTCGCGCCGATTGGATTGCGGCTTTCGGAGTTCGAACCGCAGGCGACGGCGTTCTGGCGCTTCCTGTTTGCGCTGCCGATGATCGCGGCCGTCATCTACGCCAACGGCGGCAAGCTGGGCCGGCCCTCAGTCATGGCGCTGGTGGCGGGCACGTTCTTTGGTCTCGACATCACGTTCTGGCACGCCTCGCTGGTGATGACGTCGGTGGCGAACGCGACCTTCCTCGTCAATCTGGGTAATGCGGCAGTGGGGCTGGTGGCCTGGGTCGTGCTGCGCGAGCGACCGACGAATGTTTGGCTGCTGGCGCTAGCTGTCGCCCTGCTCGGCGCCTTCTTCCTGTCGCAGGGCGCGGCGGCGGGACCTGCCGGGGCGCTGACTGGCGATCTTCTTGCCTTGCTCGCCGCCGTCATGGTCGGCCTCTACCTGTTTTTCGCCAAGCTGGCCCGGCGCACCGAAACGGCGATGCAGGTGCTGTTCTGGTCAACCGCCGCAACGCTGGCCGTCTCGGCGGTCGCTTCAGGCGTTCGCCACGAAGCGCTGATCCCGCCCGACCCGAGCTGGTTCCTGTGGCCGCTGGCGCTGGCCGTTGTGGCGCATGTGATCGGACAGGGACTGATCGTGGCAGGCGTGGGCCGGACGCCGGCCGCGCTGGCGGGACTGCTGCTTCTGATCCAGCCTGTAACGGGGGCCATGATCGCCTGGCCGTTGTTCGGGGAAAGCCTGACGCTCGTGCAATTGGCAGGATGCGCGCTGGTTCTGTGCGGCGTGTGGCTTGCAGGGCGGCGTTGACGGGCAAGCCCGGCCCCGTTACGCCTTCAATCGGGATCAGGATTGCCGCAAGGCAATGTCGGACAGTTAAGTATGCCGGACCAGTTCGCTTCGCGAAAAGGCGGCACGGTTGAGGCCGTGACTGCGGCCGCGTCAGCCGGCGCGACCACTGTTTCTGCGATGTCCGCGGATGCCTGCATTCTTCGCCATGTCGCCCGCGTATCGCGCGCCGTTGTGGCGGCTTACGATCCCGCCCTCGCTCCGTTCGGCCTTACAGGTCATCAGTTCAACCTGATGATGACACTGGGCAATATGGGCCCGATGACGGTCGGGGCGCTCGCCGAAACCCTGGGCATGGATGCTTCGGGCGTGCCGCGCGCCATTCGTCCGCTTGCGGATGAAGGCTTCATCTCGGTCGAACGCGGAGAAGACCGGCGGCAGCGTGTACTGAGCCTTACGCCGATGGGTCGTTCCAGGCTGGAGAAGGCGACGCCTGCGTGGACGCGGGTGCAGGCCGAACTGGTTGAAGCCATCGGCGCCAGCCGCTGGGTCTCGCTGATGGGCGAACTTCGCACCGTGCGCAAGGCGGCCACCAGCTGCTCCACCCGCCGGTCGGACGACTAGAACAGCCGGCCGCCGATGGGCGTTTCGATATCCGGCACGATCAGCACCACAGCCCCCTCCTCGTCCGGCACGCCGAGCGTCAGCACTTCCGACATGAACTTGCCGATCTGGCGCGGCGGGAAATTCACGACCGCGAGGATGCGTCTGCCGACGAGTTTTTCCGGCGCGTAGTGTTTCGTGATCTGGGCGGATGATTTCTTCTCGCCAATCTCCGCCCCGAAATCGATGCGCAGCTTGATCGCAGGCTTGCGCGCCTCCGGGAAAGGCTCGGCGGCGACAATGACGCCTACGCGGATATCGACCTTCATGAAGTCGTCAAAAATGATCGGGCCGGTCATCGCTATTTCCAGGTGAAGGTGAAGATGAAGGCGAGCGCGCTGCGCGCGCCGGGCGAGAGCCACGGGTATTTCTCGCGGTGCATCGCGGCCATTTTCGCAAGGCCCGTCTCCATCGTATCGCGCGACCAGTCCATTGGCTGGTTGATCGATTCCTCGATGATGCGGCGCGCCGTGTCGTAAACCGCACGGCCATGCTTCGCGACGATCTTCGCTTCGACATCCATGAGCCGGCTTGAACTCATGTGCTCGTCGAGCACTTGCGAGATTGCGACTTGTTCGGGCGTCACGACGCGAAAGCCTTGAGGCGGGCATCGAGGCCATCACGCACGGCGGGCCATTCTTCCGCGATAACGCTGAACCAGGCCGTGTCGCGCAGGCGGCCGTCGGGGCGGACCATGTGAGCGCGGTGGATGCCTTCGAACTTCGCGCCGAAGCGCTCCATGGCCTTGCACGAGCGCGAATTGCGCGCGTCGGCTTTCAGTTCGATGCGGTTCAGGCCCAGCGCCTCGAAACCGTGAGCAAGGAGTATACGCTTGCAGGATGGGTTCACCGCGCCAGCCCAGACGCGCTTGGCGTACCACGTCCAGCCGATCTCGACGCGTTTGTGGGCGGCGACATGGGCGAGATAGCTGGTGGAGCCGGCATAGGTGTTGGATGCCTTGTCAAAGATCGCCCAGGTGAGGTCGGCGCCTTTCGCGACTTCGGTGAGGCGATGATCGATCCATGAATCGAAATTGGTGTTGTCGAGATTGACGTTGGCGAAGCGCCAGAGGTCGGGGTCGGCGCCGGCTTCGCGCAAGGGCTCGCGGTGATGCTCGCCCAGCGGATCGAGGCGAACAAAGGCGTTTTCGAGTGTGACGGGCGAGAGCTTCATGCGGGTGGTTTAGCGTGGGTGCGTTGGGATGAGTAGTGAGGTTTGTGAGTGAGGCCTGTGAGCACGCCCTCGTCCTTCGACTGACGCCGCTCCGCGGCTGCTCAGGATGAGGGCTTCTCCGCTTGTCATCCCGGAAGTGCGCAGCGCTATCCGGGAACCATTGTGAGAGCACGACAGCGTCCCGATGGGTCCCGGCTCTCCGCTTCGCT
>DAIRES010000124.1:0-3363 GCA_036795465.1 Hyphomonadaceae bacterium
ATCTCGAGGAAGCCGGTGTTGACGCCCTGCGGAAACAGCGGGTGCCATTCGCAGAGCGAGCCCACAGCCTTCACGTCGATCTTGTCGAGCTCGGGCACGAAGAAGATGATGTGCGGGTTGCCCATGTTCACCGCGCCGGGAAGCTGGAGATAGGGCGCGTCGATCGGGCCGATCTTGAGATCGATGCCGCGCGTGTCCATCCGCTCGGCCAGCGGGATCTCTTCCCACTTGAGCAGAGGCGAGCCCATGTCGACGGAGATCTGCGTGGGGCCGATGCGGTCTGCCTTGAGGCGGCCGGCGACGGTCTCGACGACGATCTTGTCCTTCTGCGTTTCCTCCATGACGAGCCAGGCGACGCAGCGCGTGGCGTTGCCGCAGGCTTCGGCACTGGAGCCGTCCTTGTTCCAGATGCGCATGAAGACGTCGCCGCGCAGGGTGGTCTCCAGCGCGATGACCTGGTCGGCGCCGACGCCCTTGGCGGGGTCTGCGATCTCGCGGACCTGTTCGGGCTTGAGGCCGAGCGCGCCTTTCCGGTCGTCAAAAATGACGAAGGAATTGCCGGCCCCATTCATCTTCCAGAATTTCATGGGGGGAGATGTAAGGCGTTGCGCGGGTGGGCGCTAGTCGGGGCTATTGAGCCTGTTTCGGGGGATTCTTGCCGGCGGCGCGCAGGTAATCGAACCAGGCGAGCAGGTCGTCCAGCCGGTCGCGCGGGACCACCAGATTCGGCATGTTCAGGTGCGAGGTGTGAAGCCAGGCAAGGAGGGCGATGGACGTCATGCCGGGCGTGGTTGCGACCTTGTGGAAGGCGGGCCCGGCGGAATACGGCGGTTGCGGCCCGCCGGGCTCGACCTGGTGGCAGTCGGCGCAGGCGGCGCGGGCGTAGTCGCGGCCGCGGGCGGCCGCCGGGGTGATGGCGGTGGATGGCGCTGCTGTGGGCCTCGGCGGCGCTTGGGCAGACGCAGTTTGCGCCGGCGTCTCCGGGGTCTGGGCGAGGGAGCAGGCGACGGCGAGCGCGGCGCAGAAGACGCCGATCCCAAGCCACAACAGAATTCGCGAAACCAGAGATTTCAGGGCAGCCATCGGCGCCTCCTTGGCGGGGCAGCTTCCACCCGCGCGCTGGCGACGGACTTGATCAGCGTCAATTGCCTTGCGCACACAGAGGCAGCAGCTAGCTTCCCGGCCGGGATGCAATGAGGAGTGCAGTTTGAGGCGGACAGCGTTTGGCTTGGCGGCGGCAGCCTTTGCGCTATTGGGAGCGTGCAATCCAGTTGAGGATACAAAAGTGACCAGCAATCCGCTCGATCCGAATTCGGATGCGCATCTCTATCTGGAAGAGGTGGAGGGCGCGCAGGCGCTGGACTGGGTGCGGGCGCAGAATGAGCGGTCGCTGAAGGTGCTGGAGGGGGATGCGCGGTATGCGGGGTATTACGAGGCGGCGCTGAAGATCGCGACATCGGCGGAGCGGATTCCGTATGGGTCGATCCGGGGCGGGTACGTTTATAACTTCTGGCAGGACGAGGCGCATGAGCGCGGCCTGTGGCGGCGCACGCCGGTGGCCGAATATGCGAAGGCCCAGCCCGTGTGGGAGACGCTGCTCGATCTCGACGCGCTGTCGAAGGCGGAGGGCGCGAACTGGGTTTACAAGGGCGTGAACTGCCTGCCGCCGGAGAATGTGGATTGCCTGCTATCGCTGTCGGATGGCGGCAAGGATGCGGCGCGCGTGCGCGAGTATTCGATCGCGCAGGGCGGAGCGAAGGCGGCGTTCGTGGCGGGCGGGTTCGATATCCCGGAGGCCAAGAGCTCGATCACCTGGCAGGACAAGGACACGCTTCTGATCGCGACCGACTGGGGCGGGGACACGCCCTCGCTGACCGAGAGCGGCTATCCGTTCGTGGTGAAGCAGCTGAAGCGCGGCGAGGCGCTGGGGCAGGCGGTGGAGGTCTATCGCGGCGACGTGAAAGATGTGGCGGCGTCGGCCTTCGCGCTGGAGGACGAGCACGGCAAGCGCTGGTTCGGCGCATCGCGTGCGGAGACGTTCTTCACGTCGAGCTATGTGCTGTTCCGCGACGGGGCGGAGCCGGTGAAGATTCCGCTGCCGGAGAAGGCGAGCCCGCAGGGCGTGTTCGCGGATACGCTGATCGCGACGATCGAGGAGGATTGGGCGCCTGAGGGGCAGGGTCCGTTCAAGTCGGGCGACCTGATCGGCTACAAGTGGGGCGAGTTCGTCGCGACGGGCAAACTGCCGAAGGTGGAGCTGGTGTTCCGCCCGACGCCGAAGCAGGCGCTGCAGGGCGTGGGCATCACGAAGAACGAGCTGCTGGTGAACATCTCCGACAATGTCGTCGTGAAGGTGATGGCGTATCGCAAGGGTCCGTCGGGCTGGACGAGCAAGGAAGTGCCGCTGCCGCCGAACGGATCGGCGGGCGTGATCTTCGCCGATGTGGAAGAGGCGACGGCGTTCCTGGGCTTTGACGGATACCTGTCGCCGGATTCGCTGTTCACTTACGACACGGCGAGCGGGGCGCTGTCGCAGATCAAGGCGTTGCCGGCGTGGTTCGACGCATCGAGCATGGTGGTCGACCAGTTCGACGCCACATCGAAGGATGGAACGAAAGTGCCGTACTTCGTCGTGCGGAAAAAGGACATCAAGTACGACGGTTCGAACCCGACGCTGGTCTATGGCTATGGCGGTTTCCAGGTGAGCCAGACGCCGGGCTATTCGGGCACGGTGGGCAAGCTGTGGCTGGAGCAGGGCGGCGTCTATGTGATGGCGAACATCCGTGGCGGCGGTGAGTTCGGCCCGGCCTGGCATCAGGCGGGTCTGAAGACCAAGCGTCAGGTGGTTTATGACGACTTCATCGCGGTGGCCGAGGATGTGATCGCGAAGAAGATCACGTCGAAGGAGAAGCTTGGCGCGATGGGCGGCTCGAATGGCGGGCTGCTGATGGGCGTGATGTTCACGCAGCGGCCGGACCTGTTCAGGGCGATTGTCTGCCAGGTGCCGCTGCTGGACATGCTGCGCTATCACCTGCTGTTGGCGGGCGCGTCGTGGATGGACGAGTATGGCGATCCGGATGTGCCCGAAGAGCGAGCCTTCCTCGAGAAGCTGTCGCCGTATCACAATGTCGATCCGGCGAAGACGTATCCCGAAATCTATTTCGAGACGTCGACCAAAGATGACCGTGTGCATCCGGGCCATGCGCGCAAGCTGGCGAAGCGTCTGGAGGAAACGGGCAAGCCGTTCCTGTATTACGAGAACATAGACGGCGGGCACTCGGCGGCGGCCAACCAGCGTGAAGCTGCGAAGCGGGCTGCGCTGGAGTTCACGTACCTGTCGCGCAAGCTGATGGACGGGAAGTA
>DAIRES010000124.1:3463-4746 GCA_036795465.1 Hyphomonadaceae bacterium
ACTTCGACGCGCAGGATGTGGGGCGGCTCTCCATCGAGATAGCCGATGCGGATCGAGATGGAGCCAGCGTCGGTGAACTTCACGCCGTTGGAGGCGAGGTTGAGCAGGATCTGGCGGAAGCGCGTCGGGTCTCCGACGATCCAGGCGGGCACCAGCGGATCGATGGAGACGTCCATCATTACCTTCTTCTGGGCGATGCTGGAGGTCAGCATGGATGAGATTTCGTCGGCGATCTGGCGGGCGCTGAACGGCATCCGTTCGAGCTGGAGCTGGCCGGCTTCGAGTTTCGAATAGTCGAGAATGTCGTTGAGGATGGTGAGCAGGTTCACCGCGCTGTCGCGGGCGAGGGTGAGGTGGTCGCGCATGGTCTCGTCGATGCGCTTGCGGAGCGTGACTTCCAGCATACCCAGGACGCCGTTCATCGGCGTGCGGATCTCGTGGCTCATGGTGGCGAGGAAGGCCGATTTGGCGCGGTTGGCGGCTTCAGCCTCGCGGCGGGCGTGTTCGAGGTCGGCGTTGAGTTCGCGCAGGCGCTGGGCTTCCAGGACCGAGTTGGCCTCGAGGCGGCGGTCGATGAAGGCGAGCACTAGCGCGATGGCGACGAAGCAGCCCGTGCTGATCGCGACGAACGTGGCGAGCACGGTCTTGGAGAAGAGCGCTTCATCCGGGGTGACGACCGGGGCGGCGATGAGGACGGTGCCCATCATGCCGGTGTAGTGCATGCCGCAGATGGCGACGGCCATGACGATGGCGGCGCCGGCACGTTGCCAGAGCAGGGTGAGGTTGGCGGCAAGCCACAGCGCCACGGTGGCGGCGGTTAGCGCAATCACGACGGAGGCGGAGAAGAGATCGGGGCGGTAGGCGACTTCGCCGGCGATCTTCATGGCGCTCATGCCCATGTAGTGCATGACGACAACGCCCATGCCGACAAACGCGCCCGCGCCGACAAGGCGGAGCAGGCTGGGCTTTCGGCCAAGGGCTGCAAGGCCGGCCGTGACAGCGACGACGGCGATGAGACCGGAGAGAAGCGTGAGGCCGGGGTCGTAGCCCTGTTCGATGGGCGAGTGGAACGCGGTCATGCCGATGAAGTGCATCGACCAGATGCCGCCGCCGAGCGTGATGCCGGCCATGACGAGCCAGAACATGCGCGTGCGGCCTTCGGACGCCCGCATGCGTTCGGCCATGTCGAGCGAGCAGAATGAGGCAAGCGCCGCGATCAGGAATGACAGGATGACAAGGCCCGTATCATGGCCGTGCGCCACGCCGGGAGAGGTCGAGTCAAA
>DAIRES010000124.1:4846-9734 GCA_036795465.1 Hyphomonadaceae bacterium
GCCGGGGGCTGGCCGACATACCAGACGTTTTTCACATAATAGCCGTTGTGGATGCGCGTGTCCCAGCGGGCGTTCGGCCGGGTGTCGCGCCATTGCGATCTGTAGTTGTGGTTCGTGGCGCGGCTGTCGCGACGATCATCGCGGCGGTCGTCGCGATAATCATGGCCGCGCTGGTTGTACGATTGCTCGTAGCCGCGGGGCTGCGCCATGGCGGCCGGGGCGGCGAGGGGAGCTGCGACCGTCATAAGAGCGGTGGCGGCGAGGATGAAGCGTTTCATGTCTGGTCTCCTTTTCCAGATCCGCTGGCGCCGGGGAGGAGTGGCGTCGTGGACTGGGATCAGAGAACGCCTGAGCAGGTGAACGGCGCTTATGACCGTTGTCTATTTGCGTTCATCAGTGTCGCAACCTGTCGCAGTGGGCCGGACGTGGCGGGGGTCTGATACATCGCGCGACATACCTCACGACGAGGTGACACGAAAATGCAGCGTCTGATTTTACGGGCGTGATTTTCGTGCTGTCGCCGCAACGGGTGAGGCTGAACGGGCGTTCAGGCTTTCGCAGACACAAGGTCGCGAGACTTGTAACGGGCTGTCTCAAGCGCCCGGCGCGGCATGAAATGTTACGCTCTGCGCCATCATTCAGGGAAAGGAAGGCCCCACATCTGCGTTGAACAAGCGATGACAACGCAAGAGGCCTCCCCGATGCCCGCCACGACAGACGAACTGCTTCCCGACGCGGTCGATACGATCGACAGGCAGGATGAAGCGCCGAAAGGGGCTTTGCCGCCATGGTGTCAGGCGTAAAGCGCCGGCCATTGTTGCTGGGCGGCGCGGTGCTGGCGCTGATCGCGCTGGCGGTGGTGTTCAATCCGTTCAACGCGAAGAAGCCGGATATCGTGACAGCGAGCGTCATGCGCGGCGATGTCGAGCAGACGGTTCTGGCGACGGGCGTGCTGGAGCCGGCCAAGCTGGTGAGCGTGGGCGCGCAGGCTTCGGGCCAGGTGAAGAAGCTTTATGTCGAGCTGGGCGACACGGTGAAGGCCGGCGATCCGATTGCCGACATTGATTCACGCAACCAGATCAACACGGTGAGCAATGCGCAGGCCGGGTTGTCCAACGTGACGGCCCAGAGGTCTGCTGCTGCCGCCGATCTCACGCAGGCGCAGCTGAATTATGAGCGGCAGAAGCGCCTTTATGAGCAGGGCGCCGCCGCCAAATCGGATTTTGAATCGGCTGAGTCGCAGCTCGCGAATGCGCGGGCCAGCATCGCGGCGGCGAATGCGCAGATCAAGCAGGCCAACCTGACGCTGAACACGGCCGAGACGAACCTTGGCTACACCAAGATTGTCGCGCCGATGGATGGCACGATCGTCGCGGTCGTGACTGAAGAAGGCCAGACGGTGAACGCCAACCAGTCAGCGCCGACAATCGTCATGCTGGCGCAGCTCGGCAAGATGACGGTCAGCGCCGAGATTTCGGAGGCGGACGTCGAGAAGGTCGAAGCGGGGCAGGACGTCTATTTCACCACGCTCGGCGATTCGACCAAGCGCCACTATGCGAAGCTGCGCACGGTTGCGCCGGCGCCCGCGTCGATCGAGTCGACATCGTCGTCGACGTCCTCGAGCTCGGCCAGCGCGGTTTATTACAACGGCCTGTTCGATGTGGACAATGCAGACGGCAAGCTGAAGACCGGCATGACGGCGCAGGTCTATATCGTGCAGGCGTCGGCGAAGAATGCGCTGACTGTTCCGTCCTCCGCGCTGGAGCGCCGCGGGCGCCAGGGGTATTTCGCCAAGGTCGTGAAGGAGAATGGCGAGATCGAACAGCGCGCGGTGAAGGTGGGCATCAACACCAACGTCACGGCGCAGATCACGGATGGCCTGAAGGAAGGCGAGAAGATCGTCGTGGCCGAAGTTACGGCTGACCAGAAGGCATCGCGCTCGCAAGGCCAGAACAGCAATCCGCTGACCGGCGGCGGCAGCCGTCGCGGGATGGGTGGCGGAGGCCCGCGTCCATGACCCCGGCAGATCAATCGACCTTCTACGAACAACCCGCGCGGCCCGTGAAGCGGTCGGGCCCGGCGCTGATCGAACTCAGGAATGTGACGCGCGAGTTTCCGGCTGGCGACGAAGTTGTCGTGGCGCTGAAGAATGTGAGCCTCACCATCGAGCATGGCGAGATGGTCGCCATCGTGGGCTCGTCTGGTTCGGGCAAGTCGACGCTGATGAACATTCTCGGTTGCCTCGACCGGGCGACCTCCGGCACGTATCGCGTGCTGGGGCGGGATACGCGCGACATGGCGCCGGATGATCTGGCGGCGCTGCGCCGCGAGCATTTCGGGTTCATCTTCCAGCGCTATCACCTGCTGTCTGACCTGACGGCGGCGGGCAACGTGGAAACGCCCGCGATCTATCTGGGCCGTCCGCCGGCCGAGCGACGGGCGGAGGCGAAGAAGCTTCTGGCGCGGCTGGGCCTGAAGGATCGTGCGGGGCATACGCCGAACCAGCTTTCGGGCGGCCAGCAGCAGCGCGTGTCTATCGCGCGTGCGCTGATCAATGGCGGCGACGTGATCCTGGCGGACGAGCCGACAGGCGCGCTGGATACGACGACGGGCGAAGAGGTGATGGGCATCCTTCGACAGCTGAATGCCGAGGGACGCACGATCATCATCGTGACCCATGACATGCATGTGGCGGAACACGCCGACCGGATCATCGAGATCCGCGATGGCGTGATTGTTTCCGACACGCGCAAGGCAGGGGTGAGCCTGGCTGCGATCGACGACAAGCCGCATGCAGAGCTGACGCAGGGCGCCGCGAGCTGGCGCGACAGGTTCAATGAGGCTTTCCGCATGGCGCTGCGTGCGATGCGCGCGCACAAGCTGCGGACGTTCCTGACGATGCTGGGCATCATCATCGGTATTGCGGCGGTGGTGTCTGTCGTGGCGCTGGGCGAGGGATCACGCAAGCAGGTGCTGGCGAATATCAGCGCACTGGGAACGAATACGATCGATGTGAGGCCGGGTACGGGCTTTGGCGACAGGCGCGCTTCGGCGACGCGGACGCTGACCGTGGCGGACGCGGATGCGATCGCGCAGCAATCCTATGTCGACAGCGTGACGCCGACGGTGAGCACGAGCGCCACGCTGCGGCGCGGGAATGTCGAGACATCGGCGACCGTGAATGGCGTTGGCGACCAGTATTTCCGCGTGCGGGGAATGCAGCTGGTTTCGGGCAGCCTGATTTCTGCGGAGAGCGTGTCGACGCTGTCGCAGGATGTGGTGATTGATCCGAATACACGCGACACCCTGTTTGCGGACGGAACCGATCCGATCGGGCAGGTGATCCTGGTGGGGCAGATGCCGGCGCGCGTGGTGGGCGTGGCGAAATCTGCGTCGAGCGGGTTCGGCGCGGATCAGCTGAATGTCTATGCGCCTTATACATCCGTGATGCGGCGCTTGCTGGGGCAGTCATACCTGCGCGGGATAACCGTGCGTGTGAGCGACAATGCGTCGATGGATGCGGCGCAGGCGGGGATCACGACCCTGCTGGCCAGCCGGCATGGAACGACGGACTTCTATCTCAACAATACGGACGAGATCCGTCAGTCGATCGAACAGACGACAGGAACGCTGACGCTGCTGATCGCATCGATCGCGGTTATCTCGCTGATCGTCGGCGGGATCGGCGTGATGAACATCATGCTCGTGTCGGTGACCGAGCGCGTGAAGGAGATCGGCGTGCGGATGGCAGTGGGCGCGCGGCAGGGCGACATCATGCAGCAGTTCCTGATCGAAGCGGTGCTGGTGTGCATGATCGGCGGCGCGCTGGGTGTCGGGCTGGCGCTGAGTTTCGGCGTGATCTTCCCGTTGTTCAATTCGTCCTTCGTGCTGGACTACTCCCTTGCGTCGATCGTGATGGCGTTCGCGTGCTCGACAGCGATCGGCGTCGCGTTCGGCTTCCTGCCGGCGCGAAGTGCGTCGAAACTCGATCCGATCGAGGCGCTTGCAAGGGAGTAGGCGCGGAAATCGACGGAGCGCGCGTGCGTGAGCAAAATTTCATGCAGCGGCGCCGTCGATCCCGTGCAGCGCCAGGGTGGTTGGTCGCCTGCGCGGCGTCCTCGAGCGGAATCGCTATTGAATCAGGATTGTCCGGACGCGGATGAACTCGGCGTAATCGGAAATCGCATTTATCGCATCCGCGCATCGCGTGTGAGGTGCATTGCGGGCGGCTGACCGCGCGAAGGCTTGCGGTTGTTTCACTTGCCGCATTACCCGGCTGATCCATGTTCCGCCAAGGTGATGGAGGATAATCAGTATGAATTTCAGAATGATCGCAGCTGCGGTCGCCATGGCGCTTTCCGCTGCCGCGTGCCAGCAGATTCCCGAAGACATGACTGTGGTCGAGTACTGCTCGAACCCTGACAACGTGAACAAGGACGTGTGCAAGGTGAACGTCGAAGTCGACGGTCAGAAGCGCGCGCTCTCCGAAACGAACATGAGCCTCAGCCAGGCGCGTCAGATTGCTGACAGCGCGCTGTCGCGCGCCAACTCGGCCCAGGCTTCGGCCGACGCCGCCAAGGCCGCTGCTGACGCCGCCATGACGCAGGCTGCTTTCAACTGCGAAACCAAGACGGTTCAGAAGTCGAAAGTCGGTTCGTGCGGCACGGGCTATAAAGTCCAGTCGTGCGTGCAGACGCGCTTCACCTATCGCGCCGGCGCTCCGTCGATCCTGCGTGAGATCAGCGACGAAGGTTGCCGCTTCAACGACCAGGTTCTCGAAATGCAGATCCGTTGCTGCACGACCGGGCCGAAACCGGAGCCGACCGAAGCAGCTGCTCCGGTCACGGAACAGCCGACCGCTCCGCAAACGCCGCAGCAGTCGTCGTAA
>DAIRES010000353.1:0-1896 GCA_036795465.1 Hyphomonadaceae bacterium
GCGTTCTGGATGAAGCCTTCGGACGGCGCGAACATCTTGTCCGCGAAGACGAGGAATTGCCGCGTCACCTGCGATTCCTCATGCTCTTCGACCGGCCCCGGCAATGCCGACTGCCTTACCGCAGTCTTGTTGAGTGAGCAAACGGACGCGCTTGTCGCTAGCCGCAGCGGACCGCGGTGACGATATCGCGCGTGTCGATCTCGATGTTCAGGCGAGCGAACACATAGTCCATCGTCACGATCGAGTCTGGCCGGATATGGCGCACAAGGCGGCCCGCCGGCGGGACGCCGGAGTCGGTTGCGGGTTTGCCGATCAGCCCCTGATAAGACTTTGCCTTGCACGCATCTGCTTGCTCCAGTGGCATCACAGCAGGTTCGCTTGCGTTCGGACCCTTCGCCGGGATTGAGGCGGGCGTGGTCGTGCAGGCGGCCATGGCGGCAAATGCCAGAAGAACGAGACCATGTTTCATTGCATCACCTTGAATGGAAACGCCCGCAACGCATGGCGTCGCGGGCGCTCAAGCAGTTGCGAGAGATCGCGGATCAACCGCAGCGAAGGCCGGTGATGACGCCGGCGGCGTCAACATCGATGTTGAGACGTGCTTCGGAGAAATCCATCGTCACCTGATCGCCCGGCTTGATGATGCGTACGGACGGACCAGCTGCCGGCACGCCAGCATCGGTGACCGGCTTGCCGATCAGCGCGGCGTACTGCGCCATGTTGCAGGTGTCAGCCGTGGCGGGATCGGTCGGCGTTGCGACCGGCGGAGCCGGTTCGACAGGCGCGGCCGCTGCGGGCTCGACGGGAGCTGCGGGGGTGGGCTCGGTCGACGGCGAGCACGCCATCAGCGCGATCCCGGCGACAACTGCGAGGAATGTGTTTTTCATGGCGAGGAGAGTAGAGCGCTCTTCGCGCGCTTCAAGTGAACCGTCAGTTAGTCTGTGTCTTCCGCGCAATGAATACCGGATCGCCCTGCGGTCAGGTCGGCGGGGCACCGCACGCGGCAAGGATCGCCGATTGCAGGATGTCTTCGCCGCCGCCGAGTGGCAGTTGCTGCAAGGTCGAAGGCTCGCCCTGTTCAAGGTAGATGGCGATGGGCGGAAGCTTGCGCTGGACGCAATAGGCTTCGCGGAAGGCGTCCGCGATCTGGGTCTTGAAATCATTGGTGATCATGAGCTCGCCGTGGCCCGGGCCCAGCCGTTCCGTAATGCCGCTCATGACGTTGCGGATTTCCTCAAGGCGTTGCGGATAGCTTGCGTCGGTGGACAGGCGCAGCACTTCCGCGCCGGCGGGATATTCCGGACGCGAGCCGGCCGCCGGTTTTTCCGCCGTCAGCGGGATGACGGTATCGAGTTCGGCGGCGCCGTCTGCCTTGACGATGACGCGCGCGCCAAATGGCCCGTTGGCGATCACGCCGGGCGGCAGGACCCAGACGAGATGCTGCTTTGTCCCGTCAAAGTTCGCGACGACGTCTTCGAAGGTCTGGTCAGTGGGCGGGGCAGCGAGCGTCGCCGCCGGCGCTTCCGCTACTGCAGGGGCGGCTTCCGTCTTTGGCGGATCGCCACAGCCCGCAAGCAGAAGGGCCGGAACGATGGCTGCGGATAAAATCCTGATCATCGTTCCGGCCCTTCAATGCAGGACATTATGGTGGCGGCTGTATCAGCGCGGCGACAGAACCATCACCATCTGGCGGCCTTCGAGCCTCGGTTCGGACTCGACCTTCGCGACGTCGGCGAATTCGGCTTTCACCTTGGCAAGCAATTCCATGCCGATGTGCTGGTGCGCCATTTCACGGCCGCGGAAGCGCATGGTGATCTTCACCTTGTCGCCTTCCTCGAAGAAGCGGCGGATCGAGCGACCCTTCACTTCGTAATCGTGCTTGTCGATGTTCGGACG
>DAIRES010000354.1:0-1892 GCA_036795465.1 Hyphomonadaceae bacterium
TTGCCGATGATGGTGTTGTCCTTGGCGACATAACGCGCAGTCGATGGCGGGCGGATGATGATGGTGGCGCCTGACAGGCCCTTGCCGACATAGTCGTTGGAATCGCCGATCACTTCGAGCGTCAGCCCTTTGACGCCGAAGGCGCCGAGCGACTGGCCGCATGATCCTTCGAGCGTGACCCAGAGGCGATCTTCCGGCAGGCCATCCATTCCGTACTTGCGCACGATGTGAGACGACGCACGCGTGCCGATGGCGCGCTGCACGTTGCGGACGTGATAGTCGAGCTGCATCTTCTCGCCGCGCTCGAAGAAGGGTGCGCCGTCGCGGAGGATCTGTTCGTCGAGCGCGGCGGGGACTTCGTTGCGCAGCGTCGGCTTGTAGGTGACGCGCGCTTCCGGGTCTGCGCGCACGAGCAGTGGCGAGAGATCAAGGTCGTCGAGCATGGCGGAGCCGCGAGAGACCTGATGGAGCAGGTCGGTGCGACCGATCACTTCGTCGAGACGCGTGAAGCCCAGCTCGGCGAGGATTTCGCGGACTTCCTCGGCGATGAAGGTCATGAGGTTGACGACCTTGTCAGCCGTGCCGGTGAACTTGGCGCGGAGGCGTTCGTCCTGCGTGCAGACGCCGACGGGGCAGGTGTTGGAATGGCACTGGCGCACCATGATGCAGCCCATGGCGAGCAGCGATGCTGTGCCGATGCCGTATTCCTCGGCGCCGAGCATCGCGGCCATGACGATGTCGCGGCCGGTGCGCAGGCCGCCATCGGTGCGCAGCGTGACCTGATCGCGCAGGTTGTTGAGCGTGAGCACGTGATGGGCTTCGGCAAGGCCGATCTCCCACGGCAGGCCGGCGAACTTGATCGAGGACTGCGGAGACGCGCCCGTGCCGCCGACATGGCCGGCGATCAGGATGACGTCGGCTTTGGCTTTCGCGACGCCCGCCGCAATCGTGCCAACGCCGGAGCGCGAGACGAGTTTCACGCAGACGCGACATTCGGGGTTGATCTGCTTCAGGTCGTAGATGAGCTGGGCAAGGTCCTCGATCGAATAGATGTCGTGGTGCGGCGGCGGCGAGATCAGCATCACGCCGGGAGTCGCATAGCGGTTGCGCGCGATGAACTCGGTGACCTTGAAGCCGGGCAGCTGGCCGCCTTCGCCGGGCTTTGCGCCCTGCGCGACCTTGATCTCGAGTTCCTTGCAGTTGTTGAGATACTCCGCCGTGACGCCGAAGCGGCCTGAAGCGACCTGCTTGATCATCGAGTTGGCGTTATCGCCGTTCGGCATCGGCTTGTAGCGCTCGCGCACTTCGCCGCCTTCGCCCGAGACGGACTTTGCGCCGATGCGGTTCATGGCGATGTTCAGCGTGCCGTGAGCTTCAGGGCCGAGCGCGCCGAGCGACATGCCGGGCGTGACGAAGCGTTTGCGGATCTCGTTGACCGACTGGACTTCGTGCAGCGTGGCAGGCTTGGGCTGCGGCTTGAAATCGAGCAGGTCGCGCAGCTGCACCATTTTCTTCCGCGCGTTGGCGAGCTTCGAGTATTTGCGGAACGCGGCATACGAGTTGGTGTCGCAGGCGTGTTGCAGCGCGTGGATCAGTTCGCCCGACAGCGCGTGGGTGTCGCCACTGGCGCGGACACGATAGAAGCCGCCGATCGGCAGGACGGCGACGGATGTGTTCCACGCCTTCGCGTGAAGCTCGATCGCCTTGCGCTGCAGGCCCGCGAGACCGATGCCGGAGATCCGGCTGGTCATACCAGGGAAGTAATCGGCCACGAGTGCACGGGATAGGCCGAGCGCTTCGAAGTTGTAGCCGCCCCGGTAAGACGAGATGACGCTGATGCCCATCTTGGACAGGATTTTCAGCAGGCCGGCTTCGATCGCTTTCTTGTAGTT
>DAIRES010000125.1:0-1843 GCA_036795465.1 Hyphomonadaceae bacterium
TGCGTCGCCGTGTAGTCCCACGTTTCGCCGGGCGTGGTCTGGTAGTGCCACTTGTACTTGCCGGTGTTGGGATCGAGCGCGACGATGGACGACAGGTAGAGGTTGTCGCCGCCGCCGGGTGAGCGGATCGACTGGTTCCACGGATTGCCGTTGCCGGTGCCGACATAGATCGTGTCGAGGGCGGCGTCATACGCCATGCCATCCCAGACGGTGCCGCCGCCGCCGATCTGCCAGTAGAAGTCGCCCTTCCAGGTTTTGGCGGCTTCGGCGAGTTCAGGTTGCTCGTAGGGTTTCGACGGATCGCCGGGCACTGAGTACCAGCGCCAGAGCTGTTCGCCGGTTTCTGAATCATACGCGGTGACGTAGCCGCGCACGCGATACTCAGCGCCGCCGTTACCGATGATGACCTTGCCATTGATGATGCGCGGAACGCCGGTGATGGTGTAGGGCAGGTTGGTGTCGGTCGTCTGCTTGTCCCAGATGACCTTGCCTGTCTTGCCATCGAGCGCGACCAGGCGGCCGTCGAGCGTGCCGAGATAGATCTTGCCTTTCCACGCAGCGACGCCGCGGTTCACCACATCGCAGCACGCGTCAGCCGCCTTGTTCTTGGTGACGTCGGGATCGTACTGCCACAGCTTTGCGCCGGTCTTGATGTCGTAGGCCTTCACCATGCTCCAGGCGGTGGTGAGATACATGACGCCATCGACGATGATGGGCGTGGATTCCTGACCGCGCTCCGTGTCGATATCGGCGTACCAGGACAGGCCGAGCTGTTTGACGTTGGTGTCGTTGATCTGGTCGAGCGGGCTGAAGCGCTGCTCGTCGTAGGTGCGCGCTGCGGAGAGCCAGGAGCCGGGCTCCTTGTCTGCGTTGAGGAGGCGGTCCGCGTTCACGGAGGCTGTGCCGATTTCAACGGGTGCTTCGGTCGCGTCGGCTGACCGCGCTGCGTCGTTGCAGCCGGACATGAGTGCGCCTGCCGCAACGCATAGCGACATCACGAGTTTGCGCATGATTTTTTCTCTCCCCAGCAGTCGGTGCTGCTTTTTGTTGCGCGGAAACTAGTTGAGCCGGCGCGTCACGGCAATGATCTGGGTTGCCCACAGGGCATGACACGCGCGTGAGCTTTCCAGCTTCGTGGCTCCTGCATTGCGGTTTACGGTCGGCCGATGGCCGAATCAGCCCTGAAACCCCCGTCCGGAAAGATCCGCCGGCTGCCGCCGGAGGCGGTGAACCGCATTGCCGCCGGCGAGGTGGTTGAGCGGCCCGCGGCCGCGGCCAAGGAACTGATTGAAAACGCTCTGGATGCCGGCGCCCGGTCGGTGCGCGTGCGCATCGAAGGCAGCGGGTTGACGCGCCTGATGATCGAGGACGATGGCCACGGCATGAGCGCCGATGAGCTGCCTGTGGCGATCGAGCGGCATGCCACCTCGAAGCTGGCCGCTGACGATGACGGGCATGTCGACCTGCTGGATATCCGCACGATGGGATTCCGTGGCGAGGCCCTGCCGTCGATAGGTTCGGTGTCGCGCCTCGCAATCCTGAGCCGTGCAAAGGGTGCGGATGGGGCCTTCGAAATCGACGTTGATGCCGGACGCGTGGCGGGGCCGAAGCCTGCCGCGTGGAGTGGGCTGACCAGCAACGGAACCCGCGTGGACGTGCGCGATCTTTTCTATGCGACGCCGGCGCGTCTGAAGTTCATGAAGACGGAACGGTCGGAGGCGCAGGCGATCGCCGATGCGGTGCGCAGGCTGGCGCTGGCGCGGCCGGACGTGGCTTTCCATCTGGAAACGGAAGAGCGGACTGTCATCAAGCTGCAAGCCGAGCAGGGTGATGAGGCGCGTCT
>DAIRES010000125.1:1943-9662 GCA_036795465.1 Hyphomonadaceae bacterium
CGCCATGCGCTGGCGGCGGCGGGACATCGGGCGAGCACGACAGTGGCGGGCGCGGCACTGGGCGCGGCGACGAGCCATGTAGCGCCGGCCCTTCCGTGGGGCTCGCCCAAGGCGAGCTGGAGCCCGGCGCGGCCGGTGGTTGGCGGGCTGGACTATACAACAAGCTATCCGTCGATGTCGGACAACCAGCCGGCGGCGTTTGATGGCTTTGCTGGCGTACCGAGCGCGCGCGTTGAGCCCACGCAGGACATGCCGGCCGAGACCCCGCCGCTCGGTGTGGCGCGGGCGCAGGTGCATGAGACGTATATCATCGCGCAGACGGCGGACGGCATGGTGATCGTGGATCAGCACGCAGCGCACGAGCGGCTGGTCTATGAGCGCATGAAGACGCAGATGGCGGGCGATGGCGTGAAGCGTCAGGCGCTGCTGATCCCCGAGATTGTCGAGCTGTCGGAAGAAGAAGCGCTGCGCGTGCTGGATCGTGCGGACGAGCTTCTGGCGATGGGGCTGGAGGTTGAGCCGTTCGGGCGTGGGGCGGTGGCGGTTCGCGCGACGCCGGCGATCTTTGGCGAGATGGATGTGAAGGGACTGATCCGCGATCTGGCCGATGACTTCGCGGAGTATGAGGCCGGGCTCGCGCTGAAAGAGCGCATGGAAGAGGTGATGGGCAACATGGCCTGTCGCGGTTCCGTGCGGGCGGGGCGGAGGCTGACGGCGGACGAGATGAACGCGCTGCTGCGCCAGATGGAAGTGACGCCGCACTCCGGCCAGTGCAATCACGGGCGGCCGACTTATGTCGAGCTGAAGCTGGCGGATATCGAGAAGCTGTTCGGGCGGCGCTAGTCAGCGTTTTCAAGCAGCGCTCGCACAGGCGCAAAGGTGCGGCGGTGAACCGGGCTTGGGCCGAGGCGCTTCAGCGCTTCCATGTGCACGGCTGAGCCATAACCCTTGTGCTTCGAGAAGCCGTAGCCGGGATATTGCGCGCAGAGTTCGACCATGTGCGCGTCGCGCGCCGTCTTGGCGAGGATGGAGGCAGCGGAGATGCAGGGCTCCAGCGCGTCGCCGCCGATGATGCAGGTGATCTTGCATGCCAGCGGGGGCGGGTCTTTACCGTCGACGAGGGCGTGGGTGGGGCGGACGCCAAGGCCGGCAAAGGCGCGCTTCATGGCGCGGAAGTTGGCCTGACGGATGTTGAATTCGTCGATTTCCTCGACGCTGGCCCAGCCGACAGCCCAGGCGATAGCGCGCTCACGGATCTGCGGCGCAAGCGCGTCGCGGCGCTTTTCGGAGAGCTGTTTCGAGTCGTTGAGGCCCTCGATCGGGCGTTTCGGGTCGAGGATGACGGCGGCGGCGCAGACGGGGCCGGCGAGGGGGCCGCGCCCGGCTTCATCAATTCCGCAGAGAATCTCAACGATGGCTGGGTCGAACAAGTCCATGGAACGGGTTAGATACGAGTCTGAGCCGCTTCGGCAACCTGACGAGGATCCCATGTCCACAGCCGACGTTGTCCGCATCCACAAGCATGGTGGGCCGGAAGAGATGAAGTTCGCGCAGGTGGCGCTGGACGCGCCAGCCGCCGGACAGGTGCGGGTGCGCCATACCGCGATCGGGCTGAACTTCATCGATGTCTATACGCGCACGGGGCTCTATCCGGGCCCGACGCCAGCTGTGCTGGGCGTTGAGGCGGCGGGCGTGGTCGAGGCGCTGGGCGATGGTGTGGCGAACCTGAAAGTGGGTGACCGGGTCGTCTATAACGGACTGCCGGGCTCGTACGCATCGCAGCGCAATGCGCCGGCTGACCGGATGATCAAGATCCCGGATTTCGTGAAGGACGAGGAAGCGGCGGCGGTGTTCCTGAAGGGGCTGACCGTGTGGATGCTCATCTTCGAGATCAGGCGGCTCAATCCGGGCGAGACGATTGTGGTGTGGGCTGCGGCGGGCGGCGTGGGGTCGATCCTTGTGCCGTGGGCCAATGCGCTGGGCGGCCGGGTGATCGGCATCGTCTCGACGCCTGAGAAGGCGAAGCTCGCGAAGGAGTATGGCTGCTGGGAGACGATCCTTGCGAGCGAAGATGTTCCCACGCGCGTTAAAGAGCTGAACGACGGAAAAGGTGTGCCGGTTGTCTATGACAGCGTCGGCAAGACGTCGGCGGAGCAGAGCATGAAGTCGCTGGCGACGCGTGGGTGGTTCATCACCTATGGCAATGCGTCGGGTCCGGCTGATCCGATTCCACCGGGGCGGTTGAATCAGGGCGGGTCTTTGATCATGACGCGACCGGGGCTGTTCCACTTCACGCACCAGCGCGCTGACCTGGAGCGTGGCTCGGCGGCGCTGTGGGGTGCGATGCGGTCTGGTGCGGTGAAGGCCGATGTGCGCCAGCGCTTTGCGCTGAAGGATGCGGCGGACGCGCATCGGGCGCTTGAGGGGCGCAAGACCAGCGGCGCGACGATCCTGCTGCCATGAGCGACAGCCCGGACGCGCATCCGTTTCAGCAGTGGGTCGATGCGGCAAGGCCGCGGGCGCAGTTATGGCGCACGGTGGTTGGCGCGATCCTGATCTCGCTGGCGTGGTTTGCGTGGTCTCTGGTGCTGATCCTGATCGCCGTGGGGATGGGGGTCGTGAAACCGGAAGCCTTTCAGGCGATGTTCGGGACAGCCGACATTCCGCTGACCTATCTCGACACTGTCGTGATGCTTCTGGTTGCGCTGGCCAGCATCTGGGGATTTTCGTTCGGCGTCTGGGCGGTGGTGAAGCTGTTGCACAAGCGGCAGCTGGACACGGTGGTTGGCTGGAACCGCAGGTTCAGCCTGTCGCAGTTCGGCGTCGGTTGCATCATTGCGGCGGGGTATCTCGCGGTCAGCATCGCGTGGAGCTTTCTTTCCGGAAATGCGCCGCGCCGATCCGATCTTGAGCTCAACACATGGTTGCTGGCGCTCGGCCCGATCGCGCTTGTGGTGTTCATTCAGGCGGCGAGCGAGGAGCTAGTGTTTCGCGGTTACCTGCCTCAGCAGATCGCGGCGCGGGTCAGAAGTCCGTTTGTGTGGGGCTTCCTGCCTTCAGTGGCCTTCGGCCTGATGCATGCGGCGAACTCGCCGGGGAACCAGACCTACGCGCTTTATTACGTGGTGATCGCAACGGTCATGGGTCTGGTCATGATGGCGATGGTCTGGCGCACGGGCAGTTTGGCGGCGGCTATCGGGTTTCACTTCATCAACAATATCGGCGCGCTTGTCGTGGCGGGAGCGGACAGTGGGCCGTCGTCCATCGCGTTGTTCGTGTGGTCGCCGGATCAGCTGATGCATGGCGCAGCAGTTGAGCTGTTGCTGATCGGGCTGTTGCTGGCGTTCGTTCTGTCGCCGTTCGCGCCGTTGCCGAAAGGTCAGGCGCTCGCGCGCAGGAACGAGACGCGCGCCGCGCCGTAGGTGCGTTCATCGAGCAGGTTCCAGCCGACGGCTTCCAGTGGCGGTTCGTGTGCGCCTGTCTCGGCCACGACGAGCGCATCGGGTGTGATCCATTGGCCGCGCAGGAGTTGCTCGAGCGCAGGCGGAACCAACCCGTTCGCATAGGGCGGGTCCATGAACACCAGATCGAACGGCGCGCCGAGGCCGGCTGGCTTGGGTCCAAGGTCAGTGGCGGAGCGGCGGTGGATGCGGGTGTTCCCGAATAGCTGGAATGCCTCGACATTGTCGCGTATGCAGCCGCGCGCCGCTGCTTCGGTTTCGACGAACAGGCAGAAGGCCCCCCCGCGCGAAATCGCTTCGAACCCCAGAGCGCCCGAGCCTGCGAAAGCGTCGATCACGCGCGCGCCCTCCAGGGGAGGCGCCCATTCGGCGTGGGCGAGGATGTTGAAAATGCTTTCGCGTGCGCGGTCCGACGTTGGACGAGTGTCGCGGCCTTCCGGCGTGCGGATGGTTCGCCCCTTGAGTGTGCCGCCGACAATGCGCATGGCCGTCGATCTAGCATCCCGCCGCCGAAATGCTATGGGGCGGCATGGCCGACGAATTCGACCTTGAGATGATGCGGCGCGCGATGGAGCTGGCGCAGGCCGCCGCCGCCGCAGGCGAAGCGCCGATCGGCGCCGTGGTGGTTGATCCTGCCAGCCGCACGATTGTTGCGGAAGCCTATAACGAGCCGATCCGGCTGAGCGATCCGACGGGCCATGCCGAGATACTGGCGCTTCGGTCGGCGGCGGCAAAGCTGGGCAACTACCGGCTGTCCGGGCTGACGTTGTATGTGACGCTGGAGCCGTGCGCGATGTGCGCGGGGGCCATCAGCCATGCGCGGATCGGCCGGGTGGTCTATGGCGCAGCTGACGAGAAGGGTGGCGCCGTCGCCAACGGCCCGCGCTTCTTCGAACAGCCCACCTGCCACTCGCGCCCTGTGGTCGAGAGCGGACTACTGGCCGATGAATCGTCTGCGATGCTGAAAGCGTTCTTCCGCGCGCGCCGCTAGGACTTCTCGGCTATCGGCGGCGCGGTTCCGCCGAACAGCGGCTTGAATTCCGGCTGCAGGTCTTCGGCGAACACTTCCTGCTGGACCACGAATTCATAGGAGCCCTCGGCATAGGACCCGACCTCGTAGGCCTCGTAATAGACCTGCATGCCGCCGAATTTTCCGGACTGGTTCGAGGGCGCCAGCGCTAGCTTGGCTTTCTCGATCTTCACATTGCCGTTCGGCCCGGCGCAGACGATGGGCTCGTCGTAGATTGTCTCCGAGTCCGTGCGTTTTTTCTTCTCGACCTTTAGAGCTTCACAGATCGCAATGACGACGGCTGGCGTCAGCCCGCCCTTGAGCATGTCGGTGACTTGCAGCTGCTGGCCGTTTGCGCGGGCAACGTGGGTGTCGAAGTAAGTCATGCCATGCGCGCCGCCCGTGTATTCGTAGGCCGACCCGAACAGGCTGACGATGTCGCCCGCTTTCGCAGTGTATTCCCACTGGATCATGACTTCCCACGGGAAAGTCGGCGGCACGTCTCCTTCCTTCTTGAACTCGTCATAGGTGGCGCGGGCCTGCGCCTTCTTGTTGGCGAGATAGGAAAGCGCGTCCTTGCGCAGATAGGCGAGGTTTGGATCGCCCGCGGGGCCGGATGGAAGGGCGGCGCTGTAGGAAATGGATTCGTCAGCGAAGCTGATCGCGGCGCCGTCGGCGGAGACCACGCTGGCGCCGTCGGCAGATGGCGGAACAGGCGGCGCGGGAGCGTTCGGATCGGATTGCCCGAACTGAGCCGTCTGGACGATCGCATCGTCCGTCGTGGCTTCACCTGCTGCTGCCGGCGCGGGCGTGTCCGGCTTGTCCACGCCCTTGGGGGCGAAGACCAACACAAGCCCGGCTCCAACCGCCACGACCCCGCCAGCGATCGCCGCGAGTTTGGTGTTGTTCCGGTCACTCCCCGGTTTGTTCTGTTCAGACATGACCTGTTCCGTTCCGCCCTGAGCGGCAAGTATCCGCTATATCGCTGCCGCGATGAAGGCCCAGCCTGCAAACAACAGGATGCCTGCCTCGCGATTGGCGCGGAAGAGCAGAAGCGCAAGCCCGCCATTTGCCGGATTGAGGCGGATAGCCTGCTGGACGAGATGAAGCGCGAACGGCGCAACGGCGGCAGCGCCATACCAACCGGCCGCGACGTAACCGGCCAGTAGGGCGAGCACGATGCAGAGGGCGTAGATCACCGTGACAGCGGCCTTGATGTGCTCGCCGAAGCGAAGCGCCGTCGATTTCACCCCGATCAGTGCGTCGTCCTCACGGTCCTGAATGGCGTAGATCGTGTCGTAGCCGAGCGTCCAGAAGATCAGCGCGCCATAAAGCAGGGCGTCTGACTGCGTGATCTGTCCCTGTGTCGCCGCCGCTGCGACGAGCGTTCCCCAGTTGAAAGTGAGGCCGAGCCAGACCTGCGGCCACCAGGTGATCCGCTTCATCAACGGATAGAGCGCGACCATGGGAATGGCCCCGAGCGCCACCAGCTTGGCCAGATCGGGCAGGCAGAGCAGCACGGCGAGCCCGACGCCGCATTGAGCGAGCAGCCATATCCACGCCCGCTTCAACGTTACGGCCCCGGACGGGAGCGGACGAAGCGCTGTGCGCGCCACTTTCGCGTCGATGTCGCGATCCAGAATATCGTTATAGGTACAGCCCGCGCCGCGCATCGCGACCGCGCCGACTATGAACAGAGCAGCCAGCCATGCGTCGCTGGGCTCAAAGTCGCCCGGTGCGCGGGCCAAAGCCATGCCGATGAGGCAGGGCAGGCCGAGCAGCCAGAAGCCAGCTGGACGATCGTAACGCGAAAGTTGCAGGTAAGGCCGGGCGAAAGCAGGCGCGCGCATCACCCAGGAGCCGCGCACGGCGTCGGCAGGTGCGGTGGGGGCGGCGGGCTCTGTCACGACTTGTCCTTGCGCGGAAGCGATAGCCCGATATAGCGCAGAGCCATGAGCGCGACACCCCGGCTTCATGTCGCCCCCGATCTCGGCGAGGGCGCGGATATCCCGATCGATGGCGATCAGGCGCATTACCTCACGCGGGTGCTGCGCCTTGGCGTGGGCGAGCCGGTGCGGGTGTTCAATGGGCGGGATGGCGAATTCGACGCCAGCGTATCGGCGGTAACCAAGAGCACGGCGCGGCTGCTGCTGGGCGCGCGGGTGCGCGAGCAGGCGGGCGTGCCTGACCTGTGGCTGCTGTTTGCGCCGCTGAAGAAGGACCGGACCGACTTTCTGGTCGAAAAGGCGGTCGAGCTGGGCGTCGCCGAGATCCTGCCGGTGCTGACCGAGCGGACGAATTCCGAGAATGTGCGGGTGGACAGGTTGGCGCGGCTGGCCGTCGAGGCAGCGGAACAGACCGAGCGGCTGGACGTGCCGCCGGTGCGCGAGGCGGCAAAGCTGGATGCCCTGCTTGGGAAGTGGGACCCGTCGCGCCTGCTGCTCTTCGCCGATGAGTCGGGAGACGAGGGCGGCCGGCCGTGGGGCGGCGAGGCTGGCCGGGCAGGCCCGATCGCGGACGTGCTGGTGGGCCTCGGGGATTCGCCGGCGGCGATTCTGATCGGACCGGAAGGCGGTTTCTCGCCTCGCGAGCGCAAACGTCTGCGCGATCTTCCCTTTGTCCGGCCTGTCGGGCTGGGTCCACGCATCCTGCGGGCGGAGACGGCTGCCGTTGCGGCGCTTGCGTTATGGCAGGCAATTCGCGGGGACTGGCGGCGCTAGGGCGTTCCCACACAATAGTTTTCCTTCACAAATCGAACATTTGACGGGTCCGGCTGGCGCACCTATCCGGGCGTACCTATCTGGCTGGTGAGGACCGGTCCGGGACGCTGTGAATGACAACACCCACTCGCGACATCGACGAGGCTGCGCCGCGTATCCGCGACAAGCGCGAGCTCGTTGAAAGGCTCGAGGGCGGGTCGAAGCCAAAGACTGACTGGCGGATTGGCACCGAGCACGAGAAGTTCGGGTTCATCACGAAGACGCTGCGGCCTTTGCCGTATGATGGCCCTGCATCGATCCGGAAATTGCTCGAAGGCATGTCCTCGGAGTTCGGATGGGCGCCGATCATGGAAGGCGCCAACATCATCGGCGGGAAGAAGGGCCTGGCGAGCCTGAGCCTTGAGCCGGGCGGTCAGTTTGAATTGTCCGGCGCGCCGCTGGAGACGATCCACCAGACCTGCGCCGAAATCACACAACACCTGAAAGAGACCAAGGCGATTGCCGATCCGATGGGAATGGATTTCCTCGG
>DAIRES010000126.1:0-9651 GCA_036795465.1 Hyphomonadaceae bacterium
TGTTTTCATCGATCCTGATCGCCAACCGCGGCGAAATTTCCCGACGCATCATGCGAACCGCCCGAAAGCTCGGAATGCGGACAGTCGCGGTCTATTCCGACGCCGATACGGAAGCCGCCTTCGTGCGCGAAGCCGACGAGGCTGTGTGGATCGGCGCTGCCGCCGCGGCTGAAAGCTATCTCAAGGGCGACCGCATCATTGAAGCCGCCCTCGATACCGGCGCCGAGTGCATCCATCCCGGCTATGGCTTCCTGTCCGAGAATGCTGGCTTCGCTGAAGCCGTCGGCAAGGCCGGCCTCACCTGGATCGGTCCGCCGCCCTCCGCCATCCGCGCGATGGGCCTGAAAGACGCCGCCAAGGCGCTGATGGAAAAGCACGGCGTCCCCGTCACGCCCGGCTATCACGGTGAAGACCAGAGCGCGAAAACCCTGAAAGCCGCCGCGAAGAAGATCGGCTACCCGGTCCTCATCAAGGCCGTTGCCGGCGGCGGCGGCCGTGGCATGCGCCGCGTCGATGCTGAGTCAGAATTCGACGCCGCTCTCACCAGCGCACAGCGCGAAGCCAAGGCCAGCTTCGGTGATGATCGCGTACTCGTCGAAAAGTTCATCGAAAGCCCCCGCCACATCGAAGTGCAGGTCTTCGGCGACAATCACGACAACTATATCCACCTGTTCGAACGCGACTGCTCGCTGCAACGCCGCCGCCAGAAAGTCATCGAGGAAGCCCCGGCTCCGGGCATGACCGCCGCCGTCCGCAAGGCAATGACAGACGCCGCCCTCATGGCCGCGAAGGCCGTCGGCTATCGCAACGCAGGCACGATCGAGTTCATCGTCGACGGATCCGGTGCCCTGCGCCCAGACGGCTTCTGGTTCATGGAAATGAACACCCGCCTCCAGGTCGAACACCCCGTCACCGAACTGATCACCGGCCTCGATCTTGTCGAGCTGCAGCTGAAAGTCGCCTCCGGCGGCAAGCTTCCGGCCCAGTCGGACATCAAGCTCAACGGCCACGCCGCCGAAGCCCGCCTCTGCGCCGAAGATCCCGCGCGCGGCTTCCTGCCATCGTCCGGCTTCCTCGAAGTCTTCGATCTCTCCGCCTTCCACGACGATCCGCCCGGCGGTGGCGTCACCCTCCGCCTCGACAGCGCGGTGGAGGAGGGCGATGTCGTCCCGGCCACCTATGACAGCATGATCGCCAAGGCCATCGCCCACGCCCCCACGCGCGATGGCGCGCTCGATGCGCTCGGCCAGGCCCTGCGCGAAGCCGAAGTCTGGCCAGTCACCACCAATGCCGCCATGCTCGCCAACCTGTGCGACCATCCGGAATTCCGCGAAGGCGTCGCCACCACCAATCTCGTCGAAGCCGACATCAACGAACTCGCCCAGCCGGACGATGCCGAACTCGCCGACACGCTCATCCTCGGCGCCGTCGGGCTGCGCGGCCTTACGCCCATCGCCGCCGCAGACCCGTGGGACACGGCAGACGGTTTCCGCCTCAACACCTCGCCACGCTCCACCTACCTGTTCGACATGGGCGGCGAGACGCGCTCCGTAAAACTCGCCTTCGCCAACGGCGTCGAACGCGCACACATCTTCGGCGACAGCTTCGAGATCGACATCGAGACTGTCCCCGTCGCCGAAGGCGTCGTCGTCTCCGGCGCCGTCGATGGCGCTGAAGTTTTCGGCGTTGTCCGCGATCTCAGCGACGGCCCGGTCCTCTTCACCCGCGGCCGCGCTGTCGCACTGCGCAGTCCCGAATTCGGCAACGCCCTCGAAGGCCTCGCCGCCGGTGACGATGTGCGCTCGCCCATGCCCGGCAAGATTCTCGACGTGAAGGCGAAAGCCGGTCAGGACGTGAAGAAGGGCGATCCGCTGGTCGTGATGGAAGCCATGAAAATGGAACACACGCTCACGGCCCCGCGCGACGGCAAGGTGCTCGAAGTCTCCGCCGTCGCCGGCACACAAACCGCCGAAGGCCTCGTCCTCGTCAAACTCGAACCGATCCCGGAATAGAGTTTACGTCCTCCCCTGCGAAGCGGGGGAGGCGGCCCGAAGGGCCGGAGGGGCGAGTCCCGGGTCTGCTCTGCGGGCAACACATCGATTCGGGAATTGTTCATCAAGCGCGGCGCAAACTGCCCGTCAGCAGTCGCCCAACCGAATTCATCTTCCACGGCCCAATCCAGCCACATTCCCCTACGACCGTGCAGGCTGGATAGGACACTGAGCTCCCCGGAACCGGGACGGATCGCGAGCCATGCCCGCATTTCTTCTTTTCGCCGTTACGTGGGCGGGTCTCGCCCCCGAACAGGCGCTTGAGCGCGCGCTCGATGCTGCTGAGCCGCCAGCGGCCCTGCGCGCCGCGTTTCACGCCACGCTCACCGCTGGAAACGCCGTCCGCCGCATCGAATTCGACCCCTACGCCGAACCCGCCAAGCGCTTCGTCATCACCCTGTCGCACGGCGCCAACGATGAACTCGACGCTGTCGTGCAGGGCTGGAAAGACGAAGGCCAGGCCGACACCCGCCTCTTCGCCGACGACCTGCGCGTCAGCCTTGGCGACGCCCGCATTGCCGGCGCCGCCGATTCCATGGCCGTCAGCTTCCGCCACAAGGTTTCGATCAACGATGGCCCGATCGACGCGGAATTCTCCACCCGCATGATCGGCCGCCTCCAACTCGATCCCCGCAACGGCTACCTGCAAACCATCGCCTACGACATCGAACGCCCGGTAAAACTCGATAACGGCACGACGGTCGACCAGTACAACCAGACCTACCAGTTCGGGTATTCCTCCCGCTGGGATGTCAGCTACGTCACCTCCTACGATCTCACCGCCCGCGGCGGGCAGTGGGGGATGAGCGAAACCCGCAGCATCCACGTCGAACTCACGGATATTGCCTTCGGATTCGCCGGTGACAGCGGGCAGGATATCGAATCGAAGCCCTCGCCCTACACAACCGCACTCACAGCCAATCTCCGCTGAAGGGTTGCAGCGTCCGCCGCTGCCATTACCTTCGCGCCATGGCCCTTCACATGATCAAGCTTTGCGTGGGCGTCGACACTGTCGACGACCTGTCGGAATGGCAGGTCAAGCGCACGAAGGAGCGTGAGAAAAAGGGCAAGTCGCCCAACCCCTTCCACGACACCCGCATGACGCCCAAACGCGCCGAGGAAATGCTCGCCGGCGGGTCGATCTACTGGGTCATCAAGAACCACATCATCGTCCGCCAGAAGCTCATCGGCTTCGAGGAAGTGAAGGACAAGGATGGCAAGGCCATGTGCCGCATCCACCTCGACCCCGTGCTCGTGCGCACCAAGTCCCGCAAGAAGCGCCCCTTCCAGGGCTGGCGCTATCTCGAACCCGGCGACGCCCCGCCCGACGTCGACGGCAAAGGCCCCGCATTGTCAGCCGATCTCGAACAGGCGCTGAAAGAAGCCCTGGCCTGGTAGCTACGCCGATCAGTTTTCTCATCCCCTTGCTTCGCACGGGGAGGCAAGCCTACCGGCGCACAAAGCCCATATTGTCGATCAGCCGTGTCTTGCCCATCCGCGCCGCAAACAGCAGACGCCCGCTTGCGCCTGCCGGGCACGTCTCTGCGCCGAACGGCGCCAGCGTATCGGCGCGGCGCGCCTCGACGTAATCGACCGAAGCAAATCCCGCCGCGAGCAATTCAGCTTTCGCGGCATCGGTCGATGCGCGGATCGGATCGCCCGCTTCAAGCTTCGCCGCCGTCGCAAACATCACCCCCGAAAGAGCGGCGGCCTGCGCGCGCTCATCCGCATTGAGGTATGCATTGCGGGACGACATCGCGAGACCATCCGCTTCGCGCCGGGTCGGCGCGCCAATCACTTCGATGCCGAAGCCAAGATCCTGCGTCATGCGCTTGATGACCAGAAGCTGCTGGTAGTCCTTCTCGCCAAATACGGCCACGTCCGGGCTGACATGAAGGAACAGCCGGCTCACCACGCTGGCCACGCCCTCGAAGAAGTGCGGCCGCACCTCGCCCTCGAGAATGTGCGAAAGGTCTTTCACTGTAACCCGCGTGGAATCCCCTGGCGGATACATCTCGGTCGGGGAAGGGCAGTAACAGAACGAACATCCCGCCGCCGCCAGCTTTTCGAGATCGCTCTCCTCCGCGCGCGGATAGGTCCCGAGATCCTCGTGCGCGGCAAACTGGGTCGGGTTCACAAATATCGAGGAGGCCGCCACATCGGCCTTTTCGAGTCCAAGCTTGATCAGGCTCAGATGGCCGTCATGCAGCGCGCCCATGGTCGGCGCGAAGGCGATGCGTTTGCCGAGCGCACGCTGCGCGCGATGCCATTCCCGGGCCTCCGCACGCGTGCGGGCAACAACAAGACCGGAACGCTTCGGCACGCTTCACCCCTTAACCGGTCTGAGCAGAAGTCCGCGGCAAGCGGGGTATTCTGGCGCGCGCTTCTAAGCCCGTTCCGAAGGTGGATCAATCGGATCGGCGACGCCGGGTTTTAGGGGTCCTTAACCGGCTTTGCCGATCCTCGCGGAATGCGTTCGTGGTTCGTCAGTTATCTCAGGTTTGCCGGGTTCAGCGTTGCCGCGCTGGCGATCGCCGCGTGCGCGCGTATTGCGCCCGCTGAAGGCGTCGCTGGCCGTCCCGAGCCCCTGATCGGCGAGCCGCCTGAAGCAGGTCAAATGGCCGCACGCGCCGAATTCATCAGCGAAACAGACCGGATTGCCGCTCTCGAGGCCCAGGTCGCCGCGCTGGATTCCCAGCTGGTCCACCTCCGCAAGGCGCTCGACGTAATGGGCCCGCTGCCCGAGTCAGAGGGCATGTTCATCCCGGTGGCGAAGTCCGAAATCACGGGCGAAGTCTCCGATCCGGCCGCCGAGGCCAATGCACGCCTGGCCAACCTCTATTCGCCCGCGCCGGCCCTGAACGGGGCCAATTCGCTGTTCTACGAGGCGGAACTCGGCTCCTTCGCCAACCGCACGGCTGCCGAAACCCGCTGGAAGCAGCTCGCCGCCTCCAATCAGCTGCAGGGCCTCAATCCCGCCTACGCCGCCATCGGAACCGAAACCCGCCTGTCGGCTGGCCCCATGGCCAGCGAAGCGGATGTCACGGCTCTCTGTGTGGAACTTTCATCAGTGGCTGGTCCTTGCCGTGTCGCCGCCCCCATAAGGGCGTACTGATCCAATGGTCCTGACCGTCATGACAGCCCCCAACGCCACGTCAGATCGTGACGCCGCCGGCCAGACCCGGCTGGCGCACACCATCGTTGTCGGCAATGAAAAGGGCGGGGCAGGCAAATCCACCGTCGCCATGCACCTGTGCGTCGCCCTGCTGCGCATGGGCATGACCGTCGGCGTCATGGACCTCGACGTCCGCCAGCGCTCGCTGGCCCGCTATATCGAGAACCGCTCGCGCTGGATCCGCAACACGGGCGCTCCGCTGCCCATGCCGGAAGTCGCCCGCATCGACGCCAGCCAGGCCCGCGACCTCGACGCAGCCGAAGCCGAAGAAGCCCGTCATTTCGACGAAAGCCTCAGGCGCCTGTCGGAAAAGTGCAATTTCATCATCATCGACGCCCCGGGCGGCGACACCTTCCTGTCGCGTCTGGCCCACTCGTCAGCCGACACGCTCATCACGCCGCTGAACGACTCGTTCGTGGACTTCGATCTGCTGGGCGACGTTGACCCGCAGACGCTCGAAGTCGCGCGCCCCAGCTTCTACGCCGAACTCGTCTGGGAATGCCGCAAGCAGAAAGCCCAGCAGACGCGCAAGCCGATCGACTGGATCGTCATGCGCAACCGCATGTCGCCGCTGGACGCCCGCAACAAGCAGCGCGTCGGCGAAGCACTGGACAATCTGTCCCGCCGCGTCGGCTTCCGCATCTCGCCCGGCCTGTCCGAACGGGTGATCTACCGCGAACTGTTCCCGATGGGCCTGTCGCTGCTCGATCTAACGGATGCGGGCACAGGCGTCGCCTTCACCATGAGCCACGTCGCCGCCCGTCAGGAAATCCGCGATCTCATGATCGTGCTCAAGCTGCCCGGCCTCGAAGGCAAGGAAATCAGCTTCTAGCTGGTCTCGGCCTGCGCTAGCCTCGGCGCATGGCCAAGGCAAAAACACCTGCAAAACCTGCCAAAAAACCCGCAAAGCGCGTCGTTCAGACGTTGAACGTCAACGCGCCGGGCAAGACCTATCCGCGCGACGCCGACAAGTACGAGGCAGCCCGGAAGGCCTTCCTGAAAGTCATGCCGAAGTCAGGCCCGGGCGTCACCCA
This sequence comes from Hyphomonadaceae bacterium, assembly GCA_036795465.1. Lineage (GTDB taxonomy): Bacteria > Pseudomonadota > Alphaproteobacteria > Caulobacterales > Hyphomonadaceae > UBA7672. Next base: position 6,261 of record DAIRES010000126.1, read on the forward strand.
GGCCGAGATGATGGCATTGATGAAAGCGGCGCTGTCGGCGGCCACATGGGGCACGACGCAAGGCTGGTGGACCAAGACCGTGCAGCTCGACGCTGAAGCGCGGGGCGAAGTCAGCCGCGATGGCGGCAAGCCCCTGCGCTGGAAGCGCATCAAGTGAATAAGCGCCGGAAGCAAGCGAGATAGTCGGAAAACCGCTGACTATTGCGCCGTAGCGGGCAGGGCAGGCTGCTCAAAAGACTGAGCGACGGGCGCTGCTGCCGAGTTCAGAAGGATTGCTTCCGAAGCCGGAACGATCACCTGCGTTGCATTCACCGGCGTCGCGCCCAGCTGCGTGGTCGCCGGCGAGGCTTCGATCAGGTCGCCGATCGGATCGTACGTCTGTTCGCTGTCGCCCTCGGACACTTCCTCGAAGCCGTCATCGCCTTCTTCGGTGCTTTCCGATTCGTCGAAAGCAGCCACCAGCGCCGGATCCGTCGCCGAAACCAGCGTCGCATCGCCATCCGTCAGCTTGCGCAGCTGCGCCAGCGCCAGATCGTCCGCCGATGAATTGCCGCGCTCGCCGAACGCAATCCGCGCCCTCAGGTCGCTATCGGCCATCAGCGTGCCGTTGAGTTCCATGAACGCCGCTTCCAGCAGGTCCGCCACGTGCTGGTCACGCGACCGGCCGGTCGTTCCGCCCAGCATGACGGCGATAACCCGGCGACCGTTACGCTCGGCCGAAGCCATCAGGTTGTAGCCAGACGCGTTGGTGAAGCCGGTTTTGATGCCGTCGACGCCTTCGACCTTACGCAGAAGCTCGTTGTGGTTGGCGTATTTCCGCTTGCCCCAGGTGAACGAGGACAGCGAGAAGTAATTGTAGCGGTCCTTGTGGTCCGCATAGACGGCCTCAGCCAGCTTCGCCATGTCGCGGGCGGTGGTGATCTGGCGCTTGTCGGGCAGGCCCGACGCGTTGCGGAATGTGGTCGACGCCATGCCGAGTTCCTTGGCCTTGGCGTTCATTTTGGTGACGAACTTTGTTTCGGAGCCGCTGCCCAGCTTTTCGGCAAACACGATGGCGACGTCATTGGCGGATTTGGTGACGAGGGCGCGAATCGCATCCTCAACCTTGATGGTCGAGCCGGCCTTCAGGCCCAGCTTGGAGGGTTGGGCGCGCGAAGCGGCCTTTGAAACGGGCATACGGTCGGTCAGCTTCAGCTTTCCGGACTCAAGGGCGTCGAACACCAGATAAAGCGTCATCACCTTGGTCAGGGACGCAGGATGGCGTTGTTCATCGGCCTCGCGGGCGTGCATCACCTGATGGGTGTCCAGGTCGATGACGATTGAGGCGTATTTGCCGGCCCAGGCAGGGGTAGAACCGAGAAGGGCGAGCGCCAGAACCAGCGCCGCCTTACGGATCCAGGCGATCGGTGAGATCGTCTTCATACGCAAGGGATTCCTCTATCAGAAACACATACAAAGACGAGATTGAGGGTCCAACGGCGACCTTACCCAATCTTTAAGTCACGTCACCCCTGTTCTGCAGAGCGGCACGATTTTCCACCCGGCTGCCCATCTTTGGGTCTGCCGCCACCCCATTTGAGTGGCGTTTCGCTTAATCGTGCATGAACCATGCAAGGTTGTCGCAGCCGGGAACTGCGAATTCCCACGTGGTTAACTGTGTGCGCAGAATTTGTACAAACCGTGGCGCCCGCTGCGGAATGACGATCCGGTGAGGCTGCCCCCAACTGTTAGCGAGGGTGGCCCTTTCATCCGGGCCGCGGATCAATATCTAATGCAGAGCGGATAGCTGTTAACTCACCCCCAACCCACGCTAGGCTGTTCCGAAAGGATCTGGCCCGGAACAATGACCGACCAATGACTGAGAAGCGCCCCCCCACCCCCGGCACGGCCAAGGAGCTCGGCGTCCAGACGCGGAGCAAGCCGAAGCCCAAGAAGCCGTCGATGTATCGGGTGCTTCTGCTCAACGACGACTACACGCCCATGGAATTCGTGGTCCTCGTCCTCGAGCACTTCTTCAACAAGTCGCGCGAAGAGGCGACGCGGATCATGCTGCATGTCCACAATTACGGAGTGGGCGTCTGCGGCGTGTTTCCAATCGAAGTCGCTGAAACAAAGGTGGCTCAGGTGATGGACCTGGCCCGCCAACAACAACATCCTCTCCAATGCACCAAGGAACGTGAGGACTAGACACCCTTAATGCCCTCCCTGACACCCAGCCTCGAACGTGCTCTCGAACGCGCCCTCGCCTTGGCCGCGGAGCGAAAGCATGAATACGCAACCCTTGAACACCTGCTGCTCGCCCTGACAGAGGACGAGGACGCAGCCGAGGTGATGACGGCCTGCAAGCTCGATATCGAGAAGCTGCGCCGCGACCTCGCCAACTATCTCGACAATGACTGCGCCTCGTTCGTCGTCGAGGATGGCGGGCAGGTGCTTCCCACCGCCGCTTTCCAGCGCGTCGTCCAGCGCGCCGTTCTCCATGTTGAATCATCGTCGAAAGACGAAGTGACCGGCGCCAACGTGCTCGTCTCGATCTTCGCCGAGCGTGACAGCCACGCTGCGTACTTCCTGCAAGAGCAGGACATGACGCGCTACGACGCGGTGAACTACATCTCGCACGGCGTCGCCAAGAAGCCGGGCATGTCGAAGCCAAAGCCTGTCGAAGGAGCTGGTGAGAAAGAAGAAGACGCAACCAAGCCCGTGGGCGAAGCGCTCGGCGCGTATTGCGTCGACCTCAACCAGAAAGCCCGCGAAGGCAAAACCGACCCGCTCATCGGTCGTCACGCCGAAGTCGAACGCGCGATCCAGGTTCTCTGCCGCCGCCGCAAGAACAACCCGCTGCTCGTGGGCGATCCCGGCGTCGGCAAGACCGCCATCGCCGAAGGCATGGCCAAGAAGATCGTGGATGGCGAAGCGCCCAGCATTCTCGCTGACGCCGTCATCTACTCGCTCGACATGGGCGCGCTGCTCGCGGGTACCCGTTATCGTGGTGACTTCGAAGAGCGTCTGAAAGCCGTCGTGAAGGAACTCGAAGAACAGCCCAAGGCTGTGCTCTTCATCGACGAGATCCACACCGTCATCGGCGCCGGCGCTACATCCGGCGGCGCGATGGATGCATCGAACCTGCTGAAGCCTGCGCTTCAGTCCGGCTCGCTGCGCTGCATGGGATCGACGACCTACAAGGAATACCGCCAGCACTTCGAAAAAGATCGCGCCCTGGCGCGACGGTTCCAGAAGATCGACGTGGTCGAGCCGTCCGTCGAAGACACGATCAAGATCGTGATGGGCCTCAAGCCCCTGTTCGAGGAGTTCCACGGCCTGAAATACACCAACGAAGCCATCCGCACCGCGGTTGATCTCTCGGCCAAGTACATCACCGACCGCAAGCTGC
>DAIRES010000127.1:0-9637 GCA_036795465.1 Hyphomonadaceae bacterium
GTGATCTTCATCGAGCAGAATTTCGGGCCGCACATGGAGCAGAAGTGGGCGACCTTGTGGGCGTCTTTCGGCAGGGTGGCGTCGTGGAATTTCTGCGCGGTTTCGGGATCGAGGGAGAGGTTGAACTGGTCCTCCCAGCGGAATTCGAAACGGGCGCGGCTCAGGGCGTCGTCGCGTAGTTTGGCGGCGGGGTGGCCCTTGGCGAGGTCGGCGGCGTGGGCGGCGATCTTGTAGGTGATGACGCCGACTTTCACATCGTCGCGGTCGGGCAGGCCGAGGTGTTCCTTCGGCGTGACGTAGCAGAGCATGGACGTGCCGAACCAGCCGATCATCGCGGCGCCGATGCCGGAGGTGATGTGGTCATAGCCGGGGGCGATATCCGTGGTGAGCGGCCCGAGGGTGTAGAAAGGGGCTTCGCCACACACCTTCAGCTGCTTCTCCATGTTGACCTTGATCTTGTGCATCGGCACGTGGCCGGGGCCTTCGATCATCACCTGGCAGCCCTTGTCCCAGGCGACTTTCGTGAGCTCGCCCAGGGTTTCGAGTTCGGCGAATTGCGCGGCGTCGTTGGCGTCGGCGATGGAGCCGGGGCGCAGGCCGTCGCCCAGCGAGAAGGAGACGTCGTATTGCGCCATGAGATCGCAGATCTCGTCGAATTTCTCGTAGAGGAAGCTCTCCTTGTGACGCGAGAGCATCCAGCGCGCCATGATGGAGCCGCCGCGCGAGACGATGCCGGTGACGCGCTTGGCGGTGAGGTGAATGTATTGCAGGCGGACGCCGGCGTGGATGGTGAAATAGTCGACGCCTTGCTCGCACTGTTCGACGAGCGTGTCCTTGAAGACGGACCAGTCGAGCTTGTCGGGGTCGCCGCCGACTTTTTCGAGGGCTTGGTAGATCGGGACGGTGCCGATGGGGACGGGGGAGTTGCGGAGAATCCAGTCGCGGATGTTGTGGATGTTGCGGCCGGTGGAAAGGTCCATGACCGTGTCGGCGCCCCAGCGGATCGACCAGACGAGTTTCTCGACTTCTTCTTCCACTGACGACGTGACGGCGCTGTTGCCGATGTTGGCGTTGATCTTCACCAGGAAGTTGCGGCCGATGATGACGGGCTCGAGTTCCGGGTGGTTGATGTTGGCGGGGATGATGGCGCGGCCGCGCGCGATTTCGCTGCGCACGAATTCGGGCGTGATGAAGGGCGGGATTTCGGCGCCGAAATCCTCGCCGTCGGCGCGGCGTTCGAGGGCGCCTTCGAGCATGGCTTCGCGGCAGACGTTTTCGCGGTGGGCGACGTAGGCCATCTCGGCGGTGATGATGCCGGCTTTGGCGTACTGGTATTGCGTGAGGCGCTTGCCGGGCTGGGCGCGCAGCGGGGCGTGCCGGTTGGGAAATTCAGGGACGAGCTTGTCGCCGGTGACGTGGCCGTTGTCCTCCGGCTTCACATGGCGGCCGTCATAGGACGCGCTGTCGCTGCGCGCGGCGATCCACGGCGTGCGGATGCGGGGCAGGCCCTGGTGTACGTCGATCTTCACGGCGGGGTCGGTGTAGGGGCCGGTGGTGTCATAGACGCGGATGGGCGGCTCCTTCGCGGAGGGATGCACGCTGATCTCGCGATAGGGGACAAGCACGTCGGGGTGTTCTGGCGGCAAGCCGGGCGCGGGGCTGTAGAGCTTCTGCGAGGCGGGCAGCGGGCCGGTGGTGACGCGGAAGGGTTCGAGCGATTTGGGATCGATGTGCTTGTTCATTTCAGCAGCTCCGAAGGGAGGACGAGGCCGAGGAGGCCCGTGATGGCGAGACAGGCGCCGATGATGAGCGCCGGGATGTTGGAGAGGGCGTAGGTGCGCACGGACGATGCGCTGTCGATCTTCAGCCGGTGGCCGATGGCGAGGAGGCCGAGGCCTTCGATCGCCCACCAGATCGCGGTGAGCGTGACGAGGCTGGCGGTGAGCGAGGAGAAGTCGAAGTGCGCGACGAGGAGGCCGCCGCCGGCGAAGGCCGTGACGGCGGCGGTGGCGTGCATGACGCCCGGCGAGTTCTGGATGCTGGTGAGCAGGGGCTGCGCGATGGATTTGCGGACAAGCGCGCTGGAGGCGGCCACGAGGAATGCGCCGATGAAGAGCGCGAGCTTCAGCGTAAGGGGATTGTGTACAGCGAGAAGGTCTTTGATCAGGTCTGGCATCGTGTCCCGTCCCTTGCGCCGGCATGACCCGGATCAGGTTCTAAGGGTGCTCGCTCGTGTCAGAGCCGATCTCAGCAGGCTTACGCCCGCGCCCCTCGGATAGGGGGGCAACATACGCGAGGATGGGCGCGATACAAGTGCGGCGTCAGCCTTCCGGAGGGGCTGGCGGGACGTAGTTTTCCTCGATGATCGCCTTGGCTTCCAGCGGGCGGTCGATGAAGCGGATGGGGAAGGCGGGGGCCTGGCTGTCTTCGTCGCGGCGGAGGACGGCGAGGTCTGGGCGGCTGCCGCCGGCCATGACGTCTCCGATTTCGTCGGCGGGCATTTCGGCCGTGATGGCGCCGGAGGCGTCGAGCGCGATCAGGCGCTGGCTGGTGGCGGCGTAGTGGGCGGCTTCGGGCTGGCGCGGGCGGGCGAGCTTGAACAGCTGTGCGACGGCGAGCACGGCGATGGCGAGCGCGAAGGCGAAGTAGATGGGCGCCAGCATCACATCCGGGTTGATGTGGTCGCGTGGCGCGATGGAGCCGAGGAAGACGACAGAGAGTAGCGCGGCGACGATGGTGGACGGCAGGAAGGTGAGGATTGCGAGCAGCCGCTGGCGCGCGAGATCTGCGCGCACGAGCCGCGCCGATATGCTGGCGCTCCAGATGATGCGCTCGTCGGGATGGAGGTGGGGCGTCCAGATGCTGGTCATGTGGGCATGCCTTACCCTGCTTCGACGGCCGATGCGAATGCGGCTGTGAATCAGTCGCGGGCGGGCAGGAGGTCTTCGAGGAAGAAGGCGGCGAGATCAGCCCGGCCTGAGAGGCCGGACTTGCGGTAGAGCGAGCGGGCCTGTTCGCGCACGGTGCGTTCGCTGGTCTGGCGGATATCGGCGACTTCCTTGTGGGAGAGCCCCTTCAGCAGGAGCAGGCCGATGTCGGACTCGGCTTCCGTGAGGGCCCATGCGTCGAACTTCGCCTTGATGGCGGAGCTGAGCCCGTTGACCAGCTGGCGGTTCTCGTTGCGCCAGTGTTCGGCGTCCTCCCGCGCCACGGCCAGCGCGCGTTGCACGCTGGTCATGCGACGCGAGAGCAGGATGGCGCCGGACGCCGCCGCGACGAGCACGGCGGTTTCGATCGCCAGGTGCGCGAGGCCGGCGCCTTCATTCCTGTCGGTCCACAGATCGGTTCCGATCAGGATGGCGATCGCCGCGAAGAGAATTGCGGCGCCTGTTCGCCATTTTCCGGCTACGTCATCCGACATATGGGCCTCTTTGTACGCTTTGCGCGCAATCTACATGTCGCCTGACGAATAGTAACCGCGTCGGCGTGACGCCAGCCTTTGCCCTGAACCAAGCCAGGGAGAACGGCATGAGTGAACCGGCGCCGACTGATGCGAACAATTCCGAAGTGCAGATCGCCGCGGCCGCGCCGCGATCGGTGAAGGTGTGGGATCCGGTTGTGCGGATCGGGCACTGGTTGCTGGCGGGCGGATTCCTGACCGCTTACCTGACGGCGGAGGAGAACCAGCCGATCCATGTGCTGGCTGGCTACACCGTGGCTGCGGTGGTCGGGCTGAGGATCATCTGGGGGTTTGTCGGGACGAAGCATGCGAGGTTCGCCGGCTTTGTGCGGGGGCCGGGCGCGGTGTTTGGATATCTTGCCGGGCTGGTGACGGGGAAATCGAAGCGATCGGTCGGGCATAATCCGGCGGGTGCGGCGATGACGATTGCGCTGCTGCTCTGCGTCGGCGGCACGGCGATCTCGGGCATGGCGCTTCTGGCCGCCGAGGAGGGCGAGGGACCGCTTGCGGGGTTCATCGCGGCCGAGAGCGAGGCCGCCGGGCCGGTGACGAGGTCGGCGGTGGAGCATGATCTCGCGGAAGGCGCGGAGATGAGCGAAGAGGGCGGCGAAGAGATGTTCGAAGAGGTCCACGAAACGTTCGTCAACTTCACGCTGCTGTTGATCGGGCTGCATATCGTGGGCGTGATTGCATCCAGCCTTGCCCATCGCGAGAACCTGGTCCGTGCAATGATCACGGGCAGGAAGCGCGGCGGAGACTGACGCCAGCGCCGCAAGACAGGAGCCGGCAGCGATGGCTTGCCGGCTCCCTGTTTGCGATTGGCGGTGTCTTCAGGCGCCTTCCACATTGCCGAACGTGCCCCAGCCGTCTGGCGTGCCGCCATGCTCGGTGACGAGTTCGCCGAGGATTTTCTGGGTGCGGATGATGGCGTCGTATTCGGCGATCATGGGGATGGGGACATAGACCGACCAGCGGTGGTCCTCGTCGTCATGATAGAGCGAGCCTTCGAAGCCGGCTTCTTCGATCGCGGCGAGGCAGGCCTGGGCGATGGATTTCGATGAAGCGTCTATGGCGAAGTCTATCACCATTGGGCGCGACATGTCGGAGCCGCTGGCGGCGATGGAGCGAAGGGCGTCGCCGTCTGCGTCATCTGGATAGTCGGGCGTGATGTCGTTTGGGGTCGTCATCTTGTTCGGTCTTCGATCGGCTGGTCGATTTTCAGCGTGGTCTTGATGAGCTGGGCCAGTTCGAGGGGGCGTTCGGCGTTGAAGAGGATAAATGGCGGATAGGCGCGGATCCTGCCGGCGGGGCGGTTGAGCTTGATGTGGCCACGCTCTTTCGTGCCGGTGACGATGATGGCATGGGGCGGGACGTGGTGGCCGTCTGCGCGGCCTTCTCCGCCGGGCGAGATTGTCCAGTTGGTTTCGGGGCGGACAATGTCGACCGAGAGCAGGCGCTGGTTGGTGAGCATGGCGACCTGACGCTTTGGCGTGGCCGAGCTTTGCCAGAAGAAGAGCGCGAAGCGGCCGACCAGGATGGCGACGAGAACAAAGGCGAGCCAGTTGTTGCCCGGATTGGGGTTGTCGAGCATCCACCAGAGCACCAGTGCGAAGCCGATGACGATCAGGCCGAAGCGCAGGAGCAGGCCGCGACTAAAGGCGTTGAAGGCGCGCCCGCTGCCGCGCCCCTGCCAGAGCACGTGCTCGTTCTTGTTCATCTCGGCGCGCAGGCCCGTGATGAGGCTTTCCTGTGGGATAGCGCCCGGGGGCGCGGGTTCCGGTGTCGCGTCCGTCAACTCGATCTCCTGTCGCGATGTGCGCTGACTTCAATAATCATACTATCGCCGCCATGCGAGTGGCGCCACCTTTTGGCGGCGCCGAAACAGGGCGTGAAGGAGCTTTTCATGTGGCCGACAACACGCCTGCAGACGCTGTTCGGGATCGAGCATCCGGTGGTGCAGGCGCCGATGGCGGGGGCTTCGACGCCGGCGATGGCTGTGGCGGTGGCGAATGCGGGCGGGTTGGGGTCGCTCGGGTGCGCGATGATGAGCGCGGAGCAGTTGAAGGCTGCGGCGGCGGAAGTTGCGGCAGGGACGAATGGGGCGGTGAACTTCAATTTCTTCGTGCATGAGGAGCCCGATCTGGCGCGGCACGATGCCGGGCCGATGCGGGCGGCCCTGGCGCCGTACTACGCGGAGTATGGGCTGGGCGATCCTGTTGCGCCGGAGGTGGGAGCGCCGGCATTTGGTGATGCGATGCTGGAGGTGTTGCTGGCGTGCGCACCCAAGGTCGCGAGCTTTCATTTTGGCTTGCCGGAGCCGCGTGCGGTTGCGGCGCTGAAGGCGGCGGGAGTGAAGCTGATCGGCAATGCAACAAATGTTGCGGAGGCGCGGGCTCTGGAAGCAGGCGGGATGGACGCGATCGTTGCGCAAGGCGCGGAGGCGGGCGGGCATCGCGGGGCGTTCATCGGCGCGGCGCATGAGAACGACATGGGCACGATGGCGCTTGTGCCGCTGGTGGTAGATGCGGTGAGCATTCCGGTGATTGCGGCGGGCGGGATTTTCGACGGGCGCGGCGTGGCGGCCGCGTTGATGCTGGGCGCGTCAGGCGCGCAGGTGGGGTCGGCGTTCCTGCGGGCGCCGGAGAGTTCGGCTCTGGCTCTGCACAAACAGGCGCTGGCGGAGACGCCGGATAATGCGACGAAGCTGACGCGGCTGTTTTCGGGGCGGCCGGCGCGGTCGATCCGCAATCGGCTGGTGCGGGAGCTGTCTGCGCACGAGGGCGAAGCAGCGCCTTTTCCGACGCAGCGTGTTGTGATTGCGCCGCTGGCGAAGGCGGCGGGGGCACGTGGGTCTGCGGATTTCATGCAGTTGTGGAGCGGTCAGGCGGGGTTGCGGGCTGAGGCTGCGCCGAGCGCGGAGATATTCCGGCGGATATGCGATGAGGCGCTGGAGCTGCTGGGGTGAAGCGTCGTTGACGTATTATTCCGCCGGGCAGTTGGCCCAGTGAGCGGCGATGGCGTCTTTCCAGACCTGTTCGCCTGCTGCGCCTTCGGCGGCGGCGGTGAGTTTCAGGAGGAAGTTGCTGTAGTTGGAGTGGTTGGGGCGGCCGAAGCGGGCTTCGATGACGTGGCCGAATTTGGCGTCGGTGATGAGTTCGCCGCCGCGGTCGCCGATGGCGGGGTCGGTGAAGGCGGGGCCGGAAATCTGGAAATGGTGACGTGCGCCGCTTTCGGAGCTGTAGAGAAACTTCGCGTTGGCTGAGCCGAGGACGCGGAGCGTGGGCGGCGGGCCGTCGGGCCAGGCCATGGCGAGGCCGAAGGTGAAGCTCTTCGGCTCGCGCGGGCCGAGCAGGGCGAATTCGGCGAGATCGAAATCATACATGCGCCATGGAGCGGGCGGCGCGTCGGCGGATTCCACGGGTTCGGAGGCGGGGTCGCCGAAGCGGACGACGAGCTTGCGCGCCGGGTCGAGCGTGAGGAAGGCTTGCGGGAGTTGCGTGCCATCGCGTTGCAGGCGGCCGCCGGTGAGCGTTGTAGCTTCGCCCGTGGCTGGATCGACGGTGGCGGTGACGTAGGCGGCGTCTGTGCAGGGGGCGACCATCTTGGCGACGTGGATCTGGTTCGGCGCCGGGATGTGGACGAGGATACGCTCGGGCTCGGAGCCGTTCTGGTTGGAGCGGATGTAGGACAGCGTCGTGCCGGTCGCGTGGACGGGCGGCGGCCCGGCGGGGGCGGCGAGCGCGGGCTTGTCCGACGGCAGCAGCGGCAGGACGAAGCTGAGCAGCGCCATTGCGAGCAGGCAGCCGAGCGCCGTGAACAGGCGGAGGCGGAGCTGCTTGCGCAAACCCTGCTCTTCCGCGCTGGCGGCGGCGCCGGCGGGGCCAGACCAGAAGGCGGTGTAGAAGATGTTGGTGTAAACCAGACGCGGCTTCGGCAGGTCTGGCTTGCGCAGGCGCTCGATCCTGTAGGAGAGCGGGATCGCCATGATCCAGAAGGACAGGGCGGCGAGGCCAAGCAGGCCGAGGAGGATCGAGAGCAGAGAGGCCATGCGCGATTTGGACTGGTTGGCGGGCGCGCGTCCAGTCTTTCGTTAGGGCGTCAGGCGGTTACGGTTGCCCGGCCGGTGAAGGCTGCGGCGAGGAGAATGAGGCCGGCGATCAGGGCGAAGATGGCCCAGGCGCGGACACGGCCATGGGATGAGATGGCTGCGGCGCCGAATTTAAGGAGCGCTTCGGGCAGGGCCATCAGCATGATGCCCTCGACCAGCACGACCCAGCCGATCAGAGAGACGATGATGGCGAGCGGATCGGTCCAGAGATTGTGGAGCGTGACGAGCGCGATGCCGAGGCCGAAAGCGATGACCGCCGTAAGGTAGGTGAGGCCGGGCGAGCGGGCGTAGTCGTCCATCACCAGCTTCCAGCGATCCGGCGCGAACAGGCCGGCGAGGCCGGTTACGGCGATGTAGATGCCGTAGGCCTTGGCGAAGTCGAGCGTGGTGATGGCGAATGTGTCCATGGGGGTATCAGCGCCCAAAAGGTTCTGGCGGTTCCAGCGCCGCCATTGGCTTACAACTCCTTCGGCGCCGCGTGTGCGTCGATCTGGATCCAGGTCTGCTGCGAGAAGGCGAGGAGTTTGCCGGCTTCGTTGAAGAGGGCGGTGCCGGCGAAGTGCTTGCGGCGGTCCTGTCCGGTGGACCAGGCGACGGTGACGATGGGGGCGTCTGGCGTGGGGCGTTCGATGATCTTTGCGGCCATGCGGCCGAGGAGGATCGGCTCCTTGTCCACGGCGAAGGCGCCGGGGCAGTCGAGTGCAGCCCACATAAATTCGGGGGCAATGCGGCCGGTGGCGTCGGCGAGATCAGGCGCTGGTTGCCAAGGGGCGGCGACGATGGGGAACATGTTCGGGTTCTCAATGCCGGACGGGTCTTTCAGCCAGTCCGAGAATATACGCAGGCCGTCGCCCGGCGGACGGGCAGGGCCGCAGACGAAGCAATGCGGCAGGACGTGATCCTCCGCGTTGCGGAAGGACGATGCGGCGACGGTCGCTGCTTCGAGGCCCGGCGATTTCACATCCGGCGTTTCGAGCCAGGTGGGTTTGATGGACATGATGAGGATGCGCGTGGACGCGTCGTCCGTCATGATGTCGAGGCCGGTTTCGGTTGTGTGGGCGCGCAGCGTCTGGTCGAGCGGGATCGGCGCGCGGAGCGTTGCTTCCACGGAATTGGCGTTGGGGAGAAGCTGCGCAGCTAGACCGGCGGAATAGCCGCCATTGCCGCTGTCGAAGGGTCCGTTGAAGCGGCGTGCGATGCGAAGGGTCTGTGTCGGTTCGGTCATGAGCGTGTTTATCATCTGTAACCCGGGCTGTAACGCTGTTGAAGACGCGACAGTCGCAAGAATGTCAGGGCGCGGAGAGCCGTGATACGACTAGATGAAGGCCCAATTGGAGCTGACATGAGCGAACTGGCAGAGATCATCCGGCAGGCCCGAACGGCGCGGGCGTGGCCGCAGGAGCAGCTGGCCGAGGCAGCAGGCGTGAGCTTGCGTACAGTGCAGCGGGTGGAGCGCGGGGCCCCATGCGCTAAAGAGACGCTGCAGGCGCTGGCGGCGGCGTTGCAGATCGATACGGCGAGGCTGGCGGCGGCTGCGCCGGCTCAGGCAGGCAACAGCGTGCCTGGCTTGAGCGCACGGGCAGCGTTCTGGGCGGGACTGGCGTTGTGTACGCCGACGCTTCTTTTCGTCGTAACGAATGCGGGCTTCTACGGGTTTGGTCTGGCATGGATGGAGCCCGCCTTGCCGGAGCGGCTATTCGGGCCGGTGGTCGACAATATCATCGTTATGCTGGGGCTGCCGCTGATCGCGATTGCGATCAACGCGGCGCATATCTTCGGCGTGAAGTGGCGTCCGGGTCAGGGCTCCCTGATCATTGAGGGGGTCGTGCTGCGGTGGCGGCCAGCGCATCTGGCTGTCGCCGCCATGGCAGGCGGCCTGTTCACGGTTGTTGCGATCGTGGTGCTGCGCGAGAGGTTGTACCAGATGATCGGCGGGTAGGGCGCGCCTGTATGACCGGCGACTCCGATGCAGACGAAGGCAGCTAGTTCTGATCGTGGTGGTGGCCGTTGCCGTCCTGATGATACTCGTCGTCGCTGATTGAGCAGTGATGGTGGCCTTCCCGGTCGTA
>DAIRES010000128.1:0-6436 GCA_036795465.1 Hyphomonadaceae bacterium
GACAAGCACCTCCGCGGCCAGTCAAGCGACTACCCGGCGAAGGAGCTTGCAAAGTTCGACGGCGCGGTCGTCGTCATCCCCAGCAGCGATATCCCGCCATGGTGGAACGCCAAGCCGGAAGCTGAACGCGCTGCATTGGAAGCAAGGATCAACGCCGCAAAGCCGACCTATTCGGGCCTGCCAATACTGGCGCCGGCCGTCGCCACAACGGCAACACCCCCTACTTCACCACAAAATTGAAATACGTCTCGGGATACGGCTCACTATTCAGCGTGAAGTGCCACCACTCTTCCTTCAGCGGCCGGAAGCCCTCCGCCGTCATCGCCGCCTGCAGCGCCAGCCTGTTCGCCCGCGCCTGCCCGCCCACAGTCTGATCCGAAGGCCACGACTTCGTATCGAACAGGTCATAGCCAGACCCCATATCGATCTCGACCCGCGTTGCCAGATCAACCAGCGTCAGGTCCACCGTCGACCCGCGAGAATGCCCTGACTTCTCCGCGATGTACCCGAGTTCGAACAATCGCGACTTGTCGACATTCGGATATTGCGCAGCCTTGCGCTTCTGATCGTCGAGATCCGTCGCCCACACGACGAAATCCGCGACAGCCCGTTGCGGCCGATAACAGTCGAATACTTTCAGCCCTAGCCCGAACGCCGCCAGCTTCGTCTGCACACGCCCCAAGGCCGCAGCCGCCTCCCGCGTCAGCAGGCACACCGGCGCTTCATACCCGGAAATCCGCCGCCCGATGAAATTGTCCGAACCGTAATAGCGCATATCGACCACCAGCCCCGGCGCCACTGAAGCCGCATCGACAAAGCCCGAGCGATCCAGCGATTGATCAACCGGCGCCTGCGCATGCGCGCAACCCGCCAGCACCAGAGCCAACAGCGCTCCGCGTATCATTTCGGCCTCGTCATCGATCCACTCGCGCCACGGCAGCCTTGTGTTTGGCTGCTGCTTCCATCACCGTGCCGCCAGATAAAAGTCTTCAGGGCAGGAAAAGCAACATGGCGCTCAAAGCAGGTCTCGCCGCCGCAGCTATTCTCGGCCTCGCCGCATGCAGTTCCGCCCCCGGCGCCAGTTCATCCGGCCCCACGGCCACGCTCGACACCGGCGCAGTGCAAGGCGCATCCGAAGGCAACCTCTCCGTCTTCCGCGGCATCCCCTACGCCGCCGCCCCCGTCGGCAACCTCCGCTGGCGCGCGCCGCAACCGCTCGCGAAATGGACCGGCGTTCGCCCCGCAACAGAAGTCGGCGCTGCCTGCCCGCAGGCGACCACCAGCACCGAACCATGGGCCCGCGTCGGCGCGCAAAGCGAAGACTGCCTCTTCCTCAACATCTGGACGCCCTCGCAAGCATCCTCCGCAAAACTCCCCGTCATGTTCTTCATCCATGGCGGCTCCTTCCGCGCGGGCGCAGGCGGCGTGCCGCTCTACGACGGAACAGCCCTCGCCAAGCGCGGCGCCGTCATCGTCACCATCAACTATCGCCTCGGCCGCCTCGGCTTCTTCGCGCACCCGGCGCTGACGAAGGAAAACACAGACGGCTATCTCGGCAATTACGGCATCATGGACCAGGTCGAGGCGCTGCGCTGGGTGAAGCGCAACATCACGCAGTTCGGCGGCGACCCGGCCAACGTCACCATCTTCGGCGAAAGCGCTGGCGCGGTTTCTGTGCAAGCGCTCGTCGCCTCGCCCGAAGCCAAGGGCCTCGTCGCGAAAGCAATCTCGCAATCCGGCGGCGGCTTCACGCTCGCCCCCACGCTGAAAGCCTCCGAAGCCCAGGGCGAAAGCTGGGCCGCCAAGCAGGGCTTGGCGAACGCCACCGCTGAACAGCTCCGCGCCATCCCCACCGACAAGATCCCCAGCCTCGATGCAGGCGGCCCGATGGTCGACGGCAAGACGGTGAAAGACAGCCCGACCAAGACCTTCATCCTGAAGGAGCAGGCCGCCATCCCGATGATCCTCGGCGGCAATTCATGGGAAGCCAGTCTCCCCGGCCTCGACATGGCCGCCCGCCCCATCCTGGGCACGGCTTATTCGGGTCTGCTTGAAGAGTACAAGGCGAAGCCCACGCGCGCCGGCGCCGAAGCAGACCTGTCCATTCAGGCCGTCGCCATCCAGCCCTCGCGCTATCTCGCAGAGCGCCAGGCGGCGCTCGGCCAGCCTGCCTTTACCTACTACTTCACCCAGCAACCCGAGAGCGAACGCACCACCAAGCCCGGCGCCGAACACGGCGGCGAACTCAGCTACCTCTTCGGCACGCGCCTCAACGCCGAAAAATGGGACGCCGCTGACGAGAAGACGTCAAAGCTGATGGGCGACTACTGGTTCAACTTCGCCAAGACCGGCAATCCGAACAGCCCCGGCGCACCGGCGTGGGAGCCAGTCACAAGCACCTCGTCGCGCTACATGCACCTCAATGCAGACGCCAGCACGACAGACTTCACCGCCCTCGAAAACAAGACGAAGGATGCCGGCGTCGCCTCGGCTCGTCGCATCTGGGGACAGGAGAAATAAGCGCCGCCTAGGTCTGCCGCTTATCCGGGCCGAACAGCAGCTGGTAAGCCCCCATTCCAACCAGCGCGCCGACGATCTGCGCCAGCACGAAACCCGGCGCGTCCGCCGGGCGTATCCCGGAGAATGTGTCGGTAAGTGCGCGCGCCAGCGTGACGGCAGGGTTTGCGAACGACGTCGATGCCGTCCACCAGTAGCCAGCCGTGATAACCAGCGCGACAGCATAAGGAATGGCCTCCGGCCGTGAACGGCGAACGGCAAGTATGGCGAACACCAGAGCGAACGTGGCGACGCCGTCCGAAAAAGCCGTCGGCAGGCCCGAGCGGTCATGCGTCGCGACCTGAATCAGCGGCAGCGCAAACATGGCATGTGCGAGCACGGCTCCCGCCACCGCGCCAGCACACTGCGCCAGCATGTAGGCCGCGGCATCGACGGCAGGCAGTTCGCGGCGCAGCGCCATCACCAGCGTGACGGCGGGATTGAAGTGCGCGCCGGATACGGGCCCCAAGGCCAAGATCAGCACGGCCAACATACCGGCCGTGGCGATCGTGTTGCCCAACAGGGACACGCCATCATCGGCGGATACATTGTCCGCAAGAATGCCCGACCCGATCACCGTGCCGACAAGCAGCAACGTGCCGAGCGCTTCCGCAGCAAGCCGCCTCCAAAGCGCGGGCGTCATTGGGCGCCAATGTCGTTGAGGCGCTGTTGCAGGCTCAGCTTGCTGAGCGACGCGAGCGGCAGGTTGATGAAAGCCATGACCCGACCGTTCAGCATTCTGTACGTATCAGCGAAGGCTGCGGCTTTGACTGCGTCCGCGCCTTCCACGCGCGCCGGATCGGGCACACCCCAATGCGCTGTCATGGGATGCCCCGGCCAGAGCGGACAAACCTCATCAGCAGCATCACCGCACACCGTGAACACGAAATCCATCTTCGGTGCATCCGCGCCGGCAAACTCGTCCCACGACTTTGAACGCAATCCGTCGGTCGGGTAGTTGAGCCGCGACAACAGCGCGAGCGCGTGTGGATTGACCGTTCCATTAGGATGCGACCCGGCGCTGTAAGCCTTGAATTTGCCCGCACCCGCGCGATTCAGGATCGCTTCCGCGAGGATGCTCCGCGCTGAATTGCCCGTGCAAAGAAACAGCACGTTGAACATGTATCCGTCCCCTGTTGTGAAGGTTAGCAGCAGGCTGCGGCTTTGGCCGGCTCAACCACGGCCGCAGGCGCACAACACGCCGCAAGCGGCTTATCGGCGTCAGGCCGCTCGTTTTCGCCGTAGGTCACGGCCTCGCCAAACGTATGGAAGGTTTCCCAGCGCAAGCCGTTCGGATCGTTGACCCATGACTTGTCGGACTTGGCGTAGCAGCAGGTCGCGCTTTCCTGATCGCGTGTCGTCTCGCCTGCGGCCTTGAGCCTGCCCGCCAACTCCGCGAGTTCCTCGCCGCTCTCAGTCTGAATGCCAAGATGGTCAAGCCCGGGCACGGCCATGTGGTTGGAAATCGCGAAGTTGACCCGCGGATCATCAAGCATCCACTTGGCGTAGTCGTCCTTCAACACAGTGGGTTCGGCTCCAAACAGCGTTGAGTAGAACGAGACCGACTTGGTCATGTCCTCAACGGCGACGTGTAGGTGAAGGCGCTTCATGCTCGCTCTTTCTTTCGTTTGGCCGTGGCGGGGGTGCAGCAAGCGGCGCGGCTGACAGCTTCCGCCATGGGCGCGCATACTTCTGGTTTGCCTTGGCAGCAGTCTTCGACGAGATAGGCCAGCAACGCATTCATTCGGTCGAAATCAGCCGCGTAGATCAGCGAGCGTCCCTCACGGCGCTGGGTGATCAGGCCCGAGCGATTGAGATGCGAAAGATGGAACGACATGGACGACGCAGGCAGGCTGAGCTTGTCCGCTATCGCGCCCGCCGACATGCCCTCTGGCCCTGCCCTCACAAGCATCCGAAACACTGCCAGGCGATGTTCCTGAGCCAATGCCGCTAGAGCTGTAACTGCGTCCTGATTTTTCATTTGATGTTTCCAGTATTATGGAAACGTCAGGCTGGCAAGCCTGAGGTGATGGCCTGACGCACGGCTGCACCCGCAGCACAGAAGCGCCGCACGTCACTTGTGACTGATTCAGCAAAGTCCTGCCGTCAGGGATCAATCAGGCCCGCGTCTCGATCCGCAGCAGGCGCGGCACATCTGCCGTGATCTTCAGCTCCGCGATCTTGGCCAGCGCGGTCTCGACGGAAGCGCGTGGGCAAGGATGCGTCAGGATCGCGATCGGCGCCACGCCGGTATCGCCTGCCGATTCCTGGATCAGCTTGTCGATCGAGATGCCGGCATCGCCCAGCTGCTCTGTCAGCGCGGCGAACACGCCAGGCTTGTCGGCCAGTTGGGCGCCGATGAAGAACGAGCCCTGATCCGCCGCACCATTCGCCGCCGTTATCAGCGGCAGCAACTCACGCGACGGCTTGCCCAGAGGCGGCGTCGCCGGCCCCTCGAACAGGCGCGCAAGGTCGCCCATCACAGCTGCAGCTGTCGGACCCGAGCCAGCGCCCGGTCCGGTGAACGTCAGACGCCCCACCGGCTCGCCCTCAACCAGCACCGCATTGAGCGGGCCGTTGATCTGCGCCAGCGGATGTTCCTTCTGCACCAGCACCGGCGCGACACGGCACTTCACGCCGCCATTCGACCGGAAAGCCTCGGCAACCAGCTTGATGCGGTAGTCGAACTTGTTGGCGAGCGCGATATCCATCGCCTCGATCCTGTCGATGCCCTCGACCTGAACCTGCGAAAAGTCCGGCTGCGCGCCGAACGCGATCGACGCAAGGATCAGCACCTTGTGCGCCGCGTCCCCACCCGACACGTCGAGGAACGGATCGCTCTCGGCATAGCCAAGCCGCTGCGCCTCAGCCAGCACCGTCTCGTAAGCCGCGCCCGTGCGCAGCATCTCGCTCAGGATGTAGTTGCACGTCCCGTTGAGAATGCCCGACACGCGGCTCACGATCACGCCAGACAGCGAGTTCTTGACCGCGCGCACGATCGGGATCGCCCCGGCCACCGCCGCCTCGAACAGAAGGTGCGCGTTGTGCTTCTCCGCCAGCGCCGCGATCTCGATACCATGCTCGGCAATCAGCGCCTTGTTCGCGCTCACCACCGCCTTGCCCGAACGCAGAGCCGCCTCGACCGTCCGCTTGGCCGGGCCATCCGACCCGCCCACCAGCTCGACAACGACATCGATGTCATCCGCCAGCGCCAGCTCCACCGGATCATCGACCCAGCGGAATTTCGAGATATCGACGCCGCGATTGCGGTTCTTGTTGCGCGCCGACACGGCCACGACTTCCAGCTTGCCCGGAAGCCGCAGCTCGTTCTGCCGCTCGATCAGCTTCAGCAGGCCCCCGCCCACCGTGCCGAGACCCGCAACACCGAGCCTCAGCGTCTTACCCGTCGCCGTCATCCCGCAACCTTCCGTACCGGCGAAGCCTCAGCCTTCGGAGCTTTCTCCGGCTTCACCTTCACGCCATTCGCCTCGAGGAATTTCCGCACATTTCGCGCCGCCTGACGGATGCGCTGCTCGTTCTCGACGAGCGCGAGACGCACGAACGCATCGCCATGCTCGCCAAAGCCCGCGCCCGGCGCCACAGCGACATGTGCTTCCTTGATCAGCCGCAGCGAGAACTCCAGCGACCCCATCTCGCGGAACGGCTCCGGAATCGGCGCCCACGCGAACATCGATGCCTTGGGCTCAGGGATCTCCCAGCCCGCGCGACCGAAGCTCTCGATCATCGCATTCCTGCGCGTGCGATAGATCTCGCGCATCTCGTCCACGCAATCCTGCGGACCATTCAGCGCCGCCGCCGCAGCCACCTGCACAGGCGTGAACGCGCCATAGTCGAGATACGACTTCACCCGCGCCAGCGC
>DAIRES010000128.1:6536-9604 GCA_036795465.1 Hyphomonadaceae bacterium
TCCACAACCTGCGCCGTCGGGTTCGCCGGATAGCACACCACCATCGCGGTCGGCGGCGGCACGGAGTGCTTCACCGCACGCCCGAGGTTCGACAGATACTCCTCCGGCGAATGCGCCTGCACGGAGCGGATAGCCGCGCCCGCCATGATGAAGCCGAACGAGTGCAGCGGATAGGACGGGTTCGGAACAAGGATCGTATCCCCCGGCGAGGTGATCGCCTGCGCCAGGTTCGCGAAGCCCTCTTTCGAGCCGAGCGTAACCACCGTCTCCTTCATCGGATCAAGCTTCACGCCGAACCGGCGGTCGTAATAAGCCGCCAGCGCCTTGCGCAGACCCGGAATGCCCCGGCTTGCCGAATAGCCATGCACGTCCGGCTTGCGCGCCGTCTCGCACAGCTTCTCCACGATATGCGGTGGCGTCGGCAGGTCGGGATTGCCCATGCCGAGGTCGATCACGTCTGCCCCGCCGGCGCGCAGCCCGGCCTTGGTGACGTTCACCTGCTCGAACACGTAAGGCGGCAAGCGCCTGATCTTGTGGAAATCCAACATCATTGTCGGTTCACCTGTCATCGGACCCGGCCCGGTCTCGCCGGCATCGGGTAAAGGATTCTGTAAAGCCGTATCGTTACGGCCGCTACGGGGCAATTTTTAGCTGGAAGAGGGCAGTTTTGAGGAGGCGATTATCGCCCGGGTGTTACCGGGGTGGTCGCCGCCGCCGGGGCCGGATTTTCCGGGGTCCCGCAACTGGCCTTCCTCTCTTCCACGCAGGCGCGCCATTGCGCAGCCCTAGCTCGGACGGCCTCGTCCGAGGCAATCTGCCCCTGGCCGTTCAGCGTGGCCTCGAGCCTCGCCGCCTGGTCTTTCAGGGCCTGGGCGTTCTTGTCCCACTGGGCGCGAGACCCGCTGACAGGCCGCGTTTGCGGGATTTCCGACAGTTCCGGATAGCCCTCGCCTTTGACTTCGATAGCCTTTTGCTCGAACCAGTCCGGCGCAATCTGGGAGATTGCCTGCTGTTGCATGATATCGGCGCACCCGCCCAGAAGGGCCGTGCCGCCAATAACTCCCACGATCGCCATCTGGCGGAACATGATACACTTCCGTTTGCGGGCGATGGGTCCCGCGATTGCGCTTGTTGACGTTACTACCTAGTGACAGTCGGCCAGTTTGGCGAGCGGGAGTTTCACCGCCGCCGGGCTGAAGGGTCACTGAACAGGAAGCCAGAGCCATGTCGAAGACCGGGGGAAATCCTCCCGACGACGCTGCAAAGGGCGCTCAAAATGCGTCCGAAAGCCAGCAAGCCGGCACGGACTTTTCAGAAATCAGCTTCCAGCGGCTCGGCCAGAAGATCGCCGACCTCAGTCGTGAACTTTCCGACATAACCAAGCTCGCGGGCACGGCCGCCCCCCGCCAGCTCGAACTCGAAGCCGCCACCTCCGCTTTCAAGTCGCTGGCCGAGGCCTATTCGAAGCAGCCCGACGCCTTCAACAACGCCCAGCTCGACCTGTTCGGCCGCCACACAGAGGCGCTGCAGGAAATGTCCGCCGGCTTCCCCTCGATGACCGCCGACGCCGACCCGCGCTTCGCCGACGCATCATGGCGCGAGAACCCGTTCTTCGATTTCATCCGCCGCATCTATCTCGCCCAGTCGACATGGGCCGAGAGCCTAGCGTGGAATGCGCCCGGCCTGAGCGAGACCGAACGCCGCCGCGCCGCCTTCTTCATCAAGCAGGCCACCGCCGCCATGGCGCCCTCCAACATGCTGATGGGCAACCCGAAAGCGCTGAAGGCGCTGTTCGACACGGACGGCCAGTCGGTGCAGCGCGGCCTCTCGCAGCTGCAGGAAGATTTCAATGCCGGCCGTGGCCGCATCTCGCCCACGCAGACCGATCTCGAAGCGTTCGAACCCGGCCGCAACATCGCCGTCACGCCCGGCGAAGTCGTGCTGCGCAATCCGCTGATCGAGCTGCTGCGCTATCACCCGACCACAAAGACCGTCCACGAAAGCCCGGTGCTGATCTTCCCGCCGTGGATCAACAAATACTACGTGCTCGATCTCACGCCCGCGAACTCGCTGGTCGCATGGCTGCGCGATCAGGGCTTCACCGTTTACATGGTCTCGTGGCGCTCCGCCGATGGCGAGACGGCATCCTTCGGTTGGGATGAGTATCTGAAGTTCGGCGGCCGCGCCGCGCTCGACTGGATCAACGAAGAACACGAAGCCCCCGTCAACGTCGCCGGCTACTGCGTCGGCGGCGCGCTCGCCTCGATCCTCGCCGCGAGAATGGCGGACGACAACGACGACCGCATGGCCTCGCTCACGCTTCTCGCCGCGCAGACCGACTTCTCCGAACCCGGCGATCTCGGCCTCTTCATCGACGACAATTCTATCGGCGGCATCGAACAGCTGATCACCGATGCTGGCGGCGTCATGCCCGGCGAAGCCATGCGCGACGCCTTCAACCTGCTGCGTCCTGAAGACCTGATCTGGCGCTATGTCGAAGACCGCTACCTGCTCGGCAACGAAGCAAAAGCCTTCGACCTGCTCTACTGGAACTCCGACCAGACCAACCTGCCCGGCCCTCTCCACGTCACCAGCCTGCGCCGCCTCTATCTCGACAACGCGCTGGCGAAGGGCACGTTCACCGTCGAAGGCAAGACGATAGACCTGCACGCGATCAAGACGCCGGTCTTCATCCACGCCGCGCGCAAGGATCACATCTCGCCGTTCCAGTCGGTCTATAAAGGCGTGAAGCTCTTCACCGGCGACGTCACCTTCCTCCTCGCCGACAGCGGCCACATCGCCGGCGTCGTGAACCCGCCCGCCGCCAACAAATACCGCTACTGGATCAGCGACATTCTCCCCCCAACCAGCGATGGCTGGATGGCCTACGCAAAGGAACACGCCGGCTCGTGGTGGCCGCTGTGGTCGGAATGGCTCCAGTCCCGCTCCGGGGAAGACGTCCCCCCACCCAAACCCACCAAAGGCGCCAACCCCGCCCCCGGCAGCTACGTCCTCGAAACGCTGGAAACCATCCGCTCCAAACGCGACGCGTAACCAAAGCCGCGCCC
>DAIRES010000355.1:0-1872 GCA_036795465.1 Hyphomonadaceae bacterium
TCCGCCCCTGGCGCACGATCACGCGGCGCAAGTCGCGCCAGATCCGCGTCGGCAATGTGCTGGTCGGGGGCGATGCGCCCATCACCGTCCAGTCGATGACCAACACGCCGACCTCGGACGCAAAAGCCACGATCGAGCAGATCCGTGGCCTCGAGGAAGCCGGCGCAGACATCGTCCGCGTCTCATGCCCGGACGAAGAATCCACCGCCGCGATGCCGGAAATCTGCCGCGCCGCGAAAGTGCCGATCGTCGCCGACATCCACTTCCACTACAAACGCGGCATCGAAGCCGCCAAGGCCGGCGCTGCCTGCCTCCGCATCAATCCCGGCAATATCGGCAACGTCAGTCGCGTGAAGGAAGTCATCCAGGCCGCCAAGGACCATGGCTGCTCGATGCGCATCGGCGTCAACGGCGGCAGCCTCGAACGCCACCTGCTCGAAAAATACGGCGAGCCATGCCCCGAAGCGATGGTCGAAAGCGCGCTCGATCACGCCCGCATCCTCGATGACAACGACTTCCACGAATACAAGATTTCGGTGAAGGCCTCCGACCCGTTCCTGACGGTCGCCGCCTACCACCAGCTGGCCGACGCCACCGACGCGCCGCTCCACCTGGGCGTCACAGAAGCCGGCGGCCTGCGCACAGGCACAGTCAAATCCGCCATCGGCATCGGCTCCATGCTCTGGGCCGGCATAGGCGACACCATCCGCGTCTCGCTCTCGGCCGAACCGGTCGAGGAGATCAAGGCCGGCTACGAAATCCTGAAATCGCTCGGCCTGCGCACGCGCGGCGTCAACATCATCTCGTGCCCCAGCTGTGCGCGTCAGGGTTTCGACGTCATCCGCACGGTCGAAACGCTTGAGAAGCGCCTCGCCCACATCTCGGAGCCGATCTCGCTCTCGATCATCGGCTGCGTCGTCAACGGCCCCGGCGAAGCCACCATGACCGACCTCGGCTTCACCGGCGGCGGCAAGGACGCCGGCATGATGTACGTCTCCGGCAAGCCCGATCATAAGGTTGGCAACGCCGAAATGGTCGACCGTATCGTCGCGCAAGTCGAAGCAAGAGCCGCAGTCCTGACAACCGCCCGCGATGCGGCCGAAAAAGCCGCCACCAAAGCCGCGGAGTAGGGTGCATCTCCAGGCGCCGTGACTGGCCCTGAAGCCCGAAACAACCGCGGCTCTTGCGGCCTCCCGCGTCATCGCGCAGTCTGCCCGAACACAATCAGGCGGCTCAGCATGTCTCTACTCAGGCACGTCACCCTCGCAGCCGCCTTCTGCCTTGCGGCCCCGGCGGCGCTGGCGCAAATGACCCCGCCCGCGCGTATCCCCGAGAATGATCCACGCGGCGCAACCTTCGGATGCGAGGACGGCAGCAAGCTGGTCCTCGCCTTCGCCGAGACAGGCAAGGGCAGCGCCGCTCTCGTCTGGATCGGAGACAGCGCCTATCGCCTCGCCAACCTTCCGCCCGAACAAGGCATCCCGAAAGTCGTGTGGAGCGACGGCGAACACTCCCTCACCTGGACTCCCGGCGTTCAACTGATGTGGATGGGCAGCGCGACGCATCTCATGTGCGGCCGAAGCGGACACAAGCACTGAACACAGGTTCGCAAGGCTGGCCTGATGGCCGGAACTGCACCTGTCATCCCGGAAGCGCGAAGCGCTATCCGGGACCCATTCCGCCAGCACAAAACTCTTCCAATGGCTCCCGGCTCTCGCTTCGCTCGGCCGGGATGACAAACGGCAATGATGCCGAGTTTGTGGGATAGAGCCTCATCCAGTTCGTAGGACGGCCAAAAACCTTCCTGCCTGATTTCAGCAGCTTGCCTCCAAAGAATGGAGGATAGCGCCCGCCAGATTCTACCGGGCCCTG
>DAIRES010000129.1:0-9592 GCA_036795465.1 Hyphomonadaceae bacterium
CGTGGTCCGCGCTATTGCCCGTCGATCGAGGACAAGGTGAAGCGGTTTGCGGATCGCGAGAAGCATCAGGTCTTCCTCGAGCCGGAAGGTCTTCCGGGTACGGAGGATGGCGACACGATCTATCCGAACGGGATTTCGACGTCGCTGCCGGAGGACGTGCAGGAAGCTTTCATCCGCAAGATCCACGGGCTTGCGAATGTCGAGATCAAGCGCTTCGGCTATGCGATCGAATACGACTATGTCGATCCGCGCGAGCTTGATCCGACGCTTGGTGTGAAACGCCTGCCCGGGCTTTATCTGGCGGGGCAGATCAACGGCACGACAGGCTATGAAGAGGCTGCGGGACAGGGCCTGGTGGCTGGTCTCAATGCGGCGCGCTTTGCGGCGGGGAGCGATCCTTTCATTCTGGATCGGAGCCGCGCGTATATCGGCGTGATGATCGATGACCTGGTGACGCGTGGCGTCTCCGAGCCGTATCGCATGTTCACGTCGCGGGCCGAGTATCGTCTGACCTTGCGGGCGGACAATGCGGATCAGCGGCTCACCGAGACGGGGATCGCAGCTGGGGTTGTCGGCAATTTCCGGCAAAATGCGTTTCACGTGAAACGTCAGTCGATCGATGCAGCGCGGGCGCGGATGGAAGCGCTGACGCTGACGCCGAACGAAGCGCGGGCGCATGGCATCAACATCAATCTCGATGGCAAGCGGCGGAGCGCAATGGAGGTGCTGGCGTATGACGGCGTCGACTTCGCGAAGCTGCGCGGCGTGTGGCCGGAGCTTGTCGATGTGACGCCGCAGGTGGCCGAGCAGATGGAGATCGAGGCGCAGTACGCGGGTTATCTCGATCGGCAGGAGGCGGACATTGTCGCGTTCCGGAAGGACGAGGACATGCGGCTGCCGGTTGATCTCGACTATCGCCTGATCGGCGGGCTGTCGAACGAGGCGAAGGACAAGCTGTCGACTGTGCGGCCGGCGACGCTGGGCCAGGCGGCGCGGATCGAGGGCATGACGCCGGGCGCGATCACGGCGGTGCTCGGGTATCTGCGGCGGTCGGCGAGGGCGAAGCAGAAGGCGCAGAGGGCGGCTGAAGCGTGACCTGGCCAGCGACGGATGAAGACGGCTTCGGGCCGGAGGACGTCACGCGCCTGACGGGGGTTTCACGTGAAACCTTCGGGCGGGTGCAGGGCTATCTCGACCTGCTCGACCAGTGGCGGGAACGAATCAACCTGATCGGGCCGGGCGAGGGGCGCCACCTCTGGAGGCGCCATGTGCTCGATAGCCTGCAGCTGCTCCAGAATATTTCTTCGGAGGACAAATCGGTCGCGGACCTTGGGTCAGGGGCCGGGTTCCCGGGGCTGATCCTGGCCTGTGCGCTGGCGGAACGACCGGGGGCGTCGGTGACGCTGGTGGAAAAAAGTCCACGGAAATCCGAGTTCCTGCGGGCTGCGGGCAAGGCGCTGGGGCTTCCGGTGAAGGTTCTGACGATCCGTCTTGAGGATGCGCCGGGGACCCATTTTGACGTTGTGACAGCCCGCGCGCTGGCCCCTTTGCCCAAACTTCTGGGGTTCGCGGCAAGCTGGCTTAAACCTTCCGGTAAGGCCCTGCTGATGAAAGGTAGGGACACGGCCGCTGAATTGGCCGAGGCGCAGGAAGCGTGGACCTTCGATCTGGCCACGCTCGACAGCCTCTCGAGCCCAGAAGGGCGTGTTCTGAGAGTTTCATCGTTACGCCCCCGGAGGGTTTGATGCGCGTTATCGCCGTCGCCAACCAGAAAGGTGGGGTGGGTAAAACCACCACCGCCATAAACCTCGGCACTGCTCTCGCGGCGGTCGGCCGGCGCGTGCTCGTGCTGGACTGCGATGCGCAGGGCAACGCCTCGACCGGGCTTGGCGTCGAGCCGGTCGCGCGCCGCAAGACCTCCTACGATGTGCTGGTCGGCGAGGGCACGCTGGCCGAAGCGATCATCGAGACCAAGGTGCCGAACCTGGACCTGGTGCCGGGCGACGAAAACCTCGCGGGCGTGGAGACCATTCTCCACGACGATCCGCAGAAGAATTTCAAGCTGCGCCAGGCGTTCGACGCCCTGAAGAAGAGCGGCCGCGTTTACGACACAGTGCTGATCGACTGCCCGCCTTCGCTGTCAGCCGTCACCATCAACGCGATGACCGCGGCGAATGCCGTGCTGGTTCCGCTTCAGTGCGAGTTCCTGGCGCTTGAAGGTCTCTCGCAGCTTCTGCGCACGGTTGATCTGGTGCGGACGGCGCTGAACCCCGAGCTGGAAATCCAGGGCGTGGTGCTGACCATGTTCGATCGCCGCAACAACCTGTCCGACCAGGTCGCGGGCGAAGTGCGTTCCTTCTTCGGCGCCAAGGTTTATCAGACCGTGATCCCGAGAAACGTGAAGCTGTCGGAAGCGCCGTCCTTCGGCCTGCCCGCAATTCTCTACGACCATAAATGTTCCGGTAGTGAAGCCTACATCATGCTCGCCCAGGAACTGATGCAACGCGAACGCGAGAGGGCTGCGGCGTGAACCAACCGGTGAAACAAGCCAAACTGGGTCGTGGTCTTTCGGCGCTGCTCGGAGATTACACCGGCGCGCGTAACGTGGTCGAAAACCCGGAGCCGGCCGCTGCCGGCGCTGCTCCGTCCACGGACGAGGCGCCGTCGCTCGACATCGCGATCGACAGGATCATTCCGAATCCGAAACAACCGCGCCGCACCTTCATCGAGGCTGAGCTGGAAGAGCTGGCCGAGTCGATCCGCACCAAGGGCGTGATCCAGCCGATCCTCGTGCGCCCCGACCCGGCGAATGCCGAGATGTTCGAGATCATTGCGGGCGAGCGCCGCTGGCGCGCCGCGCGCCGTGCCGGCCTCACCGTCATGCCGGCCGTCGTGCGCGAGATGGACGATCGCGAGATGCTCGAGATCGCGATCATCGAGAACGTGCAGCGGTCTGACCTCAACGCGGTTGAGGAAGCCGAAGCCTACAAGTCGCTGATCGACCGGTTTGGCCGGACGCAGGAATCCGTGGCGCAGCAGGTCGGCAAGAGCCGCGAGCATGTGTCGAACACGCTGCGCCTGCTCAACCTGCCGGAAGATGTGCGCGAGCACGTGCGCGAAGGCCGCCTGACGCCGGGCCATGCGCGCGCGCTGCTGAAGACATCCGACCCGTCGGCGTTCGCCGCGACCGTCATCGCGCGTGGCCTTTCGGTACGCGACACCGAGGCGCTGTCGAAAGTCGAGAAGTCCGGCGGGAAGGTCGAGACGAAGTCGGCTGACGACAAGGACGTCGACACCAAGGCGCTGGAACTCGACCTGCAGCGCTCGCTGGGTCTCGACGTCGACATCCGCCATGTGAACGGCAAGGGCGGCGAGGTGCGCATCAAGTACGCGCAACTCGAACAGCTCGACGAGATCTGCCGGTTGCTGTCGCGCCCGCGTGTGACGCCTGCGCAGGAGTAGGCTCTTCGAGTTTTGAGATTGGAACAGCCCGCGTGATGAGCGCGGGCTGTTTTGTTTTTTGGGGGGTGGTTTCGGACAACGCCAGCTTGTCATCCCGGCCGTAGCGAAGCGGAGAGCCGGGAACCATCGAGAGGATGTCGTGCTCGCACAATGGGTCCCGGATAGCGCTTCGCGCTTCCGGGATGACAGGTTGTGGCGGTGGTTACTTCCCAGGTTCGATCTTCAGCAGCACGCTGTCCGCGCCCTCGTCTGTGATCGCGTAGAGATAGCCATCCGGGCTTTGGTCGACGTCGCGGATGCGTTGGTGGAGGTCGAGCAGCAGCATCTCCGAGCGGATGACTTCCCAGTTGTCGTTGAAGACGATGCGCTCGATGTGGCCGGTGCGGGGTGAGTTGCTCATGCGCATGGCGCCGAGGAAGAGGTTGCGTTTCCAGCCGGGGAATTTGTCACCGGTGTAGAAGACCATGCCGCCGGGCGCGATCGAGGGGACATACGAAATGTGCGGGCGGGTCATGCCTTCGTGGACGGGCATTTCGCCGGAGACTTTTGGGCCGGCGTAGTAGCGGCCGTCGCTGACGACGGGCCAGCCATAGTTTTGCGCGGGGCGGAGGATGTTCACCTCATCGCCGCCATTGGGGCCGTGTTCGGAGACCCAGAATTCCTTCGTCCACGGGTTCAGCGTGAGGCCGAGATTGACGCGGTGGCCGAGGGTGAAGATCTCGGGGTTGTAGCCTTTCTTGCCGACGAACGGATTGTCTTTCGGGATCGTGCCGTCGTCGTTGAGGCGCAGCGTCTTGCCAGCGTAGTCGGACGGATCCTGTGCGCGGCCGATCGAGTCATCCGTGCCGACGCCGGGGCAGCCGATGGTGAAATAGAGTTTGCCGTCGGGGCCGAACATCATGCGCGTGTAGAGCGCATCGACATCATCCGAGAGGAAGATGTCCTTGCCATCGACGATCTTTGTGCCGTCCCAGCGGCCGCGCCAGATGGCGTTCGAGCCGAGGTCGCCGCGCGGCTTGTGATACGAGAGATAGATCAGGCCATTGGTCTTGAAGTCCGGGTGCAGGGCGATGTCCATGAAGCCGGTGGCGGTGCCGAGGACGGCGACTTTTTCCGGGCCGCCGACGATGGGCTTGGGATCGAGCTTGCCATCACGAACGATGCGGAGGGCGCCTGCGCGCTCGGTGATCAGGACCGCGCCGTCGGGCAGGAATTCGATTGCGCGGGGCGAGGTGAGGCCGCGCGTGACGATGGATGTCTTGAGGTCGCGCTGTTCCCAGGATTCGGATCTGAACGGGCCCTCGCCGAGCGGCGGTGCAGCCCAGGCGGGCGGACGTTCGCTTTCGGGACTGTCGCGTTCATCGCGGACACGGCGGACGGGGTAGGAATATTCGGGGCGGTAGGCGTCGCGCTTGAGGCCGCCGGGATCGGCGCTGTTGTTGGCGGCTTCGAGTGCGGCGAGCGTCGCGGCGGGCGCGGTGATGAACGCGATGACCTGCTCGCGCTGGTCGGCGTTGATCATCTTCGATTGAAGCGCCATGAGGCCGGCGTCGCTGAGGGCGGTGGAGACACGCTCGCGATTGAAGGTGTGCAGGGTTTTCAGTTCGGGGGCGGTTTCATCGCCGCCTGAATGGCAAGCGGCGCAGAAGGTTTCATAGACGTGCTTGCCGCCCGAGACGGTGGACATGACGCTGGCGGTTTGTGGTGGGGCGGCTTGGGTCGCGCCGGTTTGACTATCGCTGGCGGTCGGCGCGGAGGTGCAGGCGGCGAGGGCCAGCGCCGATACGGCAAGCAGGCGCGAACGGTGTTTCATGGATGTCCCCACAACAATGACGCGGCATTGGAGGGGGAAAAGCGGGCGCAGTCACGCTGCGGTGCGGCAGAACTGGTTCGCCGCGATTGTCATCCCGGCCGTAGCGAAGCGGAGAACCGGGGCCTGCCCGTCCGTTTGGACAAGCCGGAGGGCAGGCGCCGGATAGCGTTACGTTACGACCGGGATGACAAGCGGTGACTCTATTTTCCCGGCTCGAGCTTCAGGAGGACGCTGTCTGCGCCTTCATCCGTGATGGCGTAGAGATAGCCGTCAGGACCTTGCTCGACGTCGCGGATGCGCTGGTGGAGATCGAGCAGCAGCATCTCGTTGCGGACGGGTTCCCATTTGTTGTTGAACACGATGCGCTCGATGTGGCCGGTGCGCGGGGTTTCACCCATGCGCATGGAGCCGACGAACAGGTTGCCTTTCCACTGCGGGAACTTGTCGCCGGTGTAGAAGACCAGACCGCTCGGTGCGATCGAGGGGATGTAGGAGATGTGCGGCCGCGTGATGCCAGCCTGGCTGGGATCGGGAGCGATCGACCGGCCGCTGTAGTAGCGGCCTTCGCTCGACACCGGCCAGCCATAGTTGCCGCCGGCGCGGAGGATGTTCACTTCATCGCCGCCATAGGGGGCGTTCTCGGTCGACCACATCTCATTGGTCCACGGGTTCATGGTGAGGCCGAGATTGATCCGGTGGCCCATCGTGAAGACCTCGGGGTTCGCGTCCTTGCGACCGTAAAACGGGTTGTCGGTGGGCGCCGTGCCATCGTCGTTGAGGCGCAGCGTCTTGCCGCCGTAGTCGTCGACCTTCTGCGCGCGCATCATCGAGGCGTCGGTGCCGAGGGCGGGGCCGCCGATGGTGGCGTAGAGCTTGCCCTTATTGTCGAACTTCAGCTTGCTGTAGAACGTGTCGACGTCGTCGGAGACGAAGATGTCCTTGCCGTCGACGATCTTCTTGCCGTCCCACTTGCCGCGATAGATGGCGTTGGAGCCGAGATCGCCGCGAGGCTTGTGGTAGGACATATAGACCCAGCCATTGGTCTTGAAGTCCGGGTGCAGGACGAGGTCCATGAAGCCGGTGGCGATGCCGAGGTTCGCGTTGATTTTCGGCGTGCCTTCAACCGGTTTCGGATCGAGCTTGCCATCGCGGATGATGCGCAGCGTGCCGGCGCGCTCGACGATGAAGATGTCGCCGTTGGGCAGGAACTCGATGGCGCGGGGCGCTTCGAGGCCGCGCGTGACGATGGTGGTGCGCAGCTGGCGCTGTTCCCAGGATTCGGAATCGAACGGACCGTCGCCGAGTTTCGGGGCGGCCCAGGACGGCGGGCGTTTGACTTCGGATGAGTCGCGCGGGTCGCGGGCGCTGCGGACCGGGTAGGCGAAGCCTTCGCGGTATTCTTCCTTGGCGGTCATCACCGTGCTGGTGCCGCCGCGGCCCATGTCGACGGGCGCGGTGATGAAGGCGATGACCTGCGTGCGCTGGTCGGCGGTCAGCATTTTCGATTGCAGCGCCATCAGGCCGTTTTCGGAGAGGGCGGTGGAGACACGCTGATGGTCGAAGGTGTGGAGCTGATCGATCTGCGGCGCCGTGTCGTCGGCTCCGTTGTGGCAGACGGCGCAGTAGGTGGCGAAGACCTGCTGGCCGGCGCTGACCAGCGCGGCGTCAAGCGGGCCGGCGGCTGCTGTCGGCGGAGCGGACGGGAGAGGGGCGACGGATGCCGAGGTTGCCGGCGGCGACTCTGAGCCGCTGGTGGCTGGAGCTGAGGTGCATGACGCCAGAACGAGCGTGGATGCGGCCAGCATGACTGACAGGTGCTTCATGGAGATCCCCGAAAACTATGCGCGCATAGGACTGGGAAACCCCGGAGGGGTCACGCTGCGCTGCAATACGGGAGCGACACGTTATAGTGTGCGGGTCGCGATCCGGTGTATCAAAGTCTTGAGGATGGCGTCAGACGGCGCGCCGGCCTGCTTGCAGCTTTTCTCCGCTTCGTAGAGGCGGGTGAAGGTGCGGTGGATGGCGACGGGATGCCATTCGCGCATGGCGCGCGAGAAGGCGGGCCATTCCTTGTCGAAGATCGGCGGGCGCAGGCGCATGCCTGTCCCGGCGTTTGACGCAACGGCATCCGAGACGCGCAGCATGCGGAAGTGCAGCGTGCGCAGCGCGGAGATCGGGTTCCCGCCACTGTCGAGATAGCGGTTGATCGAGAGCGTGGCTTGCGGCGCGTCGCCAAGGATGGCGGCGTCTGCGGCGTCGTCCGCGCCGCGCGGTTGTTCCGCCGAGGCAAGCTGGCTGACATCGGCGAGGGTGATCGCCCGGCCGAGACCGATGGCATAGAGTTCCAGCTTCTCGAGTTCCGACAGGGCGAGGCGGCGGTCGCCGGGCAGGTCGGCCACGAAGACCGCGAGCGCGTCGGGTTCCATCGCGACGCCGGCGGCGGCGAGCCGCTTGTTGACCAGGTCTGCGACGGTGGCTTCGTCGTCGGCGTAGAGCTGCAGGGCGACGGCGCTTTTCGATTCCTCGAAGCCGAGGCGGAGGCGGTTGGTCTTGTTGAGCTCGCCGGCCTCGATGATGAGGAAGGCTTCGGGCGTGAGTGCGCCCTTGTCGATGTCGGCGAGGATTTCGAGGAGATGCTTCGAGCTGGCGTCCTTGTCGACGCGGACGCGGATCATGCGATCGCCGCCCATCAGCGAGCGGGCGACAAGTTCATCGCCCAGCATTTGCGGGTCGCGCTTCAGGTCGTCGTCCGACAGCTTGATGACGTTGAACGGATCGGGCTTGGGCAGCCAGTTGCGGGCGAGCGTGTCGGCGCTGGTGGAGACGAGGCCGGAATCGCCGCCGAAGATGAGCGCGATCTTCGTTGTGCCCTGCGGCTTCTCGCAGAAAGCCAGTGCGCGGGGGCCGGCCTGTTTCACGGAGTCTTGGGCGCGGGAGTGGCGGGCGCCACGGGCGTCTGGCGGCCTGCGGCCGCAATGACCTCGGCCCGGATCGAGCGGGCGAGCAGGGTGGCGAGGCGTTGCTGAGCGGCGGTTTGCGCGGCGAGGTCCGCATAGGCCGCATCGGCGAAGTTGAAGGAGGCGCGCTCGTGCACGCTGCCCGTGGCCAGCACGGTTCCGTTGGCCGCCTTCATCGTCCAGCGCGCATTGCCGACATAGTCGGAGCGGGAGGCGGCCTGGTCGGGTGCGAAGGCGAGGCGCTCGACGTTCTGGTTTAACGAGATTTCGAGATTGCCCGAAGCAAAGCCCGGCACGCCGTTTCCGATGGAGCGGGCCAGTTCGGTGCGCAGGAAGTGCCCGGTACGGCCGGGGATTTCCGCGATCGTGATCGGGCCGGCGTTCTGGAATGCCTCTCCCTGACCGCCATAGACCGGCGTGAAGCCGCAGGCGGCCAGCGGGGCGAGGGCGAGAGCAAGAAGGGCGGCTCTGATCATGATGCGACGATATTCACGATACGGCCGGGGACCACAATCACCTTTCTCACGGTGAGGCCCGCCAGATGCGGGATTACATTTTCATCAGCCTTGGCGGCTGCTTCGACCGTTGCGGCGTCGGCCGTTGCAGAGACAGTGATTTCTGCCCGTTTCTTGCCGTTGATCTGCACCGGCAGGGTCACGGTGTCTGAAACCAGCAGGGCCGGGTCGGGCGTCGGCCATTTTGCCGTCGTGACCATTCCTGTGCCGCCGAGCAGGGCCCAGCATTCCTCGCCCAGATGGGGCGCGAAGGGGGCTGCGACCTGGGAGAAGAGGCGCAGGGCTTCACGGCGGGCGGTCGCCATGCCGGGCGCGGTTGATTGCTCGGCCTTGCGCAGGGCGTTGGCCAGTTCGTTCATGCGGGCGATGCCGACGTTGAAGTGGAATTTTTCAATTCCTTGAGTCACGTCCCGCACCGTGCGGTGGGCGAGGCGGCGCAGGTCCAGCGGTTCGCCCTCATTGGCGGGGCCGTCATCGGTGGCGGGGGCGGCTTCGACGAGGGCCCAGAGTTTCTGGATCGAACCCCACGCGCCGCGCACGCCTGCGTCGGTCCATTCGAAGTCGCGTTCGGGCGGCGAGTCCGACAGCACGAACCAGCGTGCGACGTCGGCGCCGTAGTCGGCGATGATCTGGATCGGATCGACGACGTTCTTCTTCGACTTCGACATCTTCTCGACGCCGCCGACCGTAACCGGCTTCAGCGTTGCGATCTCGATCAGTTGCCCGTCACGCTTTTCGATCTCTTCCGGCAGGAGCCAGCTTCCGGCTTCCGACTTGTAGGTCTCGTGCGTGACCATGCCTTGCGTGAACAGGCCGGCGAAGGGTTCGCCGCTCGGCAGGTCGAG
>DAIRES010000130.1:0-8231 GCA_036795465.1 Hyphomonadaceae bacterium
TCGACGACTCGGTCCGTGAAACGACCGACACGCTCGACGCCGTCGGCAACACGACGAAAGCCGTGACGAAGGGCTACGCGATCGGCTCCGCCGGTCTCGGCGCGCTGGTGCTGTTTGCTGCCTTCACCGCCGACCTCGACTTCTTCTCGACCAATGCGGTCGAAGGAGACTTTCTGTACGGCGTCGTTCCGAACTTCGAGCTGTCGAACCCTTACGTGGTCGTCGGCCTGCTGTTCGGCGGCTTGTTGCCGTTCCTCTTCGGCGGCATGTCGATGATGGCGGTGGGTCGCGCAGCTCAAGCGGTGGTCGAAGAAGTCCGCCGTCAGTTCCGCGAAATCAAAGGCATCATGGACTACTCGGCCAAGCCGGATTACGGCCGCGCCGTGGACATGCTGACCAAGGCGGCGATCAAGGAAATGATCATCCCGTCGCTGTTGCCGGTGCTATCGCCCATCGTCCTGTTCTTCGTGATCTGGGGCATCGGCGGCTTCGCTGACGAGTACAAAGGCCACGCCCTCTCGGCCGTCGGCGCCATGCTGCTCGGCGTGATCGTCACAGGTCTCTTCGTCGCTATCTCGATGACCTCGGGCGGCGGCGCCTGGGACAACGCCAAGAAGTCGTTCGAAGACGGCTTCCGCGACAAGGACGGCGTCGTTCACAAGAAGGGTTCGGACGCCCACAAGGCCTCCGTCACCGGCGACACCGTCGGCGACCCCTACAAGGATACGGCTGGCCCCGCCGTGAACCCGATGATCAAGATCACCAACATCGTCGCGCTGCTCATGCTCGCGGCCATGGCGGGCGGCCACTAGCCGCAAGCTGATCTGAAAACTGAACGGGCCGCGGAGCAATCCGCGGCCCGTTTGTTTTGGCGGCCTAGCCCGGTGGGGGAAGGGCGGCGGCCGAGGCCATGTGATCGCCCAGATAGAAGGGCCACACGAAGATGCCCGCCAGCCCGCCCCAGAAGTTCAGCTTCGCGTACCCGATGCTGAACAACCAGCCTATGAGCCAGACCAGGCCCAGTCCGCTGTGTTGTTCGATATGTATCTTCCTCGGCATGTCAGACATCGAAGATCTCCTCCGTTCGAAACTCCTGCAATCATCGTGGGTTTCCGTCATTGACGCGCGTCAATCGTTCTCGCATCGCCGAACGCGCGGAGCGTTGCTGACACCTCCCTGTCAGCACGATCCTGCAAAGGTGCAGATGCAGGCAAGCGGAGGCCAGCATGCATCTCGTCCGCTACCACGTTGCAGTCAGCCTCGACGGCTTCATCGCGCCTATCGATGGCTCAACAGCCTGGCTTGATCCCTATGGCAAAGTCGCCATGGGTTTCATCGGCCCATGGATGAAACAGATAGGAGGCATCATTGTCGGCCGCGTCACCTACGACCAGTCGATCGGCATGGGCGGCTGGATGTGGGGCAAAACGCCAGCTCTCGTCTTGACGTCCCGCCCGATCGAACAAGGCCCACAAACCATCCACGTCCACGGCGGTGATCCCGGTGAAGGCCTGACCAAACTCCGCCAGCGCATGAGCGAGAAGGATTTCGATACGGATATCTGGCTCTTCGGCGGCGGAGTGACGGCTGGCCTGTTCCTGAGACACAACCTGATCGATCTCGTCGAAGTGGCGGTCGTCCCGGTTGCATTGGGCGAAGGGCGGCCACTGTTCTCCGGCGCTTCAACGCAAATCACGTTCGAGCACGCATCATCCCAGCCCATCGGCATGGGATGCGTCGTCAATTCGTACAGGCGGGTCGTCAGAAAGGCGCTGGTCAAACGCTAAGCCGCACTCACCAGTCAGGTGATGGCGCTATTCCGCGCCGTGCAGAACATCATTGCGCACTGCATAGCCGGTGATGGCAAAGTCGGTGAAGAACCCGTCGATCCCCAGTGCAAAAAACTCTTTCATCGACGTTGCGATCGGTTTGCCGCCGATCGGCTGGTCATCGCGGAACGTCCAGGGGTGCACCGGAATGCCCTTGGCGTGCGCTGCCTCGATCACGCCAGTCGATTTGCCATCGGCGTCACGCAGCATGCCGATATTGGGGCCTAGGCCCTGCCAGAAGGGGGCGCCGGGCATGGCCATCGCCGCATCAAGTCCCGCCTTGTCAGCTACCAGCATGACGACGGGCAGGCCGGTCATCCCGTCGATCTTCTTGACGAAATCCGGTTCGAACGACTGGATGAACACACGCGATCCCGCGCCGTCCATGCCGTGCTTTTTGAGGCTGGCGAGAATCTTCTCCGCCATGTCCGCATGCCCGATCCCCGCGTGATACGCGGGCGACTTCGCTTCAGGGTAAACGCACACGGGCTCGCTCGTTACCGTCACGCGCGACTTCGCCAGTTCCAGCACCTCGTCGAAAGTCGGGATCTGGTAAAGCCCGTCGAACGTCTTGGGCCGGCCCTTGAATGATTGTATCGCGCGCAGCGTCTTCAGTTCAGCCAGCGTGAAATCCGCTGCCCACCAATCTTCCTTGTCGCTGAACTCCGGATCCGGCGACTTGCGCTTGCGGCTTGCGAACTCTGGCCTCGAGGCCACGTCGGTTGTGGTCGACAGGAAAGTGTCATGGCGAACCACCAACACGCCATCCTTGCTGAACACCAGGTCCGGCTCGATGCAGTCCGCGCCGTCGTTCAGCGCGCGCTGGTATCCCTCCAGCGTATGCTCCGGCAGGTGCCCCGATGCGCCCCGATGTGCGATCAGCAACGGGGTCTTGTTGCCAAGCGAGGCATAGGGCCACTCGCCCTTTGCATTCGATCCGCCGGGAAGCGTGTCGCAACCTATCAGGGCGAGGGGAAGGGCGAGAAATCCAAGAATCTTCATGCGCATCATGGCAGGGAGCATGCTCATGTGACGCCGGTATGTCGAGCCGCCAGCGATCGGTTGGCGCGCCTCTTTACGCCTCTCACGCCTCATGTTCATGTGAGCAAACACTCACAACAGGGAAACGCCGCCATGACCGCAGAACAGCAAGCTCCCTTCGGTTCCGGCTTCGGCTATCGGTCCACGGCGGCCGATGTCCTCAAGGATATTGATCTCAGCGGCAAGAACGTCATCGTCACCGGCGGCTATTCCGGCATTGGCATTGAAGCTGTGAAAGCGCTCGTCAACGCCGGCGCTTCCGTCACGGTCCCCGCCCGCCGGCCCGACAAGGCGCGCGAGGAACTCGCCGGCATAGGCGCTGAAGTTGCCGAACTGGATCTCGCAGACCTCAAGTCGGTCAAGAAATTTGCCGACAGCTATGTCGCCACCGGCAAGCCATTGCACATTCTGATCAACAACGCCGCCATCATGGCCAATCCTGAAACGCGCGTTGGGCCCAACTGGGAATCGCAATTCGCCACCAACCATCTTGGCCACTTCGCACTGGTCGCTGGTCTTGTCCCAGCATTGAAAGCGGCCAATGGCGCCCGCGTGGTAAGCGTATCTTCAACCGGCCACAAATTGTCGTCTGTCGTTTTCGACGACATCCATTTCAATTCGCGCCCGTATCACAAATGGCAGGCTTACGGTCAGGCGAAGACCGCCAACTCGCTCTTCGCTGTCGAGCTTGATCGCCGTGGCCAGGCCCATGGCGTTCGCGCCTTCGCTATCCATCCGGGCGGCATCATGACGCCGCTTCAGCGCCATCTGCCGAAGGAAGAAATGATCGCCGCCGGCTGGATGGACGCGGAAGGCAACGTCAACGAACGCTTCAAGACGGTGGAGCAGGGCGCTGCCACCGAAACCTGGGCCGCCACTTCGCCGTCGCTAAACGGCAAAGGGGGGCTCTACTGCGAAGATTGCGACGTCGCGCAGCTTACACAACCGGGCACATCGCGCACCTCAGGCGTCGATCTGCACGCCGTTGATTCCGAAGCCGCACAGAAGCTCTGGCAGGTTTCTGTCGAACACACCGGCCTCGATGCGTTCTGATTTATAGTCGCCGCCTGTCATTCCCGCTATCGCCAGGCTTGGTCGTGACGCCAGGCTTCAATGCTTCTGCCGCGAACTCGCACGCATGTTCGCCGTCAGCGTATTGACGCGTGGCGTCTTTGGCGGCGGCGCTTTTGCCTTGTTGCGCGCCTGTGTCAGCCGCAGGCGATAGGTGCGCGGCGCTTCGCCGAACCAGCGGCGGCAACTGCGTGAGAAGGCGGAGCTGTCGGCGTAGTCAAGCATCTGTGCAATCTGCGACAGCGACACGGACGGTT
The DNA here is from genome assembly GCA_036795465.1 of Hyphomonadaceae bacterium. Lineage (GTDB taxonomy): Bacteria > Pseudomonadota > Alphaproteobacteria > Caulobacterales > Hyphomonadaceae > UBA7672. The sequence continues at coordinate 4,199 of DAIRES010000130.1, forward strand.
GGACAAGCAGCGATTCCGCCCACTCGCGGCGGACATCATCCTTGATCTTCTCGAAGCTGGTTCCTTCATCCTTGAGGCGCCGTTGCAACGTGCGCGCATGAACGCCCAGTGCCTTTGCCGCTTGTTCGGGCGTGCATTCCCGCCCTTTCAGCAGGCTGCGGGCCATCGTCGTGACGCGCTTGGTAAAAACCTTTTCGCGCATGGGTGTCTGCGCCTGCAGGTAGGTCTCGGCGATCTCACGCATGTGCGAAGATCCGCCGGGTCGCCACGTGTCCAGCACCGACCGCTCGATTGCGATCCCCATCGCAGGCCGTCCAAAACTCGGCGTCATCCCGAACACCTTGCGATAGACCGATAGCGGCGAGATCGGCTCGTGCATGAACCAGACCTCATGAGGCTTGTAGTCTGCGCCACCCATCAACCCCAGCGATCGGTGGAACGAGGCGATGATCCGTTCGTCATTCTGCTCGCGACGTTTCTGGTTCCGCAGGTCAAGCGACGCGGACAGGAAGTCGCGTGACGTTCGAGGCATCGGCGTCAGCGTCATGGTGAGGGCAGGGTTGTGCACGTGCATGAACTTCGCAGCGATATCGATGCCTTCGCGCGCCGTGGATGAGTTGATGATGGCGATCGAAAGCGCGCCCAGCGCCGACATGTTCTGCATCTGGCCGAACTGCAGCCCGAAATCGGGCCGATCCAGCCGCTCTGCCGCTATCGCCAACGTATCCACGAAAGCCCGAAGCGGCACATAGCGCTCTGGTTCCGATAGCGAGGACTGTGAGACCTGGGCCGCTGCGAGAATCACATCGGCGTCGCCGCCCAGCTCGATCACCAGCTCGCGAAAGCCGTTCCAGGCACTGGCTCGGATGATTTCCCTCATGTTCGTGGGGTCTGCGTCAGGATGCCACCGGAATTCTCGAAAAAGTGTCGCGAAAAGACAAGTCTTTGTCGGCCAGAGAAAAGCGCCGAATCCGCCGACGCTTTATGTGCCGCTGACAACAACGAGAAGACTGCCACCGCTCCCCCCGGACGACAAACCATGCCCGCCGACCCCGTACTGGTCAAGAAACCGCAGCCTCCGCGCGTCCTCATCGCCGATGACGCTTCCGGTATGCGTACTTACCTGCGTCTTGTCCTCGAATCGGGCGGGTATGCCTGTACCGAGGTCGTCGATGGCGGCGAGGCATTCGACGAAGTTCTGAAGAACGCCTTCGACGTTGTCATAACCGACCTTGAAATGCCGGGCATGGACGGGTTCCAGCTGCTTTCCGCGATCGGCCTTCTTCCGGCCGCTCGTCGTCCTGCGGTTATTGTCGTTTCGGCGTTGCTCGACGAAACACTGGCCGATCGTCGCCCGGAGCTTCGGGCTGCGGCTGCTCTGCTGGCCAAACCCGTCCAGCCAGCCGATCTTCTGAAGTCCATCGGCAAGGTGATCGGCAAGCGTGCTTGCGGATAGGGTCTGGCGCCGGCGATTCTTGACGACCCCGGCCCAAGGGCGCATTTGGGCCCCCGAATGAATAAAATAGCCGCCTTCCTCAACAATATGGACGCCCGCGCCTGGCGCACCATCTGGGTGTCGCTTGCCCTGCTTGGCGGCGTTGGCGTGTTGATGATCCTCGGCAAGTCCGGCGCTTTCGGCTTCGCGGATCACATCGATGAGCAGCTTGCCGGCCTGCGCAACAGCCCGTGGGGCCTTCCCGCCACCATCGCGGTCTTCGTCCTCACGGCTTTCGTCGCCGCCCCGCAATTCGTCCTGATGGCGGGCTGCATCGTCGCTTTCGGGCCTTGGCTTGGCAGCGTGTATGCGATGGCTGGCCAGATGGCTTCGGCTTGGTTGCATTTCTACATGGGTCGTTTCGGCGGCCGTGAACTGGTTGAGCGCTATGGCGGCAACACGGTGAACCGCCTGTCGCGCTTCATCGGCCGGAATGACTTCCTCGCTTCGATGATTGTCCGCTCAGTCCCCACCGCGCCCGCCATCGTCGTGAACATGGCTTTCGGCGCCTCGAAGGCGAAGTTCGGACGCTTCATGGTTGGCTGCTTCATCGGCACGATCCCGAAGACGTTGATCGTCGCCCTGCTTGGCCAGTCGGTGATGTCGGCCATGGGCGGCGGCATCGTTCTCGCCGTGGGCGGAGTTGTCGCCGTGGTCTCGATCTGGATCGTCGTGGCGCTCGCCGCTCGCCGGGCAGTGCAGGGCGAACCCGACCTTAAACCGTCGGAGGATGCTGCGCCGGCCCCCAATGAAACGGTCGCCAAAAGCTGATCGCCGGGTGCGATCTGCCTCGTTATGCCCTCCGATGAGGCTCAATTTTCCGACACTTGACCTGCCACTACAGGCCAATCATAGAACAATAATGCGCAACCGGGGTCTCACCCTTTTCCTCACCCTGCCGGGGCTGCTTAGCAGCCCCTGGGCGCGTTCGTGATCCGGGCAGGAAGCTGCGGGTCGCGCGTCCAGGGGATTTGAAGCCCTCTCGAGACAAAGCCCTGACAGGACCGCCCACATGACAATCCGCACCATGAAGCCCGCTGGCCCGACCGTATCCGGCAAGGACCGCGTCCTCATATTCGACACCACCATGCGCGATGGCGAACAGTCGCCAGGCGCTTCCATGACCGTCCGCGAGAAACTCGAACTCGCCGAGCTCCTTCAGGAAATGAAGGTCGACGTATGCGAAGCTGGCTTCGCCGCATCGTCCGAGGGCGACTTCCAGTCCGTGTCGCAAATCGCCGAACTCGCGAAGGACATGTCGATCTGCACGCTCGCCCGCTCCACGCTCACCGACATCGATAGGGCAGGCGAGGCGCTGAAGAAGGCAAAGAACCCGCGCATCCATACCTTCATCTCGACCAGCCCGGTCCACATGAAGCACAAGCTCAAAATGGGCCCGAACGCCGTGCTTGAAGCCGTGGGCGCGTCCGTTACCCATAGCCGCAAATTCGTGGGCGACGTCGAATGGTCGGCCGAAGACGCAACCCGCACCGAGTTCGACTTCCTCTGCAAATGCATCGACGTGGCGATCCAGTCCGGCGCCACCGTCATCAACGTGCCCGACACGGTCGGCTATTCGCACCCCGCTGAATACGGTGAGCTGATCCGCCGCCTGATCGAGAACATTCCGGACTCGGATAAAGTCATCTGGTCCACGCACTGCCACAACGACCTCGGCCTTGCCGTCGCCAACTCGCTGGCCGGGGTCATGAACGGCGCTCGCCAGATCGAATGCACCATCAACGGCATCGGTGAACGCGCCGGCAACGCCGCGCTGGAAGAGGCCGTCATGGCGTTGAAAGTACGTGGCGACTCGCTGCCCTTCTACACCGAGATCGTCACGCCGAAGCTCTCACGCGCCTCCAAGATGGTCTCGTCCATCACTGGCTTCCCGGTGCAGTACAACAAGGCCATCGTCGGCAAGAACGCCTTCGCGCACGAGTCTGGCATCCACCAGGATGGCATGCTGAAGAACCGCGAGACCTACGAGATCATGAAGCCCGAGGATGTGGGCGTACCCTCTACCTCGCTCATGCTGGGCAAGCTGTCGGGCCGCAACGCATTCCGCGACAAGCTGGAATCGCTGGGCTACGTCCTCGAGCAGGACACGCTCAACGACGCCTTCAAGCGCTTCAAGGATCTGGCCGACAAGAAGAAGCATGTTTTCGATGAAGACATCATCGCTCTCGTCGACGACCAGATGGCTGGCAAGCAGGAACGCATCTCGCTGACGCGCCTGAAAGTCGTCGCCGGCACGGATGGCCCGCAGACCGCCGACCTCGAACTCACCATCGACGGCGAAGTCCGCTCCACGAGTGCGACGGGCAACGGCCCCGTCGACGCCGTTTTCAACTGCATCCGCCAGCTCGTGCCGCACACTGCCGTGCTCGAACTCTATCAGGTGAGTGCGGTAACCGAAGGCACGGACGCACAGGCCACAGTCTCCGTGCGTCTCGCGGAACAGGGCCTCGTCGCCACCGGCAAGGCCTCCGACCCCGACACCCTCGTCGCGTCGGCCCGCGCCTACGTCCATGCCCT
>DAIRES010000130.1:8331-9539 GCA_036795465.1 Hyphomonadaceae bacterium
TCTCACTATCGCTTCCGGCCAGAACGCCGTCATCCTCGGCCGCAACGGTTCAGGCAAATCCACGCTGGTGAAGCTCATCACGCGACAGCTTTTCCCGACGACGGGTGAGCCGGTGGAAATCTTCGGCCGTGACGCATGGAACGTTACCGAACTGCGTTCACGCCTTGGCGTTGTCTCGTCCTCTGTGCAGCTCGACATGGCGCGAGATGAAAACCTCGAAGTGTTCGAAGTCGCTATCTCCGGCTTCTTCGCCTCGTCAGGCGTCTGGGCGCACCACGTCGTCACCAATGCGATGAAGGACGCCGCCGAAGAAGCGCTTGCTCTCATGGGCGTGGATCATCTCAACGGTCGCCGTCTCGGCACGCTATCGACAGGAGAGGCGCGCCGCGTACTCATTGCTCGCGCGCTGGTACATCGCCCGGAGGCGCTGCTGCTCGATGAACCATGCGCGGGTCTTGATCCTACGACCCGCCGACATTTTCTCGAAAGCCTTCGCGGCCTTGCCCAGCGTGGAACGACGCTGCTGCTGGTCACTCACCACGTCGAAGAAATCATTCCGGAGATCAGCCAGGCCATCATGATGAAGGGCGGCCGCATCATGCATGACGGACCCAAGCTGGCGCTCATGACCGACGCCATCCTCTCCGACATCTTCGAGGCCCCCACGGTCCTCGACCAGCGCAACGGGTGGTTCTTCACCCGGCCTGATGTGTGAACCTGCGCCGAGATTGACTTTCCGCGCTTCAGACATCACATAACGCGCACACAAGGAGACCGACGGACATGAAACTCTAGAAGCCTCGCCGCTCGCGCGTTGTTTCCATCTGGGTCTTCGGTGTCTCCATGGCTGCAGTCAACAAATCCGCACTCCTGACGCTTGATCGTGTTTCGGCTTCAACGCCGGAAGGCCGCGTGCTGTTCGAGAATCTATCCCTCGCCATCGGCGCGGAAAGCGTCGGACTTGTCGGCCGCAACGGCTCAGGCAAGTCCACGCTGCTTAGCCTGATCGCGGGCAGGGGTGAGCCCGCTACCGGTGCGGTCAGTGTCGGCGGCCGTGTCGGCGAACTCGCCCAGCGCAGGCCAGACGACACGATCTCCCTGGCCGAAGCTCTTGGCGTCACTGACGGTCTGGCCCGCCTGGAGCGCCTCGCTCGCGGCGAAGGCGATGAAGAAGACATGGCCGAAGCCGACTGGACACTTGAGCATCG
>DAIRES010000131.1:0-4105 GCA_036795465.1 Hyphomonadaceae bacterium
CAGGCCACCATGCGCGCCCTCCGCCGCAATCTCGGCGGCGCCGACACCTTCCCGCAGGACGTTGTCGAACTGGCAAGCTGGTTCGATCCCCCCGTCCCCGGCCAGACCATCCAGGCCGTCCCCGGCTCCGGCTCCGATGTCGAAATGTGGATTCTTGGCTCATCGCTTTTCGGCGCGCAGCTCGCCGCGCACCTTGGCCTGCCTTACGCCTTCGCGTCGCACTTCGCGCCCGGCGACATGATGGGCGCGATCGAGATTTATCGCGAGCGCTTCCGTCCCTCGCCGCGTCTGCAGAAGCCGTATGTGATGCTCGGCCTCAACGTGATCGGCGCCGAGACGGATGACGAGGCGAAGCTTCTCTTCACCTCGATCCAGCAGGCCTTCGCAAACCTGCGTCTCGGCCGGCCCGGCAAGATGCCGCCGCCGAAGGTTGGACTGCAGCTCGACCCGATGGTCGAACACGGCATCGCGCAGGCGCTCTCATGCTCGGTCGTCGGCAGCCCCGAAACCGTGAAGCGCGGCATAGCGGAGTTTGTCGCACGCACAGGCGCGGACGAGCTGATGGTCACCGGATCGGTGTGGGATCACCAGAAACGGCTGCGCTCTTACGAGATCGCAGCCGCTGCGATTGGCTAGCTGCGTCCGTCGCGCTTGCCCGCGGGCTTGCCGCGGAACGGCTTGCCACCGGGTTTGCCGCCGAATGACTTGCCGCCAAACGACGGCTTGTCGCCGCGCGCCTTGAAGGGCTTGCCGCCCGGAGCTTTCGGTCCGCGCGGTTTGAAGCCTTCGGGCTTGCGATGCTCGGTCCGCTCACGACGCTCGGTGGCCGGGCGTTCAGTGCGGACGGGGCGGGCCTCGCCCTCCGGCGTCCACGTGCGCTTCGGCGTCTCGACGCCGATCGCTGCGATCTTGCCCTCGGCGCGCGCGGCGTCGCGGCGTTCACGGCGGTTCTGGCCGCTGGGATGCGCAGGCGGCGGTCCCTTCGGCGCCTTGGGCGCCGGCGGTGCGGAGGAGGTCAGCGCCGAATAAACCGGATCAGCGGCAAGATTCGCGTTCTCGCGGTCGCGCTGGATGTGACGCTCGGCACGCGCATCGTCACGCGCCGAACGCCTGACGAACTCACGCGGCGCCTTGTCCTCGCCACGCGGCTCACGCTGCGGACGATCGCCATAAGCCCGCTTCTCACGCGGCGGCCGGTCACCGAAATCACGCGGCGCACGATCAGCACGCGCACCATCATCACGGCGCGCACGCGCCGGATGGATGTTGTCGTTCGGCCCCGGCGCAGAGCTGGGCTCGATCTGGATCTTGTCGTCCTGCGTATCCTGCACCGCGATGGCGAAGGCCTCGGCAGCATGGCCGACGATCTCGAACTTGGTCTCGGTGCCAAAAATCCGGATCGGTCCGATCTCGGCCTTGGTGATGTGGCCGACGCGGCAGATCAGCGGCAGGATCCATTTCGGATCGGCATTGCGCTCCCGGCCAACATTGAGACGGAACCACACGCCATCGCCTTCCGACGTGGCAAACCCGCGCTCCGAACGGCTCCGCGCGGCAGGCCGCTCGCTCGGCTCCCGGAACGTCCGCTCGCTTTGCCCAGATTGTTTCTCGAACGTCTGCGCATTCCGCATGCGTCCATCGTCAGACACGTCTTCCGGCTCGGGCAGTTCCGAACGCAGCATGCCGATCAGAGCGCCTGCCAGTTTCTCGGCGGGAAAGCGTTCGGCCAGCTGTTTCGCAACAACCAGATCTTCTTCGGAAACGGTGGCTTCAAGCGCCGGATGTCCCAGAAGCCGCTGGCGATCCTGATCGCGGATTTCCTTGGCCGTCGGCGGCCCGCTCCACGTCGCCTCGATGTTCGCGGAAGCCAGCACCTGCTCGGTACGGCGACGCTTGGTATGCGTGACCAGAAGAACCGACGTGCCCTTCTTGCCCGCGCGGCCCGTGCGGCCCGAACGGTGAAGCAACGTCGCCTTGTTGGTCGGAAGGTCGGCATGGATGACGAGGCCGAGATCCGGAAGGTCGAGGCCGCGCGCCGCAACGTCTGTCGCAACGCAGACCTTGGCATGACCATCGCGCAGGGATTGCAGCGCATCGTTGCGCTCACGCTGGTTCATCTCGCCGGAGAGGCCGACGGCGTGGAAGCCGCGCTCGCGCAGGGCGGAGTGCAGGTGGCGGACGTTTTCGCGGGTGGCGCAGAAGACGAGGGCGCTGCCGGCTTCGAAGAAACGCAGCACGTTGACGACGGCGCGTTCGGTATCGCCGGGCGAGACGCGCATGGCGCGGTAGTCGATATCACCATGGGGTTCAGTCGCGCTGGTGGTGTCGATGCGGACCGCGTCGCGCTGATAGTTCTTCGCCAGCATGGCGATGCCGCGCGCGATGGTCGCGGAGAACAGCAGGGTGCGGCGTGTTTCGGCATTGGTCGCGTCGAGCAGCTGTTCGAGTTCTTCGCGGAAGCCGAGATCCAGCATCTCATCCGCTTCGTCGAGCACGGCGACTTTCAGCGTGGAGAGGTCGAGATAGCCTTTGGTCAGGTGATCGCAGAGACGGCCGGGCGTGCCGATGACGATATGCGCGCCGCGTGAAAGCTGTTGCTGCTCGCCACGCACACTCATGCCGCCAACGCATTGGACGATGCGTGCGCCGGTGTCTGCGTAAAGCCATTCGAACTCACGGCCGATCTGCATCGCCAGTTCGCGCGTCGGCGCGATGATCAGGGCGAGCGGCTGGGTGGCCGGGCCAAAGCGCTCCTGTCCGTCGAACAGCGTCGAGGCGAGCGCGAGACCAAAGGCGACCGTCTTGCCCGAGCCCGTCTGGGCGGACACGAGCATGTCGGCGTTTGGCCGCCCGGCCTTCTGGTCAGCTTCGACAACAGCGAGCTGGACCGGAGTTGGTTCGGCATAGCCACGCGCGGCGAGAGCGCGGTCGAGCGCGGGGTGAACTGCAGGGAAGGGCATTGGGGTTCGTTTCGTGTCGGCGGGCCGTCCCGATGTGCGGGATACAGTGCGCAGGTGGGGAGGCCGGGTCTGGCGCGCGTGCTGTACAGGAAATGGGGCCAAAAGCCAGTGGATAAAGCGGCGCAGGGCGCGGCAGGGTAAACGGCTTTGCCCTTTGAATCGGCGGTTTATAGGGGTATCGCAAGCCATTGCCGGGTGCGGCAACCGGGGAATGCCTGCGTCATGAAAGCCGCTTCAGCGCTCGATTACCGGGAGATCGCGCGGCGAAAGCTGCCGCGCTTCCTGTTCGAATACATCGACGGAGGCTCCTATGACGAGGTCACGCTTGGGGCGAACCGCGACGACCTGAAGCGCATTTCCCTGCGGCAGCGCGTGTTGCGGGACGTCTCGGACATCGATTTGTCGACCACGCTGTTCGGGCGCCGGATGAACATGCCGGTGGCGCTTGCGCCGATCGGCCTGGCCGGTCTGGCGGCGCGGCGCGGTGAGGTTCAGGCGGCGCGAGCCGCGGAAGCTGCCGGCGTGCCGTTCACCCTGTCGACGGTTTCAGCGTGCGATCTGGGCGAGGTGATGCGCGGCGTGAAGCAGCCAATCTGGTTCCAGCTCTACATGATCCGGGACCGGGGCTTCATGCGTGACATGCTGGCGAAAGCACGCGAGGCGCGCTGCTCAGCGCTGATGTTCACCGTCGACATGCCGGTGCCCGGTTCCCGATATCGCGACTACCGGTCAGGGCTCGCTGGTGCGCCAGGGCTGTTTGGCGCCGGACGGCGTATTTTCCAGGCGGCGCAGCGCCCGTCCTGGGCGTGGGATGTCGGGGTATGCGGGCAGCCTCATCAGCTCGGCAACGTCGCGCCGGTCCTGAAAGGCCGGACCGGGCTTGATGATTTCTTCCGCTGGATGCGCGAGAATTTCGATCCGTCGATTTCGTGGAAGGATCTGGATTTCATCCGCTCCGAGTGGACGGGGCCGCTGATCATAAAGGGCGTACTCGACGCGGAGGATGCGCGCGAGGCTGCGCGCATTGGCGCCGATGGGCTCGTGGTGTCGAACCATGGCGGCCGACAGCTCGACGGCGTCCCGTCGACTACGCGTGCGCTTCCGGCGATTGCTGATGCGGTGGGCGACCGGCTGACAGTGCTGGC
>DAIRES010000131.1:4205-9531 GCA_036795465.1 Hyphomonadaceae bacterium
GCTGCACGCAGCCAGCCGATGCGAGAGACCGCGTGACGTTCAACATGAAGCCTGCGGCGCATGATATGTTCCTTGCCGCCACCCTGAGAGGCGATCCACATGCGTAGCGCATTGATATGGATCAGGCGACCCTACTGGACTTCGTCCGAGTCCCAGACGCCGCGCACGGAAATGTCCGCCTCGACCCCGATATTGTACCAGGCAAGCCGGTCTTTCGAGGCGTTGACGATGATGAAATGCTCGTGCGGCTTCATCGCCAGGGTCAGCTGGTTGCGCAGTTGCTGGACGGTCTGCTTGGAGCGCAGCACCCACATGTCGCCGGCGGCGCGGGTCATCTTGCCGGCTTCACGCAGCACGCGCTCGAAACGTTCGTTTCCGGCGAGCAGGCGGGCGGCGATGAAATAGTTGCAGACGGGAACTTCGGTTTCGCCGGCATCAAGGCGCGGGTCGCCGAACTTCCGCTTCTTCGGCCCTTTGAAGTCCCAGCGCAGGTTGGGATGGTGGTCGGCGCGATGGAAGTCGACGTCCGTCCCGCAGGCGATGAAGGTGCCCGCCTGGACGCGGCCTTCCTTGAGGAAATCGATCAATCGGGAGCGCGGGTAGGGGCCGTATTCCTTGTCGGAGATACGGATGCGCCATTTCACGCTTTCAAAGGGGGGAGGTGCGGTGTGCATCCCCTCGTCATCGCCTGTTTCCACAGGCTCTCTGAGTTCAAGCGTGTCGCTCATAAGACAGCGTGTTCCGCAAACCCCTCTTTGCGTTTACTTGTATGGGAAATCACCTTTTCCAAAGGTTAAGCGGAGGTCCCCATGAGCCAGTACGAATTCATCAAGACCGAGACGGAGGGCAACCTCTTCATCGTCACGATCAACCGCCCGGACCAGCTGAATTGCCTGCATCCGATGGCAAATGCGGAGTGTGGAGCGGCTTTTGACGAGTTCGCAGCCAATCCGGACCTCTGGGTCGCCATCGTGACCGGCGCCGGTGAAAAGGCCTTCTCGGCGGGCAACGACCTGAAATTCGCGGCCTCGGGCCAGAAATCGCCCGTGCCGATGCCGGCCTCGGGATTCGGCGGCCTGACCTCGCGTTATGACCTGTACAAGCCGGTGATCGCGGCGGTGAACGGCTTTGCCATGGGCGGCGGCTTCGAGATCGCCCTGGCGACCGACATCATCATCGCCGCCGAGAATGCCAAGTTCGCATTGCCCGAGCCCAAGGTCGGCTTCGCGGCACTGGCGTCGGGCATGCACCGCCTGCCGCGTGAAGTGCCGCTGAAGAAGGCCATGGGCATGATGCTGACCGGGCGCGTGGTCGGCGCAGCCGAAGGCAAGGAAATCGGTTTCGTCACCGACGTTGTGCCGCAGGGCAAGGCGCTGGACGAGGCGAAGCGCTGGGCCGGCATGATCATGGAATGCTCGCCAATGGCCATCAAGGCGACGAAGGAAACGGTGCTGACCGGTCTGAAGACCGCCGATCTCAAGACGGCGTTCGACCACAAGGTTCCGGGCATCGCCAAGCTGCTCGCTTCGGCTGACCACAAGGAAGGGCCGAAGGCATTTGCCGAGAAGCGCAAGCCGGTGTGGAAGAACGAAGCCTGATGCATCGTACCGGCGGGCTGGGGATTAGTGGAGTCTCGCCGTGACGTCTGCACCTGACTTCGCCCAACTAGCCGCCGCGCACGGCATCGAGCTCGACAAGGATGCTTCGATGCTGCGCGTGGGCGGCGCCGATGCCGAGTATTTTGGTGCGATGGCGCGTGACGCCACCGGAGCCTACTGGATGCTGCGTGCGCCGCGTCGCGGCGACGTGCAGTTGGCCGGGCGGCAGGAAGCCCTCGTGCTCGGCTTCGTGCGTGGCAAGATCCCCGTCGTGCTGCCCGACTGGCAGGTTCACACCGACAAGCTGATTGCCTATCGGGTGTTGCCCGGCATTCCGGCGGCGGAGGTTGATCCGCTGATGGGCGAGCTGATCTGGCGGCTGCCGCAGGATCGCGTGCCAGAGGCATTTGCGGAAAGCCTCGCTTCCGTGATGGCGAAGCTGCATGGTCTCGACATCGGCGCGGCGGCTGCGGCGGGTATTCCGGTGGTTACGGCGGAAGATTTGCGGATGCGCATGAAGATGCGCATGGACGAGTGCAACACGCTGACGCCAGTGCCGGAGAAGCTCTGGGGGCTGTGGCAGAAGTGGATTGATGGCGATGGCTTCTGGCCTGGCCACGTCGCACTTGTGAATGGCGATATCTATCATCCGCACCTGTTCGTGGATGCGGACTACAAGCTGATCGGGATCGATGACTGGTCGGGTGCGGAAGTCACCGATCCAGCTGTCGACTTCTCGCTGTACTTCGCGTCAGCGGGGCGGGACGCGCTTGAAGATCTGATCCATCGTTATGGGCGGGCAGGGGGCAAGACGTGGTCGCGCATGGCTGATCAGGCCGAGATGTACTACTGGGCCAGCCCCGTACGCTTCGCAGCCTACGCCATGAAGACCGGCGATCTCGGGCATCTGATGAACGTGAAGAACATGGTGCACCGCTATGCGAGCATGCTCGAAGATAGCGGTTACGCGGGATAGCGGCGGCTACCGATCTAGATGTCCGTGCCGTGCATCGTGCGGAAATCCACCGCGAAGCCGCCCTCGATGTAGCGCACGCAGGTGCCGGCGCGCTCACCGATCTGGACGCGGTCGCCGATCATGGGGCGGGGGGCAGCGGTCTTCAGAGCAACGCCGAAGATCGACACGTCCACGACAGCACACGCAATCGAAACGCCGCTGTAGATGGCGATGACCTGACCGCCCGCCGTCCGGCGCTCTGCTTCGCGTTCGTCGGTGAGGCCGAGGCGATCCTTGTTGATCAGCCAGGTCAGCTGGTCCGCGATCTTGTCGCGCTTGCGCGGAGGGACCGTAAACGACACGGCGTAGCCGATTTCGTTGAGCACGCGAGCTACGGTGCCTTCGACGCGGCCGATGTCATCGATGTAGAGAACCAGGTTTTCGCCCTTGGCGAGCGGCCGGGCGAGGTTGATGCGAAGTCCGCCAGCGCAGACATCGACTGTGGTGCAGGTGAATTCTTCTCCGTCGCCGGTGAGGCCACGCACGCGCACGGCCCAGCTGACCCGGCGATGCTTCCTGCGATCCTGCGCTTCCATACGCCGAAGCGACGGTTTTGCTGCGGCCTGCGCCAGTTGCATAGATTGCCCTCAAGACGCGGAGAGAGGGGCCTCCCCAACGTCCAAGGTTAACGGCGGAATGGTTTACAAGCCCTTGCCTGAAGGGTCTTTCGGACCCGTTGGCGGGGCTGGAGCGGGGGCGTCGCGACGGATGCCCAGCGGGTCGCGCTGCGCCAGACTGCGTCTCGCCAACTCAGGGTGCTGGCGCGAGAGACAGTAGGGCGGGGGCGCTTTCCGAGTCATCTGGAGCTGACGATCCTCACGGCGGGATGAAGTGTCGGAGCGGGCGGGTAGATCGCGAGTGCTTGCAGCCGGCGAAGTGGCCGGCCGGCCAGAACTTCTTCGGGCGTCATTGTCTGGCAGAGGCCAAGGAAGCGCGTCTGCGTTCCGGGGCGACCGAACAGGGGCGCGAGTGCGAATTCGAGATCGACACGCTTGCCGACCTGGGTTTCCCCTCGGGCGCGGACGAGTGTGGGGCCGCGGTCGACGATGGCTGCGGTGAGAGCGGCGTTTACCAGCCGGCGGTCGGACTCGCTCCAGATCGACAGGAAATTGTGCTCGACCAGCTGGCGTCCAAACAACTGCTCGAGTGCGTAACCCACGCGGCGGAACGAGAAGTCCCGCTCGGCTACGTGATTGAGAACAAACAGGCGGCCGACAAGGCCGGGATAATCGTCGGTCGTCGGGCCTTCAGGGGCATCGCCCCCTTCAGACAGCCGGCGCCAGGCGTCCAGGACGGCCTGAGTATTCGGATGCGCTTTAAGCTCTTCCATAGAAATGTTCGCCAAACTCTACGCTGACCGGAATCCCCAACGTTGGGGAAAAAGTCGCAATGCCCGGGCCATGACGCGCGCCGGGAGAATCGCGACCCGAAACTGAGCGTTTTCCCTCCAGAAGGGAGAAACAGGTCTGCTGTTTGCATCCCTGCAGGCGAGGCCTCGAGGAGACCCTGGATGACCGTTTCATGGCGACACATGCTGGCCGGCGCTGGCGCGGCGACATTTGCCGCCACCGTGGCGCTGACCGCGATGGGTCAACAGTGCAATAGCTGCGCGCCTCCGTCTCCTCCGCCGCCGCCTCCGTCCGGCGCCTGCTGTCAGGCGCCGCGCAACATCACCGTCAACGTTCCCGGCGCGAACGTCGCTACCGCCAATGTGCATGTCGGCGCGACGTCGACTGTCGTCGCATCCGCCGGCGTATCGACGACCTTGTCTTCCGGCGTTGTCGTGTCGGGAAGCGGTTCGGCTGGCGCGTCTTTCTTCGGTGGCGGCGGCGGTTACTATTCCAACCCTGGTGTTGCGCAGAGCACGATCAGCGGGCTTGCCGTTGATGGCGGCTACGAGACGCGCGTGGTCGAGGAAGCGATCAAGGGCATCGAGGAATACTGCATCGACAAGATCGTCGAGGAATTCAGGACGCGTCCGGTGCAGGCGCTGTGCATCGACGACCGCAACACGCCGCATCCGGCGTCGCGCGTCGATGGCGAGCTGTCGGTAAGCGGCAACTATACCGGCGAGCTTTATCGCTGCGTTGCGGGCACGCATATGCAGGTGACGCTCGGCGAGATGATTGACGGCAAGGCCAGCTTCGATACCGGCGAGACGTTCTCGTGCGGCAAGGGCGAGGCGCTGTACCACTCGCGCGGCGGCGTCCTGCAGTGCCGTATCCAGGTCGCCGAGCGCAACTGCAACGAGCGCTCGCTGCTGCGCAAGTTTGGTCCGGGCGTGAAGCTTGTCAGCATGCCGGTGAAGAAGACGATCTGCGAACCGGCTAAGCGCGAGACGGTCACCAAGGTCGTCAAGGAAGTGAAAGTTCCGCGCGCCGTCGTTGCGGGCGATCTCGTTCTCGATGGCGGCGTGGGGCAGGGCTACTAGACCAGCTCCCCTGCTGCGGGTATCGCGTCGCCGGCGCTTGTGGCTCTCCCCCTCCGTCAGTCCGCTGCGCGGACTGCCACCTCCCCCAGTCCTTCGGACTGATGGAGGCAATTCCCCTCAGTCGCAGCTTCTCAATCGCACGGGCGCTTGCCCTGCGGGATGCTTCTAGCTCGGCCCTCAAGGAGGGCTGGGGACGCGGGATGGCCCCGCGTGGTTTGGGCATCCGCCACGAGGACGGCTACCGGCAGTGGAAGAGAAACGCGACATCCCGCGTCCCCGCGA
>DAIRES010000132.1:0-2231 GCA_036795465.1 Hyphomonadaceae bacterium
GTACTTCGCCATGAAATCTTTCGAGAAGCCTTTCGAGCCTTCGAGCATGGCGGCGTGAGCGGAGGGGCCGAAGACGGGGACGTCGATGGCGCGGAGCTTGTCGGCGAGGCCCAGCACGAGCGGGACTTCCGGGCCGACGATGACGAGGTTGGGGCGTTCCTGTTTGGCGAGGGCGACGAGCCCTTCGATATTGTCGGCAGCCACGGGAACGCAGGTGGCGATCCGGGCGATGCCGGGGTTGCCGGGGGCCGCCATGATTTCGGTGACGCGCGGGCTTTGCTTGAGGCGCCAGGCGAGGGCGTGTTCGCGGCCGCCCGAACCGACAATGAGAATTTTCATGGAAATTGTCCGGCCGGGTTGATAGCGCGTGTTATATCGTTGGCCGGATTAGTACCGGCGGGCCCCAGAACACAAGGCTTCTGACGTGGGTGAAAATTCATTCTCGCGGGACAGCGATCTGACCGGGCTCTGGTCGGGTGAATACTGGTACAATGGCGGCGGGCGGCCGACGCCGTTTTCGGCGCATATCATCGATTCTCTGGGCACCGTCACGGGGACCACGCTGGAGCCGAACACGTTCGCGCATCCGGGGCTGGCCGAGCTGTCCGCCGATATTTCGGGCACGCGTGGCGAACTCAGCGTGCGGTTCAACAAGCTGTATCACCCGGCGCCAGGCGTTCACCGCTATCCGATCGTGTATTCGGGGACGGTGGATTCCAACTTTACGATGATCGACGGGGACTGGCGCTTTCCCGACGGGTTTTCGGGCCGGTTCGTTCTGGTGCGCGTGTCGCGCGGAGCGAAGGCGGAGGAAGTGAAGCGCGAGGTTGAGCTGGAGGTGAAGCGGTAGCCTGGCTGTGAATCGGTTGAGGTTTGAATTGCGCCTCGACTTGTCATCCCGGCCGCAGCGAGGCGGAGAGCCGGGAACCATCGACAGGCTTTCGTGCTCTCACAATGGGTCCCGGGTCTCGCTGCGCTCGCCTGGGATGACAATGGTGCGGGCTGCACGCCTTCAAGCCGGTTCAGAATGATCCCGACAGGCTGAGGCCGACGTGGACGCCTTGCTTGCGGGTGCGGTCTTCGATGAGTGCGACGGGGTCGGTTGATGAGCCGGCGTAGGCGACGCGGTAGTAGTGTTCTTCCGTGTCGAGCAGGTTCGAGACGCTGAGGCGGGCGTTGAGGCCGATGACATCCTTGTTCTGGATGAAGGCGCCGACGCGGCCGGGACTGTCTGTGCGATGGCTGAGTTGCGTGACGCCGTAGGAGCGCGCGTTGAGGTTCGTGTCGTAGCCGACACCCCATGCCCAGACTGTGCCGGGGACATCCTGGCGGAAGCGGACTTCGTAGCGCGAGATGCGCGAGCCGCTGAGCGGGCGTTCGAGGCCGGTGATCGGGTCTTCGATGTGGCTGTCGCCGAGGGATGCCGTCCAGTCGACCTTGCCGCCCGGGATGCCAAGCTCCGTCATGGGCAGCGTGCCGGAGAGATCGAGGCCATAGGCGACCGCATCGTCGGCGTTGCCGGGGCCTTCGACGATGGAGACGCTGCCATCGCCCTGCACTGTGCGCGCGAACAGCAGATTGGTGTTCACGTCCTCGATCTGGCGGCCGTAGAGGCGGAGGCGCAGGGGGCCGAGGCGACCGAGGTCGCCGGTGGCTTCGAGGGCGAGGTCCCAGCTCTGTTCGGGGACGATGGCGGGGTTGCCGCTCTGCTGCTGGCTGGTTTCGTTGTTGAGGTTCACGGAGGAGACGAAGTCGCCGAAATCGAGCTGGCCGACGGCGCGCTCAAGGCGGAGGCTTGCGGTCCAGGCTTCGGCGGGCGTCCAGGCGAGGGCGAGGAAGCCCTTGGGGCGCACGAACTCGCGGACCTGACCGCCGGCGCCGCTTTGCGAGATCTGCGAGTACTCGGCGGCGAGCGAGGCCTGCATGAAGACGCCGTCGCCGACATGGCGACCGTGAACGATGGCGGCTTCGGTGCGCTTTTCCTCGACATGGGCGGCGGCGCCGGCGAGGGGCGCGGCGATGTAGGCGCCGTTGACGAGGTTGGCGTAGGAGGTTGCGGTG
Source organism: Hyphomonadaceae bacterium (assembly GCA_036795465.1). Lineage (GTDB taxonomy): Bacteria > Pseudomonadota > Alphaproteobacteria > Caulobacterales > Hyphomonadaceae > UBA7672. Next base: position 2,062 of record DAIRES010000132.1, read on the forward strand.
TCGAGCGTGTTGATCGCGCCTTCGAGCGACATCTGCCAGTCATTCTCGGCGCCGTCGCTCCAGACGTATTCGCTGCGCAGGATGGACTCAGCGCTTTCGCGGTCGACATGGGCGAGCGCGCCGGTGGGTGGCGTGGGCGTGGTGGTGAATTCCGAGAGCGTGGTGGTGAG
>DAIRES010000132.1:2331-9465 GCA_036795465.1 Hyphomonadaceae bacterium
CCGTTGGTTGCCCCGCCATAGTGGTAGGACGAGAGATCGAAATTGTATTTCCAGTCTGCGGCTTCGCCGGAGGCCAGCGCGCGGCCACGGGCGAGGCGCGCCTTGCGGCCTTCCTGCACTTCGGGGTTCCACTCCCAGCGGCTGGAGGTGCCGATCGGGCGGGTGATGACGTTGACGACCTGACCAGAGAGGCCGGGGATGTCGAGGCGCGAACCGTCGACGATCTCGATGCGGACGACGCGGTCGGCGGCGATGCGGCCGAGGGCGTCGTGGGCGGTCATCGTCTTCGAGGGGACGCGGCGGGAGTCGATGAGGACGTTGGCGCTGCCCTGACCCATGCCGCGCCCGCCGCCGCTTTCGCGGATGGCGAAGCCGGGCGTCTGGCTGACCATGTCGAGCGCGGACTGGGGAGCGAAGGCGGCGTAGAAATCACGCTCGAATATGCGGTGGCTGGCGGCTTCGGCGGCGCTGTCATCGGGGGCGGCGAGGGCGGCGGGAGCGGGGACGAGGCCGAGACCGGCGATGAGGCCAAGGGCGCTAGTGCGCAGCGGATTCAGGGAGGGGCAGAGCCGCCGCGCGTTCAGGGTCATGCTGCACAGTCGCTTGAAAATATGGGCGTCGATATGGCGATATTACGTTCCTGTAAGGTGGTTCGCTGTTGAGGGAAACATGGGGTGAATGACGAACCAGTGAGCTGCCTTTGCGGCAGGCGCCGGGCGCCGCAGCCATGGATAGCCCCAGCTTTTCGTCACCGAACTGACGGTCGTTATTGAAGGCGAGGGCGACGCGCGCCACAAAAGCGCGTTGGGGCAAGATGGGGAAAGATCATGAAAGTCCTGGTGCGCGCTGCCATGGTTGCTGGCGCGACTATGTTCATGCCGATGACGGCGATGGCCGACCCGCTGACCTATGGCGGCTTGAAAAGCATGGTCGAAGGGATGGGCCATGAGGTGAAGGAAACCTCGTCGACGCCGGGCTCGGAGAAGTTCGAGGTGACGATAACGACGGACGCGTTCAACGTGCCGTTGGGTCTCGAAGTCTCCAAGAGCGGGCGTTATGTCTGGTGCGCGGCGTCTCTAGGAAAATCGACGCTGAGCCCCGATCGGGCGCGGATGTTGCTGCAGCGGGCCGGCGGCGTGCAGCCGACTTCGTTCTGGATAACGGACACTGGCGACCTGAAGATCGGCATGGCTATCGACAATCGCGACATCACGCCGACCCATCTGAAATTCGTGATGGAAAAGGTCGCGGCTGACGTGGGCAGCACGGCGGACGTCTGGCAGGCGCCGCAGCAATAGAGGCGCTGCGGGACAGTTGGCTCAGAAGCTGCCGGACACGGTGAGCACGGCGGCTGGCCCGCGATGGCGCAGCCGGTTTTCCTGGTAGCTGATCGGGTCTGTGCGCGTGCCGGCGTGGACGATGCGGCTCAGGTTGTCGTCTTCATCGAGCAGGTTGTTGAGCCTGAGCTTGGCGTCCAAGCCGAACACGTTCTTGTTCTGAACGTAAACGTCCAGCGCGCCGCCATGGTCAAGGCGGTGGACGCGCTGGTCGACGCGCCACAGGCCGGAGCCGCGATAGGCGAGAAAGTCCGCGCCCCAGGCCCAGAAGCTGCCGGGAATATCCTGGCGGAACTTGATGTCGATCTTGTCGAAGTCGACACGGCTGAGCATGCGGATCTGGCCGGTGATCGGATCTTCGACGCGTTGTTCGCTGAGCATGTACAGCCAGTCGACCTTGGCGCCGGGAAGCAGGCCGGAGAGATTGTACGTGCCGGATATCTCGAAACCGTAGTCGATGGCGCTGTCGAGGTTTCCGGGGCCTTCGAGGACGGTGATTGATCCATCGCCGTGGACGGTTCGTTCGATGAGGATCTTGTCGTTCACGTCTTCGATGTCGCGATGGTAGAGGCGCAGCTTGACCGGGCCTGTCCATGCGGTCTGGCTGTTGAGGACGAGTTCTGTGTTCCAGCTCTGCTCGGGGACAAGGTTTGGGTTGCCGCCGTCTGTCTGGTTCTGGTCGTTGTTGAGTGTGACGACGGTGACGAAGTCCGCGAAGTTGAGCTGGCCGACAGCGCGCTCGACGCGGAAGGTGGCGTCCCACTGGGCGTGGGAGTTCCACGACAGGGCGACGAAGCCTTTCGGACGGACGAATTCGCGAGTGAGGCCGTTGGCGCCGGTCTGCGCGAGTTCGGAATACTCCGCGCCGAGGGAGGCCTGCACGCTGAGATTGTCAGTGAGTGGACGGCCGTGGACGAGGGAGGCTTCGGCACGGCGCTCTTCCACGCGGCTGTCAGTGCCGGGCAGCGGGACTGGCGCGTAGGTGTTGCCGGAGAGCGCGAAGAGTTGCCCGCTGGTGTCGAGATAGTTGAAGGCGCCTTCGAGGGAGAGCTGCCAGTCGCTGTCGCCGGTCTTGAGGGAGTATTCGGCGCGGCCGATGGATTCGCCGCTTTCGCTTTCGGTGTTGACGCGTGCGCCAGTGCGCGCGCGGGCGCCGAGATAATCGACCATGGCGCTTTCGATCGGGCCAGTGGTGCTGGTCTGGTGGAGGCCGATCAGTTTGAGGCGGCCGGGCCCGAGGCCAAACTCATAGTCACCGCCGACCTCGATCTTCTCGCCCTCGTCCGCCTTGTCATAGAAGCGCACGCGATCAGGCAAGCGGGTTCCGGTGCGATCGGAGACTTCGCGCGTGTGTTTGTCGTCGCCTGCGGCGAGGAAGTGGATGTTCGCTATCGAGCCATCCAGCGTTTCGTAGGACAGGTCGAGCGATCCCTGTACGTGCGTGTCGCGGACCTCTTCGTGTTCGATGCGTGTGTCGAAGACGATGTGGCGGGCGTCGCTGGCGATTTCGTAGCCGTAGTAATTGTCGCCGGTCTGGTTGCTGGAGAGGGATGCGGTGTAGTTCCAGCCGCTGATGTCGCCGGAGACGAAGAGCTTGCCGCGTTCGAGTTGCGGCGTGCGGTCCTGCCGGAATTCGGGCGACCATTCCCAGCGGCCAGTGATCGCGCCGCCCTTGGTGATGATATTGACGACCTGACCGGAGAGGCCGGGGATGTTGAGGCGGGCGCCATCGACGATCTCGATGCGGACGACGCGGTCGGCGGAGATGCGGGCGAGCGCGTCCTGCGCGCTGGTGGCCTTGGAGGAGATGCGCTGCGAGTTGATGAGCACGTTGGCGCCACCCTGGCCGAGGCCGCGCTTTTCGACGCTTTCGGTGATGGTGAAGCCCGGCGTCTGCTGCACCATGTCGAGCGCGGAGCGGGGTGAGTAGCGGGCGTAGAATTCCGGGCCGTAGGTGTTTTCGGACGCGCTGGCGGGGACGTTCGCTGTGTCGACCGGGATGGTTTGCGCATAGGCAGCGCCTGCCGTCGCCATGAGGCCGGCGCCGATGCCAGCGACCACATTCATGAAGTTTGTTTTACGCAAGTCTGGTTCCCGCCGACACACAAGCAACAGCTGTTGACCGTAGGGCACTTCGTGGCGGGCGGCCAAACAAGTTGGTGAGCGAAACGGATAGCGGCGATAGGCGCCTATGGATTGATCGCGATACTGATGTTTCGCCCGGTGGTCGAAAAGCGCAGGATTGCTGAAGCCTGTTCGAGCCGCCGTGGATGAATCGTTCCCGGCGACCTGACGCGTGCGCCAGCGAATGCGCTGACTTGTCGCGACGCCCCTGTCGCGCGCTTCCAGGCTTTGAGGCGCAACCTTGCGATGGCAGGGCTGCGCGATGCGCTATACTCACCCGCATGGATGAATTTTCCGAATCGCAGAACCCGCCGCCGCATGGCGACAACATGCCGGAGATGTCGGTCTCCGAGCTGGCCAATGCGCTGAAGCGGACGGTCGAGGAGAACTACTCTTTCGTGCGCGTGCGCGGGGAGTTGGGGCGTGTGGTGCTGGCGAAGTCGGGGCACCTGTATTTCGACATCAAGGACGAGAGCGCGACGCTCAACACCATCATGTGGAAGGGCAACGCATCCAAGTTGCCGTTCAAGCCCGAGGAAGGGCTGGAGGTGGTGGCTGAGGGGAAGCTGTCAACCTATCCGGGCCGATCCAACTACCAGATGATTGCGGACAAGCTGCGCCCGGCGGGCGTGGGCGCGCTGATGCAGTTGCTGGAAGAGCGGAAGAAGAAGCTTGCCGCCGAGGGGCTGTTCGCCGCGGAACGGAAGAAGGCGATCCCGTTCCTGCCAGCTGTGATCGGCGTGGTGACTAGCCCGACCGGAGCCGTCATTCGCGATATCCTGCATCGCGTGCGTGATCGCTTTCCCGTGCATGTGCTGATCTGGCCGGCGCTGGTGCAGGGCGAGAAGGCGGCGGCGGAAGTCGAGGTAGGGATACGCGGGTTCAATGCGCTGAAGCCTGGCGGCGCGATACCGAGGCCGGATGTGATCATCGTCGCGCGGGGCGGCGGGTCGATCGAGGATCTGTGGCCGTTCAACGAGGAGTGCGTGGTGCGCGCCGTGGCGGATAGCGAGATACCGCTGATCTCGGCGGTGGGGCACGAGACGGATACGACGCTGATCGATTTTGCATCCGATCGCAGGGCGCCGACGCCGACGGGCGCGGCCGAGATGGCCCTGCCTGTGCGGAGCGAGTTGATTGCGCATGTGCAGACGCTGGGTGGGCGACTGACGCGGCGGCTGACCGGGACGGTGGAGAAGCGGAAGCTGGAGTTGCGCTCGGCGGGTGCGCGGTTGCCGAAGCTGGATGCGTTGTTGCAGCGGCCGCGGCAGAGGCTGGACCTGGCGTCGCAGCGGTTTGGCGGATCGCTATCGCGTATGGTGGCGCGGAAGCGGGCGAAGTTTGATGCGGCGGGCGGCGGTTTGCGGCCGGCCGCGTTGCGGCGGGAGATTGTGGGCAAGCGCGCGGAGGTCGAGCGGCTGTCGGCCCGGCTGCAGCCGGCGCTGGGGCGGCGATTGAAGCGGCTGCACGATGCGTTGCGTGAGCAGTCGCGGGTGCTGGATAGCGTGTCATACGAGCGCGTGTTGGCGCGGGGATTTGCGCTGGTGACAACGGACGATGGCGCGTTGGTGCGGTCAGCAGGCGCGATTGCGGATGGCGACAAGCTGAAGCTACGCTTCGCGGATGGCGAGGTTGGGGTGACGGCGGGTGGCGGATCGGGGGGGCCGAAGGCTCCGGGCCCGGCGCCAGCGGCGCCCGAAGTGCAGAGGCCGCGTATCCGGCGGCGGACGACAGGCAGCGATCAAGGCAGCCTGTTTTAACGGGGGCGATCATGCGGCTGTTATTGCTGGGCGCGGCGCTGATGCTGTCGTCGTGCGCGAATGTGGCTGCGCCACCTGCTGGGGCCGATGCGGATACGGTTGCGTGGTGGACGATCACGGGCGAGCTTTCCGGCGATGACATGGAGGGGCGCAATACGGGGTCGGCTGGATATGATCGCGCGGCAAAGTACGTAGCGGATCGTTTCGCGAAGGCCGGGCTGAAGCCGGCAGGCGAAAATGGATCGTGGTTCCAGACGCTGCCGCTGAAGGAAGTGCGGGTCGAAAAGGACGGAACTTCGTTCGAGGTATTCTCCAATCTGGCTGAATCGGGACGGGCGCGGGTCGAAGGCGATACGGTCGCGATTGGCTTGAAGGTCCAGCTCAAGTTTCTTCATCAGATCACGGTGCGGCCGACGACGGCGTTGCCCGGGAGCGTCAGCGCGCGTCTGGTATTCCGCGGATACTGTTCCGCGGATGAGATGAGCGATGTGGCCGGCAAAATTGTCGTGTGCTTTGGCGCGCGGCGCGCTGGCATGACAACGGGTGGGCAGCGGCTTGAGAATGCCGCGAAGGCTGGGGCTGTAGGGATCATCAATGTGGATGATCCCGGGTTCACGATCGAGCCGTTGCGCTGGCCGGAGGCCTATGCGCGGGCAATGTCGTTCAAGGACGCGCCGCCACCGGCCTATCCGGAGATGGCGGTGATGCGGCTGAGCGCGGAGGCGCTGAAAATCGTGATCTCGGGATCGGGTAGGGATGCTGCGGCGATCCTGAAGGCGGGGGCCGCTTCGCAGGCGCTGCCGTCGTTCGATATTCCCTCAGGGCTGAACGCGAGTTTCATGATCTCGCAGCGCGAAATCCAGTCAGACAATGTGCTGGCGATGTTGCCGGGGACTGATCCGAAGCTGGCGCCGGAGGTCGTGCTCGTGTCGGCGCATCTTGATGGCTACGGCTATGGCGAGCCGGTGAATGGCGATGCGTTGTATAATGGCGCGTTCGATGACGCGGCGTATGTGGCGACGATGATCCGGCTGGCGGAGCAACGCGCGGGCAAGGGCTTCCGGCGTAGCGTTCTGTTCGCGGTATATACGGGCGAGGAGAAGGGGCTGCTGGGGTCCAACTGGTATGCATCGCACCTGACCGTGCCGAAGGAAGATCTGGCGGCAGTGATTAATCTGGACCAGTTGAGGCCGCTTTTCCCGCTGAACATCCTGACGATGCATGCGATCGACGACACGACGCTGGCAGGGAATGTGCGGAAAGTGGCGGCGGGGATGGGGATCGAAATCCGTCGGGACATGGAGCCGGAACGCAACCTCAACCAGCGGACGGATCATTTCCCGTTCCTGCGGATGGGCGTGCCTGCGACCAACTTTGTGTTCGGGTTTGATCCGAAAACTGAGGCTGAGCGGCGATATCGCGAGTGGTATGAGGTTCGCTATCACCGGCCGCAGGACGACATGAGTCAGCCGGTGGATTGGGGCGCGGCGCGGGACATGAACTTGTTCTTCTACAGGCTGACCGAAGACGTTGCGCAGGCGGATGAGCGGCCGCGGTTCGCGGCGGGGAGTCAGTGGGCGCCGAAGTAGGTTGGTGAGCGCGCGCTCGTTCTTCGACGGCCGCCCCTTGAGGGTTGCTCTGGATCAGCCGGCGAGAGCGGAACGGGCAGGGTGCATCTGGATGCGCCATGCCGACGTCGTGCGCCGGCGGTGCATTTCCGCTTCGCTTCAATGCACCCTACTAGTTCGATGAATGCCGGCTGACCCTCAGCCCGCCTTCGCAGGCGTGCGGCCGAGCAGGTCTTCGAGCGGGGTCGATGTTGCGTTCGGCGGTTTGTAGCCGTTGAGGTTCATGGCTTCGCCGGCTTTCACCGCGTCCTCGTAGGACATGCCTTTTTCCTTCACGAGGTAGGC
>DAIRES010000133.1:0-9364 GCA_036795465.1 Hyphomonadaceae bacterium
GGGTGTCGTGCTGGCGGAATGGGTCCCGGATAGCACTTCGTGCTTCCGGGATGACAGGTTGTGGGTGGGGCCCCTGGGTTCCGGCTCACGCGCTTTGCGCGTGGCCGGAATGACGAGGTCGCGCTCAGCTCTGCGGCAGGTATTCCTGCAGGGAGAGCTTGCCGTCCTTGTTGGCGTCGAGGCGGGTGAAGGCGGCGGTGAGGGCTTCGGGGGAAACCTTCGGGCCGTCGATGTGGATTTCCGGCGGGGATGAATCGGGATCGTCGCTCAGGTGGATCACAGGCGCGGCGACGATCTTCGCGTACTCGTCCTTGTTCAGCGACTTGTCGCCGTCCTTGTCGAGCATCTCGAAGCCGCGTGTGAACAGCTTGCGCTGGTGCGTCTGGTATTCGACGAGGCTGACCTTGCCGTCCTTGTCGGCGTCGATCGTATCGAACTCGTTCTGGCGGAAATCGTTGATCGAGAAGGTGAGAGTTTCCTCGTTGACCTTGCCCGCATCGCCGTCGTCCGACGTCTTCGTTTCGTTGCGGGTGACGAACTTGAACTCCTGATGCTTCTCTTCATTCTTGTCGCCGCGAAGCTCGTCGGGCAGCGCGTAAGCGAACGCCTCCTGCCTCACTTCGGGTTTCTGGTCCTGTTTGTCAGCATCACTCTTGCGGACGATCTTGCGCGTCTCGATGACGATGTTCTTCTCTTCGCCATCGCCGTCGGACTTGATCGTGCCGAGAAATTCTTCGGCCGAGAGTACGCCGTCGCCATTCTTGTCCATCTGGCTGAACTGGGCCTTGAAGTCCGGCGCGGCGGCGCTGGGCAAGGCGACGAAGGTGGTCAGGCCGATGGCGGCAACGGCGCCGGCGGCGATGCGCGGCGCGTAGCGGCGCACGGGTTGGGGGAACTGCATGATGATGGACCTCTTTTCCTGGATGGGAGGCCGCTCGCGTTCATCGAGATAGGTCTGGACACTTTCGCGAACCACTTCGCTGGCAGTGGTTCCGTCTTCCCGGCAGGCGGTCAGGAATGCCTGCTTGGTTTCGAACGGGATGCGCACTTCCAGCGTTTCCGACTTCTTGGACTTGATCGGTTTCTGGTTCCTGTCGGTGCTCATGCCCTGGTCCCTTAAGTCTCTGACTGGCGCGGCGGCCTTCGCTCAGGGAAGACCTGTCCCGCGTCTCGCGCCCAGCGGAATGCCGCACGGACGCCGGACAGTTCGCGTCCGGCCGTGGCAGGATCGTGGCGCCGCGCCCGGAAGCTTCCTTCAAAACCCGTCCGGGCGCCAGAAAAAGCGTGTCCGGACATAGCTTGCGCGTTGATTTCCGGGGCATATGGTCTCCCGCGAACCGCACCCAAGGGGACTACATCCATGCGACTGGTGAACTTCAGCGACCTCGAATCCCTCGTCGGACAGGAGGTTGGCGTTTCGCCCTGGCACGAGATCACGCAGAGCCAGGTCAACAAGTTTGCCGACGCGACGGGTGACCATCAGTGGATTCACGTCGACGTGGAGCGCGCGACGCGCGAAATTGGCTCCCCGATCGCGCATGGCTATCTGACGCTGTCGCTGCTGCCCATGCTGGCCGCCCAGGTGATGCGGGTGGAGAATGTGCAGCGGGGCATCAATTTCGGCTGCAATAAAGTGCGTTTCACCAACATGGTTCCGGTGGGCTCCAAGATCCGCCTTCGCCAGAAATGCCTGCACGTGGAGACCCGCGCGGGCGGCAAGCAGGTGATCATGGAATCGACCATCGAGATCGAGGGCAAGGACCGTCCGGCCTGCGTGGCGGAGTCGATCGGCATCCTTTACGGGGCCTGATACCGGCCTTCCCGGCGATTTTTGCCAGAAACCTGTGCAGGACATCTTGGTAAAGCCTTCAGCCCACACGACTTTATCGTCTGGGCATTGGGCCGAATCACGAGTCCAATGACAACCAGCCGGCAAATGTTGCGGGTTGAACAGGTTTAGTGGCGCGCGGGACTGGAGCTTCCAAAGCTGGAGTTTCAAAGGGGCGAGCGTGCGAGGCCACAGGTAAGGGCTAAGCGATGCCGGAAACGCCCCAATCTCCGAATGCCGCCGCCGCGGTGGCGCCTCGCGCACGACGCGACGAACAGGCGACGATCGAACAGCTCGGCCGCGCGCGGATCGATCCCTATGCGTGGCTGAAGGACGACAACTGGAAGGAGGTCATGCGTGACCCCCAGCAGTTGCGGCCGGATATCCGCAACCATCTCGACGCCGAGAACGCCTACACGCGAGACCGGCTGGAGACGCCGACAACGGCGCTGCAGGATGCGCTGTTCGGGGAAATGAAAGGCCGGGTGAAGGAAGACGACAGCTCCGTTCCGGCAGTCGATGGGCCGTGGGCTTACTATCGCCGCTTCCGCGAAGGCGGGGAGTATCCGATTTTCGCGCGGCGGCCAGCAGCCAGCGCGTTCGACGCAAGCGGCGTGGAAGAAGTTCTGCTCGACGGCAATGAACACGCGAAGGGATGCGACTACTGGGACGTGCGCAAGGTTTCGCACTCGCCCGATCACCGGCTGGTCGCGTTCACGGTCGATGACAAGGGATCGGAATTCTACACGCTGAGCGTGCGGGAAGCCGCGACCGGCAAGGAGATCGAGTCGATCCAGCACACCTATGGCGAGTTCGTGTGGGGCGAGGATTCCGCATCGATCTACTGGGTGGCGCGCGACGAGAATGCGCGGCCCGTGGCGGTATTCTGCAGAACGCTGGGTCTTGGAACGGATGCGCTGGTCTATCGTGAGAACGATCCGGGCTTTTTCATTGGCATCCAGAAGAGCCAGTCGCGGAAGTTCATCTTCATCACGGCGAACGATCACACGACGACCGAGTGGCGCTATCTGCGCACCGACGGGAAGGATCGCGCGCTGACGCTGATCGCGGCGCGCGAGCGCGGCGTCGACTACTCAGTGGTCGATTTCGACGGGCGGTTCTGGATACGCTCGAACCGCAATGGCGCGGTGGACTTCGCGCTGGTGTCCGCGCCGCACGACGCGCCGGATGAAGAGAACTGGCGCATCGAGATTCCGCACAGGCCGGGCGTGCTGCTGCTTGATGTGGAGCCGTTCGCGGATTTCATCGTGCGGATGGAGCGCGAGAACGGCCTGCCCCGCATTGTCGTGCGCGAGCGCGGCACGGGCGCGGAGCATGCGATCGAGTTTGCCGAGCAGGCTTATGCGCTCGGCATGTCGAACGGCTATCTGTGGGATTCGCCTTGGTTGCGGTTCGAGTATTCCTCGCCATCAACGCCGGCGCAGGTGTTCGACTACAATATGCGCACGCGCGAGCGCGTGCTGCGCAAGACGCAGGTTGTGCCGTCTGGCCATGTGCCTTCGGACTACATTGTCGAGCGGATCGATGCGCCCGCGAGCGATGGCGCACTGGTGCCGGTGACGATGGTACGCCACCGGAACACGCCGGTGGATGGCACGGCTCCGGTGCTGCTCTATGGCTATGGCGCGTATGGCATCACGATAGAAGCCGAGTTCCGCACCGGGCGGCTGAGCCTTGTCGATCGCGGCTTTATCTATGCGATTGCGGATGTGCGCGGGTCGATGGCGAAGGGATACCAGTGGTATCTCGACGGGAAGCTGGAAAAAAAGATCAACACCTTCACCGACTTCGTCGCGGCGGGCGAGCATCTGGTGAACATTGGCTACACCAGCCGTGGGCGGATCGTGGCGATGGGCGGGTCGGCTGGCGGACTGCTGATGGGCGTGGCGGTGAACCTTGATCCGTCGCTGTTCGGCGGCATTGTCGCGGCGGTGCCGTTCGTCGATGTGCTGAACACAATGTCGGACGAGACGCTGCCGCTGACGCCGCCGGAATGGCCGGAATGGGGAAACCCCCTCATCGATGCGGAAGCCTATGACCGGCTGCTGGCCTATTCGCCCTACGATCAGGTCGGGCTGAAGCCTTATCCGCCGATGCTGATCACGGGCGGGCTGACCGATCCGCGCGTGACGTATTGGGAACCCGCGAAATGGACAGCTCGCCTGCGCCATGAAGCGCCGGATGGTGGGCCGTATTTCCTCAAGATCAACATGGACGCGGGTCACGGCGGCGTTTCGGGACGATTTGCCAGCATGCGGGAGACCGCGCTGGAATATGCGTTCGCTATCCAGTGCGTGGGAACAAGCCAGCCGGCCTGGGCCACCGGCTGAGACACTGTCTGAACTTAAATCTAGTAGTGTGTTGCGGGCCTGTCCCGTTATGGTTGCCGTTGGGTACACTTTCGGGGACGCACCAACCGCCATGGCAAGACCAGTCCAACGGACCAACGACACTGGCCCGCAACCGGGCACGCGCGCAAAACCGCGCGTCGACAAGGAAGCACGAAAAGCCGATTACCTCCGCGCAGCCGCGAAGGCCTTCCTGACCAAGGGCGCCTCGGCGTCGATGCAGGATGTGGCGGATGCAGCGGGCGCGCCTAAGCCGGTTTTCTATCGCATCTTCCCCTCGCGCGCCGACCTGATCGACAGCTTCTTCCAGCACATCCACGACGTCATGGTGCAGACCCAGCAAGGGAAGTGGGACGGCTATGGCTGGGCCCTGCGTGTTCTTTACCTTGAAGCGAAGAAGGAGCCTGAGATTTTTCTCGTGGCGCTGAAGACCTTTCGCGGCGATCCCTCGCTTGAGCCCCTGCGTGAAAAACTGCTGGGGCTGATTCATGCCCAGGCGGCGGGCTTCTTCCAGCCGGCTCCCGGCGCACCGCAAGGCGCGGCTGATCGGGTGGCGAAAGCTTCGAAGACCATAAGCTCGCTCGCCTTCGATACGCTGGTGACCTGGCTTGAGGACAGCGACGGCCTGTCTGACGAGAAGCGCTTTGTCTGGTACGGGCGCATCATTCGCGAATGGCGCAAGGCGACGCGCGAAGCTTACGATCTTGATCCGCCGGGCCCGCCGGAAAAGAAATCCTGAGCCGCCCCTGACGGGGCGTTGCTTCAGGGCAACCCGGCCAAATGTATCAGCCCGCCATTCCACGAGGCGGTCTGGCGGCCACCTTTCCGCCACACCAATGCAGTGGGAGTTGCGACCAAGGCTCGATCCAGGGGGGATTCCGGGTCCAACCGCATGTCCGGGGTTTCCTATGGGCGCGCGGCAGGCTAGGCAGGCGGTCGGCCGGGCTGGGCGCCTGGGCCGTCCGGCGCCCGCAGCGCGGGACGTAAGACAGTAAAGTGTGCGGACTGTTCAGGAGTTGACGGCTCTCATGACCTTTAAAGTGCGCCTGCTGCTCGGAGCCGCGGCTCCGTTCATGTTTGCTCTTCCTGCCGTTGCGCAGGTGTCCATTGCAACGGCAAGGACGACACCGCTTGAGACGGCGACCGCAAACAGCGGCGCAGCGGCGAACGTGGACATTACCACAGCCGGCTCGGTCACGCTGACGAGCGCTGCGGCGAACTCCGCAGCTGTCACGATCAACAGCAACAACTCGGTCACCAACGCCGGCACCATCTCGACGCTAAACTCGAGCGATACGGTTGGGGTTCGCATCGCGCCCGGCGTCACAGGCAACTTTACCACCACCGCCACCGTCAGCACGATGGAAGACTATACGCGCACCGACACCGACAATGACGGCGATCTCGACGGTCCGCTTGCGCAGGGCACGAACCGCGTCGGCGTTCTGGTCGAATCCGGCGGCGCCATGACCGGCAATCTCGCTATTGGCGGCACTGTGTCCGTCGAGGGCAACAATTCCTATGGCGTGTCGGTTCGCTCGCAACTGACCGGCAATTACACGCAGAATGGCGCTGTTCAACTCGTCGGCTCGAACGGTGTTGCCGTCGACATCCGCGAAGACGTGACCGGCAATGTGCGGCTTGGCGGCACAACGTCCGCCCAGGGCGAGGGATCAATCGCAGCCCGGGTTCTCGGCAATGTGGGGGGCGAGTTCCTCGTTGACGGCGCGATCACCGCGACCGGCTTCACCAGCACGACCGTTTCCAACTATGTCGATCCGGACGAACTCAAGGCGGGTGATCCCACCATCGCTCAACGCCGTGATGCGGATGACCTGCTCGTGGGCGGCAGCGCGCTGGAAGTTCGCGGCAACCTTGCCTACGGCCTCCTGGTCAACGGCGCCGCGACCGGCACGGTTGATCCGACCGACGACATCAAGGACGTGGTCCAGGATTTCAACGAAAACCGCAACAACGGTTCGGTGACGTCATATGGATCGGCCCCTGCCCTGTTGATCCAGTCGGTCGATGGCGGCGCCGGCGGCGCCATCACGCTGTCGCGCGTGCGGGAAACCATTCTCGACACGCTGGATGACGACAAAGACAACAACCTGACCGAGGTCATCGGCACGTTCAACTACGACTACGGCTTCATGAACCGTGGCACGATCACGGGTAATGGCCTGAACGTCGGCTTCAACTCGACCGGCCTCAAGATTGCCGGGTCGGCCGACGGAACGCATTCGACCACGATCCAGGGCGGCATTTTCAACGGCGGCACGATCACGGCGCAAGCCGGCGAAGGCAACGCGATTGGCTTCCACTTCGGCGCGGGAGCGACAACGCCCCTGCTGCTCAACACCGGCACGATCAGCGCGGGTGTGGCGACCGAAACTAACCACGACGCGACTGGCATGCTTGTCGATGTAGGTGCGAACCTGCCGATCGTGACCAATAGCGGCCTGATGAGCGCGCAGGTGCGCGGCTATGACGGCGACGCTGTGGCGTTCCGCGACCTGTCCGGAACTGTGACGAACTTCACCAACACCTCGCGCATCAGCGCCGGCTACGTCGACAACAACACGACAGACACGATCACCAGCGGCCTTGGCCGTGCGATCGCGCTGGACCTGTCGCACAGCGCGTCTGGCGTCACGCTCACGCAGAACGACACGATCGACAACACGCGCATCTTCGGCGACGTGCTGTTCGGCGCCGGCAACGACCAGTTCAATCTGCTGTCGGGCGAGGTGACTGGCGACGTCGACTTCGGAACAGGCTCGGACACGCTGAACGCGAACAGCGCCAAGCTGTTCGGCGATGCAAATTTCGGCGGATCGAGCGCGACGGTTTCGCTGAACAGCGCAACGATGCAAGGCGCCCTGTCGCTCGGCGCCACTACGGGCTCGCTGAGCTTCACCAACCAGTCCACCTATGTGGGCGACATCACGCGCACCGGCGCCGGCGCCATGACGCTGGCCGTCAACAATTCGACGGTGAACAACACCGCCGACGGTACGCTCAACCTGTCGTCCATGACGCTGGCGAACAACGCCAAGCTTGGCCTCGTCATCGACAACGCACGCATCACCGGCAACACGCCGATCTTCAACATCACCGGCACGGCGGATATCGCCGCGAACACGGTGCTGACGCCGATCTTCGGCCAGTTCTCGAACCAGTCCTTCACGCTGCGCGTCCTGAACGCCGGAACGCTGAACCTGGGCGGATCGCTGGACGCGATGCTCAACGCGGACTCGCCCTATATTTACGACATCAATCTCGTGCAGCCGAACGCAAACGCGATCGACCTGACGCTGGACGTGAAGACGGCGTCCGAACTCGGACTGAACACCCGGCAGGCAGGCGCCTACAGCGCCGTGCTCGACCTGATGACCGAGGACGACGATCTCGGCGCGGCGGTTACGTCCATTCCGGGCGCGAACGAGTTCCTGCGCGGATGGGCCGATCTTCTCCCCGGCTCGGATGCCGCGGTGATGAAAGTTCTCGCCTCGAACGCCACGGCCGCCTTCGGCGCCACGGCGCACAGGCTTGACCTGGTGTCCAACAAGCCCAACGCGCCGGGCGGCGCGTGGGTTGAAGAGTTCGGCGTGTTCCATTCGTCCGACGCAAGCAGCCGCTCCGCCGGCATTGAAGGCGGCGGCTTCGGCGTTGCAGCCGGTATCGACGTGCTGTCGACCGGAACGGCGCTGATCGGCGTTTATGGCGCGCTGGAATCGGCCGAGCTGGAAGAAGAGACGCGCACGGGCGCGCCGATGAACGTCTCGCAAACGGCGTTCGGCGTTTATGGCGGATGGCTGAACGGCAATCTGGCGATCAACGGCGCAGCATCGTTCGGCAGCGTGGATTTCACATCTGACCGCAAGGTCGAAATCGGTTCGCTGTCTGACCGGATGCGCGCAAACTGGAGCGGCCAGAGCTACACGGCTGGCGCACGCGCCACCTACACGATGCCGATGGGCTGGCTGGACGTGAAACCGTTCGTGGCGGCCGACTACATCGGCTTCAAGCAGGACGGGTATCAGGAATCAGCCGCGACCAACGAGAACCTGGAAATCATCGCTGGCGACAGCGATGCATCACTGGCGACCGCATCTTATGGCGTGGCGCTGGTGGGCGATCTGGGCGGTGACGACGCCTTCCGGATGAAACCGCAACTGTCGGTCGGTTATCGCAATGTGCTGAACTGGGAAAACAGCCCGGCAGCCTTGCGTTTCGCCGGCAACTCGACGGGAACCACGTTCGAGCTTGATCCGGGCGTTGAGCCTGAAGATGCGATCGTGGCAGGCCTTGGCCTCAACATCGACAGCCAGTTCCTCAATGTGAAGATTGGCTACGACGCCGAGATCGCCGACTCGTCGCTGACCCATTACGGGTCGGTCACGCTGCGCATGGCGTTCTGGTAGGCAGCCCAGACTTTCAGCTCGATCGTTACGGGAATGCGACAAGCCGCTCTGCGGCTTGTCGGCGCGTGCGAGCGTCGCTATCTGCTGGCGGAGCCGCGGAGCAAATTGCCCATGACGCTGCATAGGCGGATCGGTCTGATCGGAAGCCTGGCCCTCGCCGGTTGCGCGACCGCGCCAAGACTGGACACGCCGCCCGCCTCGCCCGCTGACGCATCTCCTCCCGGGTTTGTGGAGCGGATTCGCACCGACGCGCTCGACCGTGACTTCCTCGTTGAACAACTTCCCAAGACGGCGCGCGCGATCAAGGCGATGAGCGACGGGTCCGTCGACGTGCTGGCCCTGTCGGGCGGCGGCGCAGGCGGCGCGTACGGCGCTGGCGTGCTGGTCGGTCTCACCAATGCACAGCAGCGCCCGGTGTTCGAGATCGTAACAGGCGTTTCGACGGGCGCGCTGATTGCGCCGTTTGCGTTTCTCGGCCCTGACTGGGACGGCAAGCTGACGGAAGCCTATCGCGGCGAGGCGACCGACAAGCTTCTGGTCTCCCGCGGATTTGGCATGCTGTTCGGCTCCAGTGTTTTCGAGGGCGGGCCGCTGCAGGAGCTTGTCGAGCGGTTCGTGACTGATGAGCTGATCGACGCCGTAGCGAAGGAGTCAGCGACGGGCCGCGTGCTGCTTGTCGCGACCACCAATCTGGACCGCGAAGAGACGGTCATCTGGAACATGGGCGCGATCGCGCAGGA
>DAIRES010000356.1:0-1824 GCA_036795465.1 Hyphomonadaceae bacterium
GCCATGCCCAGCGACCCGCCCATGAAGGCGAAGTCCTGAACGAGGATAACGGACTTGCGCCCGTTGATCTCGCCATGGGCGGCGACCATGCAATCTTCGCGGCCTGTCTTGGCCTTCGCGGCCTTCAGGCGGTCGGTGTAGCGCTTGTCGTCCTTGAACTTCAGCGGATCGCGCATGACCGGCGGCATCGGTATCTCGGTCCACAGCCCGCCATCAAACATATATTTGAAGCGCTGCTCGGGGCTGATGCGCATGTGTGCGCCTGACGGCGTGACCCAGTAGGAGCTCTCAAGTTCCTGCCGGTACACCAGCTCGCCCGTCTTGGGGCATTTGACCCAGAGGCTATCGCCTTCGGATTCGTCCTTCTTGGCGAAGATGGACTTCAGGCCAGGAGGAAGATTTGTAAGCCAGTTCAATTTACGCTCCGCTCTACACGCGCCGAAGCTATGGCGTTTGACAGTGACTGCGCAACCACACTTATTCTCTTGACAGACGAGCCGGGATCGCCCTGCTCCACCGCCGCGCGGACCTCCTCAACGAGGGCCGATCCGACGACAACTCCATCGGAAATACGCGCAAAAGCAGCAGCTTGATCCGGCGTACGGACACCAAATCCGACCGCGACCGGCAATTTCGAGATGCGACGGGCCCGTTCGACGCCGGCGGAAATATCTGCTTCGGCGCCTACTCCCGCGCCAGTCACGCCCGCCACCGAGACGTAATAAACGAAGCCAGATGAGCCGTTAGCAACTGTTTCCATTCGCTTTTCAGTCGTCGTCGGCGTGGCCAGGCGGATCACGGCAAGGCCGAGCCCGGCCAGTTCGTTACGTAATGGCGCGTCTTCTTCGGGCGGCAAATCAACGGTGATCACGCCATCCACTCCCGCTGCGGCTGCCGCCTTGGCAAAGGCGGCGTAGCCCATGCGGTGCACGGGATTCGCATAACCCATCACAATCAGGGGTGTTGTTTGGTTAACAAGACGGAAACGGCGTGCGATCTCCAGGGTCACCGACAGGCTTCCGCCAGCCGCCAGCGCACGAAGGGCTGCCTTCTGGATCGCGGCGCCGTCCGCCATCGGATCGGTAAAGGGCGCGCCCAGTTCAATGATGTCGGCGCCAGCCGACTGTAATGCAATGAGATTTTGGTAGGACGTCTCGATGTCCGGGTCTGCGGCCATGAGATAGCCGACGAAGGCGGCGCGGCCTTTTTCCTTACAGGCAGCGAAAGTCGCTGAGATGCGGTCGGCGGTCATGTCTGGAGAGCTTGCTTGTATCTGGCCTGGCGGTTGTGCGCGGGTCTGGGGCCCCGAGGGGGCCGAAGCAGGCGCGTGTCTTAGCTCAAATCACCCCGCATCCCTATCCCCCCAGACGCTTCCCGATGCCGCACTGCAACAAAGGGGGAACGGCCGTGATCGCACCAGCCGCGCTGAACTGGCTCAGAACTTCGTCATCGACACCTGGAGACCGCCAGACTCGGCATCGACCGGCATCTCGGCGTCGAACAGGCGCATCTTGGAGAAATCGACGTCCAGCATACGATGCGTGTGCTCGCCCCTCTCGCGACTGGTCTCGACGTGCAGCGTGTATTTGCCTGGCTTCACCGGGCGGCCTGCATCATCGACCCCGTCCCAGAACACCTTGTAAGTGCCCGAACCTCGCGTCGACATTGAGCGGCCATTCAACATCTTCTCGGTGTTGCCGCGGTTCAGGCGCCACCAGATGTGATTGTACTCCTGCCACTCCTTGATAGTGCCGATCAGCAGGAGCGTGCGCACTGTGCGCCTTTCCGCATCGCTCACCCAGATCGCGACATAGGGCGAACGCA
>DAIRES010000357.1:0-1818 GCA_036795465.1 Hyphomonadaceae bacterium
CAGGACTTCCAGCCCTACATCAAGCTGCGCCCCGGCCAGCCGGTGGATCAGTGGCGCGAGCTGGATCAGTCAACGCGCTGGAGTCATTACGGACTCTGGCGCAACGGCCAGCCCAACGACGACCATCTCGCTAAATGTCCTGAGACGCGCCGGGCACTCGAAATGATCGATATGGCCGAGATCGCCGGCCTCTGCCCGAACGCCATGTTCTCGGCCCTCGCCCCACACACCGAGATCCCGCCGCACACAGGCGAGACGAACGCCCGGCTGGTCGCCCACCTGCCGCTCGTCGTGCCCGAGAAATGCACCTACCGGGTCGGCTTCGAGCACCGCATTTGGAAGGAAGGCGAGCTTCTGGTGTTCGACGACACGATCGAACACACCGCCCGCAATGACGGCGACGAGTTGCGGATCATTCTCATCTTCGACGTCTGGAATCCGCTCCTCGCGGCCGGGGAACGCGACGTGGTCCGAGCCCTCGCCTCCGCCACTCGCGCGTTCAACGCCGCGCATTAACCGCTATCGCTGTTCGACAGAATTTCTGCCGTCGGCGCGATATGCGGCATGAGCTTGCGGCGAGCCCCCTCATCGCGGCTTTGGTTTCCGTGAGAGCGCAAAGGGCCGAAAGCGATTTGCTTGGGGCTGACCTGTGCGCAAGTCGCCTCCCGGCGTGCAGTCCCACGCAATTAGTGACGCAGGACTGGCTATCCGATTGAAATTCTGTGCCCACCTGCTACGCGCTCCTTTCCTGTAGTGATCTGATGAGTTTACGCGCATGGAAATGGGCCTTCCCCCGGAACAGGGTCTGTACGATCCCCGCAACGAGCACGATGCCTGTGGCGTCGGCTTCATTGCCGATGTGAAGGGCCGAAAATCGAACGCCATCGTGGCGCAAGGGCTCCAGATTCTCCTGAACCTGGACCATCGCGGAGCCGTGGGCGCGGACCCGTTGCTGGGCGATGGCGCAGGCATCCTGATCCAGATTCCGGATGCGCTTTTCCGCGACTGGGCGAAGACCGCGAAGGTCGAGCTTCCCAAGCCGGGCGACTATGCCGTGGCCATGTGCTTCCTCCCGCAGGACGAAGCCGCGCGCTATTTCGCGATGAACCAGTTCGCGAACTATCTCGCGAAGTCGAAGCAGGTGCTGCTCGGCTGGCGCGATGTGCCGACCGACCTCAAGGGCATCGGCAAGGCCGTGATCGATTCCATGCCGGTCATCAAACAGGCCGTCATCGCCAAGGGCTCGCCCGCAATGACGCAGGATGCGTTCGAGCGGAAGCTGCTCGCCATCCGCAAGGAAACACAGAACCCGCTGGCGGAAGTTGCCCGCAAGAAGAACCTGCCGGGACTCGCTGAGTTCTATATGCCGTCGCTCTCGACGCGCACCATCGTTTATAAAGGCCTGCTGCTCGCAGGCCAGGTCGGCACGTTCTACAAGGACCTGACCGATCCGCTGTGCGAGAGCGCGCTGGCGCTGGTTCACCAACGCTTCTCGACCAACACCTTCCCGTCCTGGCGCCTTGCGCACCCGTATCGCTTCATCGCCCACAATGGCGAGATCAACACTGTGCGCGGCAATGTGAACTGGATGTATGCGCGCCGTCGTTCGATGGAAAGCGCGCTGCTCGGCGCCGACCTCGACAAGATGTGGCCGCTGATCCCGCACGGGCAGTCGGACACGGCCTGCCTCGACAACGCGCTCGAACTGCTGGTCGCGGGCGGTTATCCGCTGGCGCACGCCATGATGATGCTGATCCCGGAAGCCTGGGCCGGCAATCCGAACATGGACCCGACGCGCCGGGCTTTCTACGAATACCA
>DAIRES010000134.1:0-7176 GCA_036795465.1 Hyphomonadaceae bacterium
ACAAGTGGCACTACCAGACCACGCCCGGCGAAACGTGGGACTACACGGCGACGCAGCCGATCATGCTGGCTGACCTGAACTATCCGGAAGGCAAGCGCCGCGTCGTCATGCAGGCGCCGAAGAACGGCTTCTTCTACGTTCTCGATGCGAAAGACGGCAAACTCATCTCGGCCGAGAAGTTCGCTCCGCTCACATGGGCCAGCCATGTCGACATGGCGACCGGCCGCCCGGTCGAGTATCCCGAGGCCCGCTACGAGATCACCGGCAAGCCCGTCATCATCAAGCCGGGCGCCCTCGGCATGCATAACTGGCACCCGATGGCCTTCAGCCAGGATACCGGCCTCGTCTATATCCCGGTCCAGATTGCTGCGGCGTCTTACGCCGGCCCGAAGGAATTCAAGCTCAACCTGCAGGGCACCAACACTGGCACCGACTTCTCCGGCGGCGCGGCTCTCTGCGCAGCCCCCGGCGCCCAGTGCGGCAACCTCGAGACCTACATTCTCGCCTGGGACCCGGTGAAGGCGAAGGAAGTCTGGCGCATCAAGAACGACATCTACGGTTCGACCGGCATCCTCGCCACCTCAGGCAACCTGATCTTCTCCGGCAACCACAAGGGCGAATTCAACGCCTACAACGCCACCACCGGCGAAAAGCTCTGGACCGCCCCGACACAAGCCCGCGTCGTCGCCGCGCCTTCGACCTTCATGGTCGACGGCAAGCAGGAAGTCGCGATCCTCGTCGGCGCGCGCGGCCTGCCCGAAGGCCAGATCCGCACCAACGCCTACAGCGCCAACAACTCGCGCCTGCTGGTGTTCCGCGCCGGAGGCGGCGCCTCGCTCCCCGCCGCGATGCCGGCTGTTGATCCCGCCACCCTCGGCGTCACCATCGACCCGCCGCTGCTCACCGCGAGCAACGAGACAGTGTTCGCCGGCGAGCAGGCCTACGCCGCCAATTGCTCGGTGTGCCACGGCCCCAACGCAGTCCCCGGCGCCGGGTCGATCGCGCCAGACCTGCGCTACTCAGGCCTGCTGCCCATCCGCAATGGCTGGAACCCCACGGTTCGCGATGGCGACCGCGCCCAGCGCGGCATGCCGGCCTTCGGCGCAACGCTTCCCGTGGAAACCACCGACTCCATTCTCGCCTACATCATCAAGCGCGCGAATGACGAGAAGGCGGAACAGGAAGCCGCTGTGAAGAAGGCCACGCACTAGGCGGGACTATTTGGTGGGCTGTCCAACCATGACGAACGTGAAGTCATCCGGCTTCATGTAAGCCGCAGCCACGCGTTTCACGTCAGCCAGCGTCACGGCTTCGAAATAGCTGTTGCGCTGCTGCACGTAGTCCGCCGGCATCCCATCCTGCTGGAAGCCCAGCAGATTCTGCGCGATCTTGGCATTGCTGTCGAAGGCCAGCGGGAATGCGCCGGTGATGTAAGCCTTTGCGTCCGCCAGCTCCTCCGGCGTCGGCCCTTCCCGTCCCAGCCGCCCGATATTCTCGCGGATCAGCTCGACAACTTCGCCGGCCTTGTCGTTCATGGTCGAGCTGGAGCCCTGCCACCGCCACATGTGCGGCTGGATGCTCAGCGCAGTCCCGATGCCATAGGTCAGCCCGCGCTTCTCACGCACATCATCCGTCAGCCGCGACGAGAACGCGCCACCGCCCAGAATGTAGTTCAGCACGTAGGCCGCATAAAAATCCGGATCGTCCCGCCTGATGCCCGGCCCCGAGAACATGATGAGCGTCTGCGGCTGCGGAAGCTCCTTCACGATGGGCTGCTCCGGCGCAGGGAGCGGCGCAGCATCCTGCACAACCGGCAGCGTCGATGTCGCCGGCAATGATCCGAACACCAGGTCCAGCTTCGGCTTCAGCTCCTCCGCCGTGATGTCCCCGACGACCACAACCTTCAGCCGGTCCTTCGTCATCAACTGCCGGATCAGGTTCCGCGAATCCGCCTTGCCGATCGCACTTACCGTCGCTTCCGTCGCCGACCGCGCATAGGGATGGCCGGGGATCAACGCGTCGTTCATCGCCTTGCTGACAATTGCCTTCGGATTGGTCTCGTCTTCCTGCAACCCGACGATCATCTCGCGCTTGGCCCGCTCGAACGGCTCGTCGTCAAGGCGCAGGTCGGAATACGCCAGCCGCACCATGTCGAAACTTTCGTCCGCTGTTTCCTTCAGCGTCGTCATCCCGCAATTGGTCCAGTCGGCCCACACGCCACAGGCAAAGCGCATGTTCAGGTCTTCCATGCGCGCGCCGTACGCCGACGTACCCATGTCGCCCGCGCCCTCGTTCATCATGTAGGCCGTAACCCACCCGATTCCGCGCTTGTCGTCCGGCTCAACCGAAGCGCCGCCCGCCCATGTCCATTCCATGGAAATCATCGGCACGAAGTTTTCAGACACCAGCCACGCCGTGATCCCGCCAGGCGATGTCACGATCTGCACATCCGCGAGCGAAGACTCGCCGCGCGACAGCTCAGGCGCCTCAGGCTGCGCCGTCGCGCACCCCGCCAGCACCACAGCCGCAATCAACCCCGCCAGCCGCCGCATCACCGGCCCTCCGGCAGCAGCACGGCGTCGACATAGTTCGTGCCCGCAAGATACCTGCTCATCGCCCGCACGACATCCGCCGCCGTCACCGCGCGAATGCGCTCGTCCCAGCCTTCGATCTGCTCGACCGTCTGCCCCGCCGTCAGCAACTCGCCATACCAGTTGGCCATGCTCATCTGGTTGTCGCGGGTGAAGATCGCCGACGCCGCGATCATCTTCTTCGCGCGCTCCAGCTCCTCCGCTGTCGGCCCCTCGCGCAGGAACTTCGTCGTCAGCTCAGCCGACGCAGCCTCGATCTCCTCGATCGAAACGCCCGGCGCCGGCGTCGCGCTGATCGAGACGATCCCGCGCCCTTCCATCGCCATCGAATAGCCGCCGCTCATCACGGCCTCGCCCTGCTCGTTCAGCTCGCGATAAAGCCGGCTCGTCCGCCCGCCCGCCAGTATCTCGATCCCGACCTGCAACGCCTCGGCATCGCGATCCCCCGTCGCCACGCCCAGCCAGCTCCGCGACCACGACGCCTGCGAAACCTTAGGATCGGAATGCGACACCTCAACCGACCGCGTCAGACCCTGCACCGCCGGCAGCTTTCGCACCTTGAGATCGCCCCGGCGCGGGATCGCCCCATAGATATCCTCGGCCAGCGGCTTCAACTCGGCGGCCGTGATATCGCCCGCCACCACAAGGATCGCATTCTCCGGCCCATACCAGGTGCGATACCAGTCAACCGCATCATCGCGCGTCAGCTTCGCCAGCTCGTCCATGCGCCCGATCACCGGGATGGCGTAGGGATGCCCCGCATACATCTCCGCCGAAACCATCTCGTCCAGCACCGCCGCCGGACTCGACTCGACATTCTGCCGCCGCTCCTCGCGCACGACATTCAGCTCCGGGATCACTTCCTTCTCGTCGAGCTTCAGGTGAACCATCCGGTCCGCCTCCATCCGCATCATCTGCGGCAGGCGATCCTTGGCGATCCGGAAATAGTAATTTGTGTAGTCCAGCGAAGTCGACGCGTTGTCCTGCCCGCCATTGCGCGCAACGATCTTCGAGAACTCACCGGCCGGAATGTCGTCCGTCGCCTTGAACATCAGATGCTCAAGAAAGTGCGCCAGCCCCGACTTGCCCTTCACCTCATCGGCCGAGCCGACGCGATACCAGAGCATGTGCGTCACCACGGGCGCGCGGTGATCCGGCAGCACCACGGCTTTCATGCCGTTGGCGAGCGTGAAGGTTTCAGGTTTCCAGTTCGGATCGTTCTGCGCAGAAGCCGGCAAAGCGATCATCGTCGCCATGGCCGCAACCATGGCCGCGATGCTGCGCGTGAAGCGCGACGCCGCTAGCCCCTGCGTCAGGATCAAAGCCCCGGAAGCTTGCTGGTGTGCTTGGGTTGAATGACGACCTTGCCGCCGCCCGTGAACTCTTTCAGCGACTCTTCCTGAACGCGCAGGCGCTCAGCTTCAGCCGCCGGGTCGATCACCGGGTCGTTCGGCGATGTCTTGCCGAAATTCAGGATCGCGTCAGCGAAGTTGCGGTTCTTCCGCAGGATCTGCGCGTTGTCGTAGTCCACAGCCGTGCGAACTGAACGGTCCACAGCGTCGCCACCGGCGGCCTTGATGAACGACTTCTCGCCTTCGCTGGCCTGCTGGCCGAAATCGACGCCGAACACGGCCACGCGCGCCTGGCTCTCGCTCGACAGCTCCTGCGGACGCGACGAACCCGGCGCGGGCGGGCGCAGGTTGTATTCCGGCGGAACCGTCAGCGGCGCTTTGCGAACGACGCGGAACTCGTCGGGAGTGCTCACCGTACCGCACGCGGTTGCGCCCGTGGCGGCGACGACGGCAAAGCCCAGCAATGCGATACGCTTCACGAAAATCTCCTGTGCGGCGAGTGGCCGACTCCCGCCCTTTTAGCCTGCTCTTTTACGCCCGGCCAGCAGCTGATCCAGCAGCAATGCGGCAGCCCCAAGGCTGATGCAGGCGTCGGCTACGTTGAAAATCCACGGAAAACCGACTTTCCAGCCGCCAATGACCATTCCGAACCACGGGCCCGAAAAGTCGATGAAATCCACCACGGCCCCAAAACGGGCCCGGTCGATCAGGTTGCCCACCGCCCCGCCAACCACCAGCGACAGCGCGAGCGCCGTCATCGGACGCTCGGCCCGGAACAGCCAGAACGTGAAGCCGATGGCGATTGCGCCGATCAGGCCGAACAGGCCCCAGCGGGCCAGCCCCTCCGCCTGCATCACACCGAAGCTGACGCCCCGGTTCCAGGTCATCGAGAAATCGACCAGCGGCGACATCTCGATCTTCCCGCACATCCGGTTGTCCGGCAGGCAGCCCATCGCATTCAGTTCGGGCACACCCAGCACCCACGCCTTGCTGAGCTGGTCCAGCACGATCATGCCGAGGATCAGCGGAATGCCCCAGCGCCACGACCGGGTCATCTTCTCACGTGAAAGCCAGTCCATCGTAACGGCCATGATTATTTCCTAGAGACCACGGTACTCACGCACCGCCGCGGCATCACGCGGGGTAATATCCGGGAACGCCGGATCGGCAGTTGTCGAAGCAAAGTATTTCCACGACCGGGCGCATTTGATCCAGCCGTCGGGCACACGCGTGCTGCTGACGGAAATCGCAGCCCCGTCGCCGCCCGCGCTCAATCGCGCATCCGACGTTATGAAGATTTCCGCTGCATCCTCGCCCGCAAATGCATCAAGGTCCTGGCTGGCGCCGACCTTCACATCAACAGCCGCTTCCAGCGACGAGCCGATCCGCTTCTCGCGGCGCTCGACCTCAAGCGCTTCCGTGACGGCCTTGCGCACGCGGAAGATCGCTTCCCACTTCGCGGCGGTTCCAGCATCCAGCCATTCGGCTGGCGTCTTCGGGAACTGCTGCAGGTGAACCGAGCCTTTGCCCGGATGACGCTGCTCCCACGCCTCTTCGCACGTGAACACCATGATCGGCGCAAACCAGATCGTCAGGCGCGTGAACACCTCGTCCATCACCGTGCGCACGGCGCGACGGCGAACTGAAGACGGCGCGTCGCAATACAAGCTGTCCTTGCGGATATCGAAATATACCGCCGACAGGTCCACGACGCAGAAGTTCATCAGCTCATGGAAGGCCTTCTTGAAGTCGAAGGCGTGATAGGCGTCCGTTACCAGCTTATCCAGCTCGGCAAGACGGTGCAGCACCCAGCGCTCCAGACCCGGCATGTCCTTGTAAGCGACACGCTCCTTGTCATCGAAGCCTTCCAGCGCGCCGAGCAGGTAACGCATCGTGTTGCGCAGCTTGCGATAGCTGTCGCTGTTCGCCGTAAACAGGTTCCAGCCGAAGCTAGGATCGTCAGCGTAGTCCGACGACGCCACCCAGATACGCAGGATGTCCGCGCCGAACTTCTCGCACACGTCCATCGGCGAGATCACGTTGCCGAGCGACTTCGACATCTTCTCGCCGTCCTCGGCCTGCACGAAGCCGTGCGTGACGATGCCGTTATACGGCGCCCGCCCACGCGTCGCGCAGCTTTCCAGCAGAGACGACTGGAACCAGCCACGATGCTGGTCCGAACCCTCGAGGTAGATATCCGCCGGCCACTGCAGCCCGCGATCTTCCAGCGTGAAAGCGTGCGTGGTCCCAGAGTCAAACCACACATCAAGAATGTCGTTGATCTTCTCGACCTTGGCCGGGTCATAACCCTCGCCATAGAACGCCGCCGCATCGCCGCCGAACCAGGCATCCGCCCCGCCCTCATGCACGGCTTTCGTGATACGTGCGTTCATCGCGTCCGTGTTCAGCACGGCGCCCGTCTCGCGATCAACGAACAGCGTCAACGGTACGCCCCACGCACGCTGACGCGAGATCAACCAGTCCGGCCGCTCCTCGACCATCGCGCGGATACGCTGGCGTCCACGCTCCGGCGTGAACACCGTGTCGTCGATCGCCTGCAGGCATAGCTCACGCAGCGTCCTGCCTTCCTTGCCCTTCAGATGCTCAAGCGGCCGGTCCATCGCGATGAACCATTGCGACGTCGCCCGCCGGATCACCGGCGCCTTGGACCGCCACGAGTGCGCATCGCGCAGCGTGGTCATCCCACGCGCCAGCAGCGCCCCCGCCTCGATCAGCTTGTCCATAACGGCCTTGTTCGCCGGCCCATCCTGCCCGCGCTTCTTGCCGTCCACCGTGATGATCTCGAGCCCCTCGAAGCCCGGGCAGACATTCGTGTAACGCCCAAACTCATCAACGGTGTTCGGGATCGTCGTGTCGATGCCGCGCCCGTCCAGCGCCTTCGCATTCGCCATCCAGACGTCGTAGTCGTCCTCACCATGGCTCGGCGCCGTATGCACGAAGCCCGTGCCCGTATCGTCCGTCACGTGCGAGCCAGCCAGCATCGGCACGTCATACGAATAACCCGCGCCATGCAGCGGATGCTTCAGTGTCATCGCCTGCAACTGCGCCGCGCTGACATCGCCCACGCGCTTCCAGCTCGCAGCTTTCGCCGCCTTCATCACGCTCTCGGCCAGCTTGTCCGCAACGATCAGCTTGTCGCCCGGCTTGATCCACGGCTCGAACGCCAACCCCTGCTCCAGCGCCTCGCACTCATAGACGCCGTAAGCGATCTC
>DAIRES010000134.1:7276-9298 GCA_036795465.1 Hyphomonadaceae bacterium
GTCTTCGGAAGGAAGATCGTGTCCTTGTACGGATTCGATGCTTCTTCTTTTTCGGGTTTCTCGGACTTGCTCATGATGGGCGTCGCTTTGAACTGATTGCCGCTAACTGACTGGGCGAATACGACTTTCCCGGCGGTAAACGCTTACGCGTCCGCCGGGCCCATAATTCGAATGCTCGCAACCCGTTGCATGCCCATACCTTCAGTGTTGAGGGCTCATAGCAGCGGCGGCCTCGCCCCGGCAAGGACAGCCCGCGCATCGGCCACATCCTGCTTCATGGCCTCAACCAGCTCGTCCACCCCGCCAAACTTCAACTCCGGCCGCAGGAGCTTCACGAACGCCGTATGCAGCCGCTTGCCGTAAAGGTCCCCGGCAAAGTCGAACACCATCACTTCCAGCAGGGCGTCCCGCTCGCCCGTGGTCGGCGTCCGCCCGAAATTGGCTACCCCCGGCCGCCAGTCGCCCTCGCGGTCCTCCCGCACCCAGACCGCATAGACCCCATGCGCAGGATGCACGATCTCGCCCAGCTGCATGTTGGCCGTGGGAAAGCCCAGCGTCCGCCCGCGCTTCTCGCCATGCTCCACCACCGCATCGACGATCCAGTCCCCGCCCAGCATCGTGGCGGCGCCTGCCATATCGCCCCGCTCCAGCAATTCGCGCACGCGCGAGGACGAAACCTTCGCCCCGCTGTCCTTCACCTCGGCGACGACATTCACCTCGAAGCCCATCTCCGCGCCCAGCCGCTGCAGGCTGTCCGTATCTCCCATCCGCCCCTTGCCGAACCGGAAGTCGAACCCGACGCTCACCGAAGCCGCGCCAACCTGATCCAGGATCACGCGCTGGCAGAACTCCCTGTCCGTCATCGCCGCCATGTCGGCATCGAAACGCAGCAGATGAACCTGTTGAACGTCGATCGCTGCCAGCGCCAGTTCGCGCCGTCTTGGCGTCATCAGCCTGAAAGGCGGCGCATCCGGCTGGAAGAACCTGCGCGGCGGCGGCTCGAACGTCGCCACCCCCAGCTCCACGCCCAGCCGCCCCGCGGCCTCGCGCGCCCTGTCGATCACCGCGCGGTGGCCGGCATGCAGCCCGTCGAAATTGCCCAGCGCGATTGCTGCGCCCCCACTGTGTTTAGCAGGGATGGCCAAGACTACTCAGCCTTGCCCGAAGGCACCATGACGAGGGCATCGCCCTTCATGCAGACCTTGCCGTCCACTTCGCCTTTCACGGCGAGGCGCACGCGATAGCCGCGCTCGACCATCTCGATCACTTCGGCCGACGACGTCACCATGTCGCCGATGCGCACCGGGCGCACAAACTTCAGGTTCAGCTCCATGAACACCGCGCCCGGCCCCGGCAGGTCATTGCCCAGGATCGCCGAAATATACGACGCGCTCAGCGCGCCATGGGCGATCCGGCCCTTGAACTGGGTCGTCTTGGCGTACTCTTCGTCCATGTGCAGCGGATTGTGGTCGCCGGAAATACGGGCGAAATCCACCACATCCTGCTCGGATACGGTGTTCTGGATCGAGACCTGCATCCCCACGGCCAGGTCAGCGAACGTCTTGCCCTGTTTCATCACACAGTCCTCAAAGCCCGAATCCAGCGTCCGGCCCGTTCCAGCGCGGTCCCTTAGGCCAAGCCGGGCCCGCGTTCACTAATTATTTGGTGTCCCGACATATATTTGCTGCTAGCAACTTACGGGAGCCCTTTCGACATGGCCGTTGATCTGTCAATGCCAGTCCTCGTCGTGGATGACTACCAGACGATGATACGCATCATTCGCAACCTGCTGAACCAGCTGGGATTCCGTAACGTCGAGGAGGCCAAGGATGGCCGCCAGGCCCTGGAAAAGATGCAAGCCAGCAAGTACGGGCTGGTCATTTCCGACTGGAACATGGAGCCGATGACCGGCTTCGAACTGCTCCAGCAGGTGCGCGCCTCCGAAGCGCTCAAAGCCACCCCCTTCATCATGATCACCGCCGAGTCGAAGACGGAAAACGTCATCGCCGCCAAGAAGGCCGG
>DAIRES010000135.1:0-1163 GCA_036795465.1 Hyphomonadaceae bacterium
TACGTGTTCCGCACCATGAACTCTTTGAGGATGTCGTTCTGGATCGTGCCGGAAAGCTTCGCCGCCGGAACGCCTTGTTCCTCCGCCGCTACGATGAACAGCGACATGATCGGCAGCACCGCACCGTTCATTGTCATCGACACCGACATCTGGTCGAGCGGGATGCCGGCGAACAGCGTGCGCATGTCGTAGATGGAATCGATCGCCACGCCCGCCATGCCGACATCGCCGGTCACGCGCGGATGGTCCGAGTCATAGCCACGGTGCGTCGCCAGATCGAACGCCACCGAAAGCCCTTTCTGACCCGCCGCCAGGTTGCGGCGATAGAAGGCGTTCGAATCCTCGGCTGTGGAGAACCCGGCATACTGGCGGATCGTCCAGGGCTGGTTGGTGTACATGGTCGGGTAAGGGCCCCGGCCAAACGGCGCCACGCCCGGGAAATCGTCCAGGAAGTCCAGCCCGCGCGTATCAGCGTCAGTATAGACCTGCTTCACGGGTACGCCTTCCGGGGTGTCCCAATCCGCGTTCGCGCCTGCGCCAGCAAGCTTTTTCCAAGCATCCACGTCAGCCTTGGACGCGGCTTCCCCAAGCGAAAGCTTGCTGAAATCGGGGAAGGCATTGGCCATAGGGTAGCACTCCGGGAGACGCGGATTCGACTTGGGTTTTCCTAGCACGTTCAGAAGCCTGTCATGAAGCCTTCGCAAGTGCGAAGTGAAAACCGCTCATGTCACGTTCATTCGGAACCGCTTACAGCCATTCCCTCGACAGGCAACCGCGACGGACTGCACTCTGCCTGTCGTTGAACCTGCATCGCTGCCGGCGCGAGGGACGAAGCGCGGGCTTATGGACTTGGACCCGGAGAAAACTGCCTATGACTTTCGGAAAATTCGTCCTCTTTCCCGCTTTTGGCCTGATGCTGGCTGCCCCGGCTCTCGCCCAGCCGACCCCGCCGACGCCGGAGGAGCGCGCCGCCCGCTTCGAAACGGCCGACGCGAACAAGGACGGCAAGCTCGACAAGGCGGAGTTCATCTCAAGCCTTCCTGACCGTGCCCAGGCCATGGCCGACCAGATCTGGTCCTCGCGCGTGGATACCGACGGCGATGGCTTCGTGACCAAGGAGCAGTATCTCGCGCTCCGCATGGGGCCGCGCCCGCAGTAAGCGT
>DAIRES010000135.1:1263-9252 GCA_036795465.1 Hyphomonadaceae bacterium
GTGGAGATGGGCGACCGCCTCATCCTGACGCCCGAGGAAGTCGCCGAGATCGATTCATTCTCGAAGTTTCACCCCGCCATGCGTGTTGATGGCCGGCCCCGCACCAGCTTCATCACTGATCCCCCAAACGGTCAGGTCCCGCCGATGAAGCCCGGCGTGGCGCCGGACACAAACCGCCGCACGGCTCTGTTGCCCGGCGAGAGATATACGGATGGCCCCGAGCTTCAGCTCATCGACGACCGTTGTATCCTGCCGATCGGCAACAATGCCGGCCCGGTCATGCTGCCTCTCAGCGGCAATTCCAATTATCAGATCATCCAGACGGAGCATCACGTCGTTATTCTGGTGGAGATGATCCACGATGCCCGCATCGTGCGGCTCAACGGAAAGCATCGCACGGACGGACAACGCCCCTATCTCGGCGACTCGATCGGCTGGTACGAAGGCGAAACACTCGTCGTGGAAACCACCAACTATCCGCCCGAGCAGCTTTTCCGCGGCTCGTGGAAAAACCTCACCGTCACCGAACGCTTCACCCGCGTTCGCGACGACCGGCTGCTCTACGCGTTCACCGTCGATGATCCGACGAAATGGGATCGGCCGTGGGGCGGCGAGTACGAGTTTCGGCCCTCCGCTGATCCAATCGAGGAGTACGCGTGCCGCGAGGGCGAAGTTTCCGTGCCTGCTATGCTTCTTGCCGCTCGCCGCCGGGAAGCAGCGGGAAAGGAATAGCGATCAGGACGGCACGAACGCGAACACGGCATTCGAGCGCGCCTCGCCCCGCGACGGGCTGCCAAAATCGAGCCCCTCGTATTCCTGCAGCTGTCTTAGCCGTAAGTGAGGCAGGAAGGCCCGACGTGGATCGCCGACAAGCACATTGATCTGCTTGGCGAGGCAGCGATCGAGAAAGCCCGTCACGCAAACAGCAAGGTCTTCATTGTAGAACAGGTCACCCACCAGCACGATATCGACGTCCGGTGGCTCCGACTGCGTCATGTCTCCAAGCGCTGTCTCGATCGCCACGTCATTCGCGGCTGCGTTCAATCCAATTGCCGTGATGGCGTAGGGATCAACATCCGCAGCCAGCACTGACGCGGCCCCGGCCTTCATCGCGGCAATGCCGACAAGCCCGGAACCCGCGCCAAGATCCAGCACTCGCCACCCGGCCACAGCCTCGCGATGATCGAGCACATAACGCGCCAGCGCCAGCCCGCCGCCCCAATGGTACGCCCAGTAGGGATTGCCAAACGCCTCGTCTGCTTCCGCAAGACGCCACAGTCCGCTCTTTGGGCCAGCCTTGTGAACCAAAACCTCCGGCACGGATGGCGCTGGAGACAACGGAAAATTCGCGCGGATGAACTGCGGAACGTCTATGGCCTGTCTCCGGGCGTGCTGATCGTCTTTGCCGTGGCCCTCCGCTTTCTGCAATGCTAGCGATGCGTCAAAGCAGGGAGCAGACGATGAGCGACGTGAACAGCATGAAAGGCAAGCGCGCCATCGTGACGGGCGGGGGCACCGGCCTTGGCGCGGCGACCGCCCTTGGTCTTGCCCGGCGCGGCGTCAATCTCTGCATCAACTACAATTCCAGCGCCGAGGCCGCGAACGAAGTCGTCGCGGAATGTCAGAAGCTGGGCGTCGAAGCATTCGCCGTGAAGGCAAACGTAGCTGAAGATGCGGACTGTCGCGCCCTCGTCGATGCAGCCGTCACGAAGTTCGGCGGCCTCGACGTACTCATCAATAACGCCGGCATCACCAAATTCGCTGCGCATTCCGATCTTGACGCGCTCGATGCCGAAGATTTCCTGCGTCTCTACAAGGTCAACGTCGTCGCCGTGTACCAGATGACCCGCGCCGCCAAGCCTCATCTCGCGGCTGCTGGCAAGGCGTCGGTCGTCAACGTGTCGTCTATAGCTGGCGTCACCGGCATTGGCTCCTCCATCGCCTATGCCTCAACCAAAGGCGCGCTGAATACGATGACGCTATCGCTTGCCCGTGCCCTCGCGCCGAACATCCGCGTCAACGCGGTCTGTCCGGGTTACATTGGATCTGGCTGGTTCACAAAATATCAGGGCGACGCCGTCGAGGCGCAAACCGCCGAAAACGTCGCCAAGTCCGTGCCGCTGAAAGTCGCCTCGATGCCGGAGGACATTGCCGAATCGATCCTATTCTTCGCCGGTCCGGAAAGCCGCCACGTCACGGGCGAGTTCATGATCATCGACGCGGGCATGCACCTTGGCTACGCTCCGCTAAGAGCTAGATAGAAACTAACCCGTCAGGAGGGACGTCATGGCCCGGCGTATCAACCGTCGCGATTTCCTGCTGACTTCATCCGCCTTTGCCGCGACCACCGCACTTGTCGGCTGCGCGTCAGCCACGTCTGCATCGCCCGCGCCCAAGCCGGTAACGCCTGCGCCGGCGCCGTCGGTTCCAACGGCGCCATCCGCAATCTTCGGCTCGGCATTCCCACTGATCGCCGACACCGCTTCGCGCCTTGATGTGACAAAGGCGAAGGCGCTGCGCGCCGCCGGGGTCAAAACCGTCTTCCGTTACTATTCGCACCTGCCGCCCAGCCTGCCGGGAAAGGACCTGCAGCCAGAAGAAGCGAAGATCATCCTGGGCGAAGGTCTCTCCATTGGCAGCGTGTTCCAGCACTACAACAACTGCTTCCGAACCTTCGACAACAGCTGGGGCAGGGAAGATGCTGAACAGGCGCTCCGCATGGCAGAAGCCGCCGGCCAGCCCGAAGGCTCCGCCATCTATTTCGGTGTCGACGCGGACTGGCCCTACCAGCAGATGCGCGATCCGATCATAAAATACTTCGAGGACGTGAAGCGCACCTTCGAAGGCTCGAACGTCGCTGTTGGCATCTATTCGAACGGTTGTATTTGCAATGCCATCCGCGAGAAGGGGCTCGCGCAATACTTCTGGCTTTCCGGCTCCACCGGCCATTCCGGCACGCAGGCCTTCTACAACACCAACAACTGGACGCTTTTCCAGAATGCGCTCGATGTAACGCCCGCGCAGGTCGGCTACGCTATCGACACGAACCTCGCGAACCCGCGCACCAACGGCTTCTTCGGTCAGTGGTTCGGTCGCGGCGCCATGCTGGCGTCGCATCTCGCGGCGGATGTGCAGACTACGTTCATGGCGCGCGGCTTCCTGCGTGCCGACACCGAACTCAGACAGGATCTAAACCCGGGCGCCGCATCGCTGACGAAGCTGCTCAAGGACCGGAACGTGCGGCGGCTCGAAACGTCCGGCGACTGGACCAGGGTCGTGACGCAGGAAGGTGGAGCGACGCGTGCGCTCGCGACACTGACGGGCTGGATTCCCACCGCCTCGCTGGCGCCCATGGATCGCTTCCCCGACAACTCCAGCAATTACGGCCTCTGCGGCGCGCCCACGGCCGTCAGCGACGCCACCAAATACCAGAATTGCGACCGCGCCACGTCGCGCCTTCGCTAGCGCGCTTCCGGTAGGCTCTGGTCTTTGCTCCGTGTCGGGAGCACAACAAAGCCTTGGGGGATAGCTCGACTATCCACGGGAGACATTCAATGCTCGACAGACGCAGCCTCATGGCTGGCGGCGCCATGCTCGCGGCGAGCGCCGCCATCGCCGGATGCGCAACAGCGCAGACGCCAGCAGCATCGCCCGCAATCTTCGTACCCAAGCCGCTTCCGTTCGATCCGAAGACTATACCTGGTCTCTCTGAAAAGCTGCTCGTCAGCCATCACGACAACAATTATGCTGGCGCGGTGAAGCGCCTTGGCGACATCGAGGCCCAGCTTCGCCAGACGGACTTCGCCACTGCTCCGGGCTTTCTCATCAATGGCTTGAAGCGCGAAGAACTCATGGCCCTCAACTCCATGATTCTTCATGAAATCTACTTCGCCTGTCTCGGCAAGGGCGGCTCCAGGCCCGGCGCCGATCTGGCACGCCAGATTGAATCAGATTTCGGCAGCCATGATCGCTGGCGCGCCGAATTCACTGGCATTGGCAAGGCGCTCGGCGGCGGCTCCGGCTGGGTGCTGCTCACCTGGTCGCCAAGGGCGGGGCGCCTCATCAACCAGTGGGCGTCCGACCACACCCTGACTGCGGCCGACGGTGAAATCCTTGTCGCGCTCGACATGTACGAACACGCCTACCACATGGATTTTGGCGCAAAGGCTGGCGACTACGTCAACGCCTGGATGGGCGCACTCGACTGGACCAGTGCGGACACGGCTTTTTCATCGCGCCGCAAGGTCTAGCGCCCAAAAGAGCATGGGTTATGCTTCCATCAGGAGGCATATCCCATGCCCATGTATCACAACGGCAATCGCGAACTTCAGTCGCTCTTCGGCTCCACGGCTCTGGCCGATCGTCTCGAGCAACGCCTGCGCCACAGCGAGTTCACGGAAGACGACAAGACCTTCATTGAGTCGCTCGACTATTTCTTCCTCGCCACGGCCACGCCTGTCGGCCAGCCCGACTGTTCGTTCAAGGGCGGCCCCGTGGGCTTCGTTCGCGTACCGCAGCCAGATCTGCTGGTCTGGCCGGACTATGACGGCAACGGCATGTTCAAGAGCCTCGGCAACATCGCGGTAAATCCATCCGTCGGTCTTCTCTTCATCCGCATGGGCGACAAACCCCGTCGCCTCCGCGCCAACGGACGCGCCGTCATCTCGCTCGACGACCCGCTGATGCCGGACTTTATCGGCGCCCAAGCTATCATTCGCTTCACACCAATCGACATCTTCCCCAACTGCCCGCGCTACATTCCCGATCCCGCCACAGCAGAGCCCTCGCCCTACATCCCCAACGAAGGCGAGCCGCCCGTCGAACCAAAATGGAAGTCGATGGACATGTTCAAGGATGTTGTCCCGCCGAGGAAGGCTTGATGAACGGCCACATCGCCAACGCCGTCGCGCTCGTCTGCGCCGGCAACAGGTTCCTCATGGGCGAGAATATCGAAGGCTTCTGGCCTGATGCGCCTGTCTTCGTCTTCATGAAGCTCGTCGAATTCCGCCACAAGCCTACGTCCGGCAAGGATGAGGACGATTATCCGCTCGTCGCGGCCGATCCGATGGAGTGGTTCGAAAATCTCAGGCCGTGGTGTCACGGCCTCCGTCTGCACAACGTCCCGCCCACGCGCGGCCCGGACCAGCAGCTCGACGTGCCCGATCGCATGCTGGCCGGCTTCGTCGGCGGCGGCCAGCGCTGGTTCATCGAGGCCTCTGGGGAAGCAGAATCGGAAATCTGGGAAGCCTTCCATCGCGTCGGCGACCAGAAGGATCCCGAACGCCGCATCTGGAAATGCACCCACATCCTCCAGGGCAAGGCCCCGCGCACCGCCATGGACGTCGATGCTGCAACAAGGCTCGAAGATGCGGTCGCCGCCTTACGCAAGGCGCTGGTCCATATCGAAACCTACGCGCGCGATGAGAAATACGACAACTGGGCCGAAATCTTCAACGAAGCCATCGACGTGATCGATGCGGGCAAGCCAACGACCGAGCAGGGCGACATGGATCGCTACACCGGTTTCAGCGACTATCAGGCCGCGCTCAACGAAGCTTGCAGTCGCGCCTGGGTCTTCGGCGGCATGGGCTCATGGAACGATCTTGGCGGCGGCGAACGCTATGACCGCGTCAGCCAGGCGCTGTACGAAACACTCAACGCCTGCATCGCCGCGCTCGCGAACTCGACGTTCAGGAGGTAGCGTGCATCAGAGCGGGGCGGATATGCATCGCGCAGCCCGTAACACAGATGCGGCACGACCTTAGGCCTGCAGCATCCTACAGCAGACCCAACTCCGCATGCGCCAGCTCAAGGCTCGCCAGCACATCGACGCCGACATGGATAAACTCATCCACGCCTGCCTCGCGTAGCGCAGCCTCCAGCTCGCCCGGCTTGCCCGCCAGATAGAGCCGCGCCACGCCGGCGCGCTTCAGCGCCTTGGCGGCCTCAACGGCGTCCGTCGCATAGCGCTTGTCCGACCCGCAGATGCACGCGAGCGAACAGCCTGAAGATGCCACAGCCTGCGCATGCCAGATCGCATCGCCAACCGATGGCACGGCGCCGATCCCGCCAGCCGCAAAGAAGTTCTGCGCATACTGCAACCGCGCCGTGTGCTCGGACATCGGCCCCAAGGCTGCGAGGAATATCTTCGGCGCGCGCCCGGACGCCGTGCGCTGATCCGCCAGATCGCGCAGCCGCTCATACGGCTCCGCAAGCCTGATCGGCCACAGCGGCTCGGCCTCCGCGCCATCATCGTCCGCCGTGCGTGAAAGATCGGCCAGCGTAGCACGATCCTGCGCCGCGCCCTTCAGCGAGAACCACGACCTCGCCGCAGGCGCCCGCCCCGAAGCCTCCGCTGCGCGCCGCACGATCGCGGGCAGGTTCACCACCTCCACGCTCGGCACTTCTTCCTGCAGAAGAGGGAAGTCCGTCACGCCGGTCACCAGTTCCTTGCGCTTGGCTGCCGCCTTGATGCGAGCACCGCGCGCCTCCGCAACGCCCGTCTGAAAACCGCCAGATACCAGCGCCTTTGCCAGCCCACCTTCGCGCTCAACCTGCTGGAACAGCGCCCAAGCTGCGATCGCCAGATCCTCACCCAGCTTTTCCATCGCCCACGCGCCGCCCGGTGCGTCGACAACCTTGCCGAGGCTGCATTCTTCCTGCGCGATCACTTGCGTGTTTCGCGCCAGCCTGCGCGCCAGCTTGCCCGGCAGGCCCATCGCATCAGTGAAAGCACGTACCGTCACGATATCCGCGCCGCCCACGCCCGCCGCAAAGCATGCCGCCGTGTTGCGCAGGATGTTCACCCACGGATCGCGCCGCGTCAGCATCCGCCGCGAGGTCACAGCTTGCAGCTTCATGCCCGCGCCGCTCGCGCCGAACGCTTCCGCTACACGGCCCCACATCCGCCGCGCCGCGCGCAGCTTCGACATTTCCACCTGATAGTCGGCGCCCACGCTCACCGTGAACAGGATCGCCGAGCAAGCCTGGTCCGCACTCAGCCCTGCCGTCATTAGCGCGCGCACATACTCCGCGCCCGCGCCGACCAGGTAAGCCAGCTCCTGAACTTCCGTGCCGCCTGCCTCGTGTACGGGCCGCGAGTCCGCGCGCAGATAGGTCGCCTTCGGAAACTCGGCCGCGACGTCACGTGCAAACGAAGCCGCCTGTGCAATCTCTTCTTCCACCGAACCGGGCAGGGCGCCCGTCCGCGCCAGCGCGCCGATCGGGTCCACGTTGAACGCCACCTGCGCTGTCGCCGCCGTGCGCGCGCCAATCGCCGCCGCCAGCAAGGCCGCCAGCTCCACGCCCTGCGTGGTCGAAGCGCCCGTGGCCTCGAGCGCCACCGGCGCAAGGTCCAGCTTCACCTCGTTGAGCACCTTCTGGATATCAACCGCTGAGCGCGCCACGACTCCATGATCGCCCGCCGCGTCAACGCGCAGCTCGATCGATGAAACCCCGCCCTCAAGCGCTTCCATTACCTGATCGGCCGCCAGCGCGGGGTCGGGATGCGCGACCACCTGCCGGATATCCCACGGCAGATAAGGATCATTCGTCGCCCGGCCGCCCCGGATGAACGGCGCCATCCCCGGCATTCCCGAGGCATCCGGCGCCCAGTCCGGAGAGCGGTAAAGCGGCTTCACCGGCACGCCATGCTCGGTTTTGGTAGTCAGCCGCGACATCGGCGCGCCGTCGAGTGCTTTCTCCGCGAGCGCCAGCCATTTGGCTTCGTCCGCTGCGGTAAATTCCGCCGAAAGGGGCAGGTCGTCGGCCATGAATCTCTCTCAAAACACGTGGCGGCCATCAGGCATTGGCATCGCCCTACGTCAAGAGTTTGCGGCGTTCTGGCCCGATTGCCCGTCGTCGCAGCCCCGCTATGGTCGTTGAAAAGCGGGGCCTATCCCGCGCCAAGCCTTTTCAGGACCGATTCATGGCCATTCCTGCCTCCCTTGCGAACCAGCTGTCCCTCCCGGTGATCGGCTCGCCCCTGTT
>DAIRES010000009.1:0-4578 GCA_036795465.1 Hyphomonadaceae bacterium
CGGGGTCGAGCTTTGCGGTGCTGCCGGCGGAGAATGCTTCGGGCAACTGGGTGCGCGTGGTTCAGCGCCTCAACGTTCGGATCGAACTGGATAACCCGCCGCCGGAAGTGCAGCTGGCCGTTGGCCTCAGCGCGACGGCGACGGTTGATACGCGCAACAAGGCTGAAGGCGCTCACTAGCCATGGAAGACGTCGCGCCCATCACGCCGTCGGCCTCGGCCGGATCGGCTTACGGCGACTATCCGGAGCCGGGCCGCAGGGCGTTGATCACGCTTGGCGTGGTGCTGACGACGTTGATGACGTCGATCGACGGCACGATCGCCAACACGGTGTTGCCGCAGATACGCGCGTCGGTTTCGGCATCGCAGGACGAGATCCTGTGGGTGCTGACGTCGTTCATTCTGGCGAGCACGGTGGTGACGCCGGCTATCGGCTGGCTGGAGCGGCGCTTCGGGCGACGCAACCTTCTGCTTGGCGCACTGATCGGGTTTACCGTTTCGTCGATCCTGTGCGGGATCGCCACGGGCATTGCAGAGCTTGTGCTGTATCGCGTTCTTCAGGGCGCGACGGCGGCTGTGTTCATTCCGCTGTCGCAGGCCATCCTGCTCGATATCAACCCGCCGAAGGACCATGCGCGCGCGATGGCGCTGTGGGGCATGGGCGCGGTTCTGGGGCCGATCATCGGGCCGATCCTTGGCGGCTTCCTGACTGACCAGCTGAACTGGCGCTGGGTGTTCTTCATCAACATCCCGATTGCCGCCGTCGGCTTTCTCATCATGGCGGCGACGTTGCCGAAGCGGGTGCGCCGCGAGCAGCAGAAGTTCGATGCGTTCGGGTTCATCGCGCTGGTGATCGGACTGGTCGGCATGCAGATGGTGCTGGATCGCGGGCCGGGCGCGGAGTGGTTTTCTTCAGCGGAAATCTGGGTCTATGCCGCTTTCGCGGCGCTCGGCCTGTACGTGTTCTTCGTGCACATCTTCACGAGCGAACGCCCGATCATTCACCCGTCCATTCTTTCGGATCGCAATTACCTGCTCTCGTCCGTCATGGGCCTGCTGATCGGCGTGCTGATGTTCGCGGGCATGGCCGTGCTGCCGTCGCTGATGCAGGGATTGCTGGGTTATCCGGTGCTGACTGCCGGCCTGACGCAGGCCTCGCGCGGCGTGGGCACGTTCGTGTCGATGTTCCTCGTGGGACAGCTGTCGGGCAAGGTGGACAATCGCGTCATCATCTTTGTCGGGATCAGCCTGACCGGCATGTCCTATTACCTGATGTCGGGTTTCTCGCTCGACATGGACCAGACGCCGATCATCGTCTCCGGCCTGTTCCAGGGGCTTGGCCTTGGCCTTGTCTTCGTGCCGCTGATGGGCATCGCGTTCACGACGATCCAGCCGAGCCTGCGCACGGAAGCGGCGTCTTTCTACACGCTGATCCGCAACGTCGGATCGAGCCTTGGCATCTCCATCGTCGGTGCGTTGCAGATCTACAATGCGCGCATCGTCAGCTCGCAGCTGTCGGAAAACGCGACGCCGGACAACATCAATGTGGCGGCCGGGGCGACCGGTGCGCTGGACCTGAATACGGCGGCGGGTCAGGCGGCGATGAGCGGCATGATCGAGCGGCAATCCGCCCTCGTCGCCTACATCGACAGCTTCCACATGCTGTTCATCATGAGCATCGCCATTCTTCCCCTGCTTCTTTTCCTGCGTGTCAAACGAGCCTCCCATGCGTGACATCAAGAGCCTTATCGCTGTCAGCGCGATTGCATTGCTGACCGGCTGCACGACTGTCGGCCCTGACTTCCAGCGCCCCACGGCGGCGGGTGTCGCGGGTTATGCGATGGCGGGCGATCCGGCGGCTTCGCCGATGGTGAGCCTGACATCGAGCAGCGACACGGCGCGGCAATGGTGGACGTCGTTCAAATCGGCGGAGCTGGATGCGCTGGTCGAGCAGGCGCTGAAGGGCAATCCGACATTGCAGCAGGCGGACGCGGCGCTGGTGCGCGTGAGCGAGCTGGAGCGGGCGCAGCGCGGCGATAGCGGACCGCAGGCAAACCTGAGCGGCGATGCGCAACGCGAACGCATCAACACGGCGGCGTTCGGCATCGAGGGCTTTCCGAGTCCGACGATCAACGTGTTCTCTCTGGGCACGGGCCTGAAATACAATCTCGATATCTTCGGCGGCGAGCGCCGGAAGGACGAGACGGCGGCGGCGCGCACCGAAGCGCAGCGGCAGCGGACGGATGCGGCTTACCTGAACCTGACGGGCGCGGTGGTTTCGCGCGCAATCGAGCTGGCGGCGTTGCAGGCGCAGCTTGATGCGCTGGATGGCATCATCAAGGTGGATGGCGAGACGATCGACATGATCAAGCGCGGCATCCAAGCTGGAGGCGCGCCGACTTCGGCGGCCAACCCGGCGGAAGCGCAGCTTGCGGAAGATCAGGCGCGGCGGCCGACCATCCTGCGCCGCATCGCGACGGCGCGACATGCTTTGGCCCTGCTGGTGGGTCAGGCGCCGTCGAACTGGGCTGCGCCGGATATCGATCTGGCCGAGCTGACGCCGCCGGGGTCCATTCCGGTTCACCTGCCTTCGGAGCTAGTGCGCAAGCGGCCGGACATCCTCGCGGCGGAAGCGG
The DNA here is from genome assembly GCA_036795465.1 of Hyphomonadaceae bacterium. Lineage (GTDB taxonomy): Bacteria > Pseudomonadota > Alphaproteobacteria > Caulobacterales > Hyphomonadaceae > UBA7672. Next base: position 2,635 of record DAIRES010000009.1, read on the forward strand.
ACCTGCATGCGGCGACGTCTGCGATCGGCGTGGCGGAAGCGGCGCGTTATCCCAGCCTGTCGCTGGATGCGTCTTTCGTTCTGACGGCGCTGCACCCGGAAGACCTGTTCCAGTATGACAGCAGCGGGTGGAGCGCGGGGCCTTCGATCACCGCGCCGCTGTTCAATGGCGGATCGTTGAAGGCGCGGCAGCGTGCGGCCGAAGCGGCGGCGCGGGAAGCCGATGCCGCCTATCGCCAGACCGTGCTTTCGGCTTTTGCGCAGGTTGCCGACCTGCTCTCCGCCTTGTCGACGGATCGTGACCTGCTGGATGCGCAGACGCGGGCGCGCGATGTGGCGGCGGAGAATGCGCGGCTGGCGTCACTTGGCTATCAGAACGGCGCGGGATCGCTGATCCAGGTGATTGATGCCCAGCGTCAGTCGCAGCGGGCGCAGCTGGCCTCGATCGAGGCGGAAGCGCTGCTGCGAGCTGACATGGCGGCGCTGTTCGTGGCGACGGCGGCGGACTGGCGCGGCGCGGGCAAGTAGAGCGCTGCGCAAAATCTGTGCTGATGAGATGAGGCGGTCGCGGGCGCGGCCGCCTTTTTTGTTGCTCGCGCGCGGGCGGGCTGGCCGACACATCGTCGCGAGCGGCTAGGCAAGCAGGCGGCCGTGGCGCAAGGTCAACGCAAAGACAGCCCGTCAGGCTGCGTTGTACTTGAGGAGGGACCATGCCGAAAATTCTGCCGGCTTCGCTGATCGCCGTGGTGTCGTTTGCGCTTGGCGCATGCCAGGGCGCGCCGCCGCCCGTGGCGGATGTGCCAGCGCCTGTGCAGGTGGTTGAAGCGAAGCCCGCTCCCATGCCGACGCCGACGCCACAGCCGGTTGCGGTGGCAGCGGTTCATCCGGGCGAAGGCGTGTACAAGACTTTCTGCGCGGCCTGTCATGACCAGCCGGAGGTTTCGCGCTCGCCTTCCAAGGACACGCTGAAGGGTATGAGCCTTCAGTTCATCAACTACTCGCTGACCGGCGGGAAAATGAAGGTACAGGGCAGCGCGTTGAGCGCGGACCAGCGGGCGCAGGTGGTCAACTACCTGATCGGCAACAAGGTTACGTCGGACGCGTGGACCAAGCCGATGATGTGCGACGCGGCGCGGATGCCGGTGGATCTGAGCGGCGCGGCGACGATCACCAATTTCGGATTTGACCGGAGCAACACGCGGACGCTGAGCGCGAAGCAGGCGGGGCTGACCAAGGCGCAGCTATCGAAGATGGACCTGGCGTGGTCGCTGGGTTTCCCGGATGCGACGACGATGCGCTCGCAGGGCGCGGTGGTCGGGAACAATGTTTTCGTGCCGATCCCGGACCTGAGCGCGATGTACGCGCTGGACCTGTCGGATACGGCAAAGCCCTGCATCCAGTGGATTTACAAGGCGCCGGGCGATGCGCCGCTGCGCTCGAGCCCGGGATATGGCGTGACGGCGGATGGAACGCCCCTGCTCGTGTTTTCTGGCCTTGATGCGACGGTGCATGCGGTGGATGCGCGGACCGGCAAGGCGGTTTGGACGAAAGCGGTTGGATCGTACTCGTTCACGACGACGACCGGCGTGCCGACTGTTCTGAAGGATCGGGTGATCGTTCCCGTGGCACAGTTCGAGATCCTGTTCGCCGCCAAGAACGAGGAGAAGTGCTGCACCAATCATGGCTATGTGCTGTCGCTTGATCCCAAATCGGGGAACCAGCAATGGCGCTATGACACGATGCCGGAAGCGACCGTGCAGCGGGATCGTGGCGATGGGCAGCCCCTGCTTGGGCCGTCCGGCGCGCCGGTGTGGAATTCGCCGGTGGTCGATGAGAAACGCAACCTTGTCTATTTCGGTACGGGCGAGAGCAACTCGCCGCCGGCGCACAAGAACACCAATGCGATCATCGCGGTCGACCTGAAGACGGGCGCGGAGAAGTGGAG
>DAIRES010000009.1:4678-38142 GCA_036795465.1 Hyphomonadaceae bacterium
GGCGTGGCGATCCCCGGCGAGTGGGATGGCGATCCGAAGATCAAGCCGGGTCTCTATGCGCTCAACGCCAAGACCGGGAAGATCAAGTGGCAGTACAACCCCGAACCGACGCCGGGCGAGGCTGTGCCCGCGAATGGCCGGGCGCCGCGCAGCATGGCGATGTCGGCGGCTCCTGCCGTGATCGATGGCGTGGTCATCGCCGCGACGCTGGACGGGACACTGCATGCGGTGGACGCCAGCACCGGGGCGCTGCTCTGGAAGAAGGCGACGGCGCAAAGCTACGAGACGGTGAACGGCGTGCCTGCGAAGGGCGGGTCGATCGACTCGGCTTCGATCTATGCCGCCAACGGCTTGCTGCTGGTGAATTCGGGGTATGGCATGTTTGGCCAGGTTCCGGGCAACGTGTTGCTGGCGTTCAAACCGGCGAACTGAGCATTACACTTCCGGCCTGACCGCCCCTTGTCGCGAGGCAGCAGGTGCAGCGGGTTTCGCGCTGCTCCGCAACGCGTGAGCGAAGCCGTGGTCGAGTTCACAAAGCCGCGTTCGGCTTGGCCCAAAGCGCCGTAGCGGTAGGCTGGCGCCGCTGTCGGCGCCATAGTGCGCGATGCGAAGCCGTGGAAAATGGCCGCGATGCGGAGGAACACAATGAGATTGATGTCGAGCCTTTTGCTGGCGGGCGTGATCCTTGCCGCACCTGCGGCACTTGCCCAGACCAACACTCCTGCCGAAGCCCCGAAAGAAGGCGCGGACTACGCCAAGCCGAAGACAAGCTGGGGCGTTCCAGACCTGCAGGGCTTCTGGAGCAACACGTCCTTCACGTCGATGCAGCGCACGCCGCTGACGACCAAGCTGGTGCTGAGCGAGCAGGAAGCGGCCTCGCTGGTTCACCGCAACACCTATACCGCAGCGCGGGCGGAGGAAGCCGGCGCGTCGAAGGTGGACAAGGAATCCTCCGACAAGCTGCTGGCCGACAAGAACCCGTCGCGCGGCTACAACACGTTCTGGATGGACCCGGGCGCGGCGTATGCGCGTGTTAAGGGCGAATACCGCTCTTCCTGGATCACCTACCCGACGGACGGCCGCATTCCCTATACTGAGGCCGGCATTGCGGCGAACACCCGCTCTTCGAACTTCGACGATTACGAGATCCGGCCGCTGCCGGAGCGCTGCCTGATGAGCTTCACGGGCGGCGCAGGCCCGGTGATGAACAACGGGATGTACAACAACACGTACCAGATCGTGCAGTCGCCCAACTCGGTGATGATCCTCACCGAGATGATCCACGACGTGCGCGTGATCCCGATCGTGAAATCGGCGGCCGAGGCCAAGCACGGCCCGTCGGAAATCCCGAAATGGGGTGGCGACGCGGTTGGCTGGTATGAAGGCGACACGCTGGTCATCGAGACCGTGAACTCGCACCCCAAACAGCGTTCGTTCATCTCGCCGGGCGGCAAGGTGACAGAGCGTTATACGCGCTGGTCCGACGGGCAGTTGTTCTACGAGTTCAAGGTTCAGGATTCGAAGCTCTACAAGGAAGCCTGGGGCGGCGAGATGTCCCTGAACCATTCGGCCGAGCCGCTTTACGAATACGCCTGCCATGAAGGCAATTACGCCCTTCCGGGCATCCTGGCCGGCGCTCGCAAGCTTGAGGCGGAAGGCCGCCCGCACCCTGTTGAGAAGCCCATTTTCGCGGGCGTCGACATTCCAGACGGCGAGTAGGCCGACCTGACTAACCAGCATTGAACCGGCTCCCGCGCGCAATCGGCGGGAGCCGGCACATAAACAGGAGCCGATATCCAAGCGGCCAGAACGTGGAGGAAGAGATGAGACTACTGTCGAGGCTATTGGTTGCGGGCATGATCATTGCCGCGCCCACGGCCGCCGCCCAGCAGGCAACCGCGACGGCCCAAGGGCCCTCAGGCGCCGCTTACACAAAACCCAAGACAGGCTGGGGCGTGCCCGACCTCCAGGGCTTCTGGACCAACGTCTCGCTTACCGCGATGCAGCGCCCGGCCAACGCGCCCAAGCTGGTGCTGAGCGAAGAAGAAGCCGCGCACCTGGTTCGCGGCAACATCTATACCGGCGTTTACAAGCAGGAATCCGGCGTATCCAAGCTGGATGAGGAATCCTCCAAGGAACTGCTGTCGGACAAGAACGCCAACCGCGGTTACAATGCTTTCTGGCTGGACCCCGGCAAGAGCTATGCCCGGGTGAAGGGCGAGTTCCGCTCGTCGTGGATCACGAGCCCGGCGGACGGCAAGATTCCCTACAGCGCGGCCGGCATCGCGGCGAACACCCGTGCAGCCAACTATGACGATTACGAAGTGCGCCCGCTGCCGGAGCGTTGCCTGATGAGCTTCACGGGCGGCGCTGGCCCGGTGATGAACAACGGCCTCTACAACAACACGTACCAGATCGTGCAGTCGCCCAACTCGGTGATGATCCTCACCGAGATGATCCACGACGTGCGCGTGATCCCGATCGTGAAATCGGCGGCTGAAGCCAAGCACGGCCCGAAGGACATCCCGAAATGGGGTGGCGATTCCGTTGGCTGGTATGAAGGCGAAACGCTGGTCGTCCAGACCGTCAATTCGCACCCCAAGCAGCGCTCGTTCATCTCGGGCGGCGGCACGGTGACGGAGCGCTACACGCGCTGGTCCGACAACGAGATCTTCTACGAGTTCAAGGTTGAGGATCCCTCGCTCTACACCTCGCCATGGGGCGGAGAGATGTCGCTCATGGTCTCGCATGAGCCGCTCTACGAATACGCCTGCCACGAAGGCAATTACGGCTTCATGGGCATCATGGGCGGCGCGCGTGCGCTTGACCGCGCGGGACGTCCGCACCCTGTCGAGAAGCCGACTTTCGCTGGCGTCGATCAGGCGGATGGTGAATAACTGAACGGCGTGAAGCCGGCTCCCTCGATGCATATCGCGGAAGCCGGACTTCGCTGAAGATCCGGGGGGATTTTCAAAAGACTGAACTGCGATCCGACTGTGGCGACGCCTCGTGCCGGACTGCATCTGCACGTCAAAAAAGCCCGAAAACAAGGGGGAATTCATGGAAACGACAGCAGCGGCCCAACCGGCCGAGCTCACCCAGAAGCAGGCCGATCGCAATATCCGGAAGGTCGCGCTGACCGCGCTCGCGGGCACAAGCATCGAGTGGTATGACTTCTTCCTGTACGGCACGGCGGCGGCGCTGATCTTCCCGAAGCTGTTCTTCCCGGCCGACATGCCCGACTACATGGCGCTGATTGCGTCGTTCTCGACATTCGCGATCGGCTTCCTCGCACGTCCGCTGGGCGGGATCATTTTCGGGCACTTCGGCGACAGTGTCGGCCGCAAAAAAGTGCTGGTGATTGCGCTGCTCATCATGGGCGTGGCCACCACCGCGATCGGCCTGCTGCCGTCCTACCAGACGATTGGCATTGCGGCGCCTCTGCTGCTGGTCTTCCTGCGGTTTGTGCAGGGTCTGGCGATCGGCGGACAGTGGGGCGGTGCAACGCTGCTGGTCACTGAAAGCGCTCCGCCGGCCAAGCGCGGTTTCTACGGCGCGTTCGCGCAAGCTGGCGCTCCGGCAGGCGTGATCCTCGCCAACCTCGCCTTCCTCGCGGTTTCGGCTGCGATCCCGGAACCGGCCTTCTCGGAATGGGGCTGGCGTATTCCGTTCCTGGCCAGCGCCATCCTGATCGGCATCTCGATCTATGTGCAGGTCCACCTCGAAGATACGCCTGCATTCAAGGCTCTCGAGAAAGCCAAGGAGCTTGAGCGCGAAGCAGCCGCCAAAAGCGGCGCTCCCGTGGTCAAGAAGAAAGCCCAGCGTTCGCCGATCCTGGAAGCCATCCGGCTTTATCCGGGCCGGATCATGCTTGCGGCCTGCGCCTTCCTCTCGATCCAGGTATCCTTCTACATCCTGATCGCCTTCGTGATCGCCTACGGGGCCGCCAAAACCGGCCTTGGTCTCGACCGGAATACGATGCTGATGGCCGTGCTGATTGCATCCGCCATCCAGATCCCCGTCCAGTTCTGGGCAGCGAGCTTCTCGGACAGGCACGGCAGGAAGGGCATCTTCATCGCCGGCGCGATCCTGTCCGGTCTGTGGGGCTTTGCACTGTTCCCGCTGCTCGACACCAAGGACTTCCTGCTGATCACCGTCGGCATCACCGGCGGCCTGGTCTTCATGGGCCTGCAGTACGGTCCACAGGCGGCGTTCTTCACCGAACTGTTCAGCACCAAGGTCCGCTATTCAGGCGCGTCGCTGGGCTATCAGGTCGGCGCCATTCTCGGTGGTGCGCTTGCGCCGCTTATCGCGACGATGCTGTGGGAGAGCTACGGCATCATGTACGTCGGCGTGTACATCGCCGTCGCAGCGGCGCTGACGCTGATGGCCGTGCTTGCGCTGAGCGAAACCAAGGGCTCGGACTTGAACGCGCCGACGACTTCGAAGCGCTAGCGCGACGCGCGAACCGTTTCCGAACGAGCCAACACGACAGGCACGCAGTCAGCGAAAGCTGGCTGCGTGTTTGCTTTTGAAAGACCCCAAGCGCCGCTGGGGAAGCAGTTCCAGCGGATTTTCCTGCGAACCACGCAGGAAGCTGGAGCGTGAGCTTTCCCTCGCGGCGAGCGGCGTCACTCGTGAGTTTCCGCGCTCGTAAACATCGGAAACAAGCTGCCCGGCTTGCCATTTTTCATTTGCATTCAATCGCTTACACGCGCTCACGTCGTCGTGATGCAATTATGTCACGTCCCGCAGGCATCAAGCATGCCGCACCGAGACCTTCCTTGATTGTGCAGTGCGAGCAGTGATTGGGTTACCCTAACGACTGTTAGGTGGCACGATTCCACCATAACGCGTGCAATCGAGACGTCGCACTAGCGCGACGCCAGGGGAGGTTAACTAATGAAGACTTACGCGCTGCAAGGCGCCTCGGCGATCGCATTGATGATCGGCTTGAGCGTCGTACCAACCGCCACCGCCCAGCAAACAGTCCAGACGTCCCCGCAAGCGGATACTGCTGTTGAGCAGGAAACAGATTCGCGCCGCGACGTCGTCGTCGTTACCGCGCAGAAACGCGAAGAGACCGTTCAGGACATCGGCATCGCCGTGACGGCGCTGTCGGCTGAGACGCGCGAACAGATCGGTATCGCATCGCTGACCGACCTCACCAACTTTGCCCCCGGCCTGACCTTCGACGTTGCGACCGACCGTATCGGCATCCGCGGCGTGAACCGTAACTCGAACAGCTTCGGCGTCCGCACCGGCGTGTCGAACTATGTCGATGGCGTCTATTACCCGAGCTCGATCCTCGCTATCGCCTCCCGCCGTCCGATCATGGTGGAGCGTACCGAGGTTGTGCGTGGCCCGCAGGGCACGCTGTACGGCCGTGACTCGATCGGCGGCGCGATCAACATCATCTCGAAACGTCCGACCGACGAATTCCAGACCCAGTTCAACGTGGGCGCTGGCTCGTTCGACACGATGAACGTCGACCTCTCGGTCTCCGGTCCGATCACCGACTGGCTGCGCTATCGCGTTGTCGGTTCGCGTGAGTATCAGGGCGAAGGCTATCTGAACAACGCGGCCGGCCTCGAATCCGAAGGCCTGCGCAACGACGGCTACAACTACGAAGTCCAGCTCGAAGGCGACATCGGCGAGGACATCGACTGGTTCCTCCGCTGGGGCCACATCGGCTGGACGAAAGTCGGCGCGCCGGGCGCCCGCACGAGCGCTGGGAACCTGCAGGAATACGATAGCCGCCTCTTCGCTCCGGGCAGCTCCGCCACCACGCTCAACTCGGCTTTCGGCTACAACCCGAACGCCACGAACGTCACCCAGGTCGGCAACCTCACCGGCAACCCGACGGTCAACGACCGCTACTCTTTCGGCTCCGACATTGTGGGTACTGCGACCCTGACGGGCGCCAACGATGCGGCCCTGGAAGTGATCTGGGCTGGCCCAGGCGTCGACGTGAAATATGTCGGCGGCTACGGCTTCTACAAATACAACTACTTCGCCGAGGGCGATGGCACGGCTGTGCAGTCGTACAACGCGCCGGGTATTGCGGCGACGATCCGTCCGGGCATCACGACCGAGTACAACGAACAGCGCACGTTCTTCTCGAACGAACTCAATGTGCTGTCGAACTATGAAGGTCCGGTCCAGTTCATCGCTGGTCTGTACGCATACCAGGAGAACTTCGGGCAACCGATCTACCAATACTACAACAACCCGCCGCTGACCCCGACCATCCTCCGGGTCGGCGCAAACCAGCTGACCGGCGCTCTCGATCTCGGGAACATCACGTCGGAAGCGACGCCCACGCGGAATGGCAACGCGCTGTCCCTGAAGACGGCCACGTCGGGCATTTCGAACTCGTACGGCGTGTTCACGCAGTCCGATTGGACAATCAACGATAACTTCAAGCTGACCGGCGGCCTTCGCTACTCCAAGGATTACACCTGGATGGAAGAGGTCGGACGCGTGGTTTGCTACTACACCGACACCTGCCTCGGTCTCGCTGGTCTCGATTCTACCGATCCGGGCCTGAACGGCGTGAGCACGCTCTATCCGAACGGTGCGCCTGGCGTTCTCGGCGCGTCGGCGACCAACCCGTCGGGCGGCTACACCGATCCGATTTCGGGCGACCGCAAACGCCGCCTGCGCGACAGCTGGCAAGCTATGACCGGCATGCTGCGCCTCGACTGGACGCCTTCGGATGACACGCTGATCTTTGCCAACTACGCGCGTGGCTACAAAGGCGGCGGCTTCATCTCGGGCGGCGGCAGTGCCGTGCTCGCACCGATCCCCGGCACCGACAAGGAACAACTCGACGGCTATGAGATCGGCTGGAAACAGAACTTCCCGGATCTGTACCTGACGATCAACACCGACCTGTATCTTTACGATTACAAAGGCTATCAGGTTCCGAACGCGGTCATTCCGCTGCCCGTGGATACCAACAACGACGGTATCCCCGATCCGCAGAACCCCTACACGGCTCTGATCAACCTGCCCAAGGTCCAGACCACGGGCCTGGAGATCGAGACGACCTGGGCCCCGACCGAAGAGTTCAAGCTGCTTGTCAACTACGGGTACACAAACCCGGAGATCAAGGAAGCTTCGGGCTTCGTGCATGGCGCAGACCCGCTGGCACGCCTCCCCGGCGCTACGCCGGTGGGCACCGTTGCAGGCGCCAAATACAATGCGTCCGGCGTTCTGGTCGATGGTCAAATCGGTCAGGACCTGAAGGGCAACATCCTTCCGCTCAGCCCGAAGAACAAAGTGTCGGTCAACGCGCTTTACACCTTCGACCTGGGCGACAACGGCTCGCTGGTGACGTCGGCTTCCTACAACTGGCAGGACGGCACGTACTCCTCGATCTTCAACCGCGAGGTCAACAAGACGCCGGAATGGGATCTGACGAATATCCGTGCGATCTGGACGTCGGCCGACGGGCACTTCTCCGTCATCGGCTTCATGAACAACATCTTCGACGGCGATCAATATGACAGCCGCAGCCAAGGCCTCCGTCGCGCGAACCCCACCGCTTCTAACACTGCATCCACGACGGTTGGCGGCCCGTTGAACTCGACTGCGCGGACCATCCCTGAGACGCTGGCGTTCTGCGGATCGTCGCCGGCTACGACGATCAACCCGAACGGCAATGGCGGCCGGGGCTCCCTCGCGGAATCCTGCATCACGACCAGCGAAGTCTATCGCATGCCGCGTTGGGGTGGCGTCGAACTTCAGTTCAAATTCTAAGGACTGGGAGCCCGGTGCTGGCGACAGCGCTGGGCTTCTCCCCTGGACTTCAAATAAAAACCCCGGATCTCGCGATCCGGGGTTCTTTTTTTGTCTGATGAAGCGGCGGCCGTGTGCGGCAGGTCAACCAACCGAAGAGATGGCAGCTTTTGATTCCGCAGCGTGGAGCGCGGCAGCGCGGATCAGGGAGCCCTGTTCCTGGCTGGAGACAATCCTGACGCGCGGGACGTCAGCGCGATCGGGGATTGATGACAGGAGGCTATAGCCCTTGTCTTCCGTGCGCAGAACGCATCCGGCGAGCGACAGGCGTTCGATCTTCTGGCGCAGGCGATAGACGTGCGTTTCTACCGTGTGCGAGTTGACCTTCGAGCTGTAGCCCCAGACCTCGACCAGCAGTTCCTGCTTGGAAACCGGCCGTCCACGCGCGCGGAAGAGATAGCGCAGAACCTGCGTTTCCTTTTCCGTGAGCTGGATGTGCGACCTGTCCGCGCCGACAATGACTCGGTCAGCCGGCTGGAATTCGCACAGGCCGATGCGGATGACTGCGTTGGAGTTCGCTTCCGAGGTGCGCAGGTGAGCGCGGACGCGGGCGAGCAGGCTGGGGAACTTCACCGGCTTCACGATGTAGTCGTTGGCGCCCGAGTCGAGACCGAGAATCGTGTCGGCATCGGACGCCGCATCGCTGACGATGAGGACCGGCGTGAGCAGCCCGCGCTTGCGCAGCAGGCGGCAGGCGTCACGACCATCCATATCCGGCAGATCAACGCCGAGGATGATGAGGTCGGCCCGTTTCGTGCGGACCATCTGCAAGAGTTCCTCGGCTGTTGTCGCCGTGTGAACCATGAATTCGTGGGCTTCAAAATTACGCGCCAGCAGCTCGTTGGCTGCAACGTCGCGGTCGATGAGGAATATGGTTTGTTGAAAGCTCATGACGGTTTCCTGCCATTTACAGAGTTTGCCGCTGCTTCAGTTGCAGTCTTGAAAGTGCAGGCGCCCGTGTCCCCTTCGGAGCGCCTCGCCAACGAACATTATCTCCCTAACGAACGTTTGGTCGAATGTCATTGAAAGCGCCAAAACGACGGATTTGCAAGAGGTAGCTGCGCCCTCACCTGCTTGATTTTTTGGTGCGTGGCGAAAGCCACAGTGGCGCGAACGTCAACGGCACGCCGCGCCTGCAAAGCGCAAACCGGCGCCGCGCATGCGACCGGCAACGCCGAACCTGGAGCAGGATTTCAACATCCTGCCCGATACCTATGAGATCTCTTTTCCGGATGCAAACACCCGGAAAAATTGTAACCCGCCCAGAGCGCTGCGAATTGTGCAGCGCAACACTCAGGGCTGGAGGCTGTAGCCGCCGCCTTCAGTAATCAGGAAGCGAGACATGCCGGGGTTGGGTTCGATCTTCTGGCGCAAGCGGTACATGTGCGTTTCAAGCGTGTGCGTGGTGGCTTGCGAGTTGTTGCCCCAGACTTCCGCCATGAGTTCTTCGCGCGGCACGGGCTTGCCGCCGGCCTTGTAAAGATAACGAAGAATGTCGGTTTCCTTGTCGGTGAGCCTGATCTTCCGCTGCGCATCGTCGATCAGGACCTTGGACGATGGACGGAATTCGTACGGGCCGAGATGGAAGGAAGCATCGTCGCTCTGCTCGTGCGTGCGAATGTGGGCGCGCACGCGGGCGAGGAGAACGGGGAAACGGACGGGCTTGGAGATGTAGTCGTTCGCACCTGCATCAAGACCGAGAATGGCGTCTGAATCAGTGGTCTGCCCTGTCAGCATCAGGATGGGGGCGAGAACCTTGTGCTTGCGGATCAGCCGGCAAGCGTCGCGGCCATCCATGTCGGGGAGTTCGACGTCCAGGATGATGAGATCGGGACGCACGGCTTCAGCCTTATCAATGCCTTCTGCAGCGGTTGAAGCATGCTCGACCTTGAAATCTTCCTGAAGGTTGAACTGCCGCGCCAGCGCCTCGCGCAGGTCAGTATCGTCCTCGATCAACAGGATCGTTCTTTCAGATTTCATGGTCTTTCCTCCTCCAGGGCCGTCTTTTTTTGCATCCCATGGCTGGATGCTTTTTTAGTGCAGCGCAGCACGGCTCGCATGCCGTCGCGTCGAAAAGAGAATAGCAGATTTGTCTCCAACCAAACACTTGTTTGTGCGGCCAGAACGATGTTCGTTACCTGGGCCGGTCAATGGTCCGTGAGCTTCCCGCCTCGCCCGGGTAAGGACAAGACGGACAGGCACGGCGGGGGAGAACGGTAAGCCGTTGATTTGATGGCCCAGCTGGCGACAATTCTTTTCCATTCGTGCATCTTTGGCGCACACACAGGGTCATGGTGAACCATGGCTGATACATCGACTACGCCCCCGACGGACGCTCCGCGCGAAGCGGTGAGCGAAACCAAAGCGACGCCCGCGCGCCTGCTGTCCGGATTCTTTACCGGCGTGGCGGGGCAGCTGCTGCTCTACACGGTCGGAATGGTGCTGCTGCTAGTGGTGCTGGTTTTCCCGTTGCTGATTTCGGAGCGACGTAATGAATGGCTTGCTGCGCGCGTGAACGTCGCCGAGCTGGTGGCTGCGGCTGCGCAATCCAGCCCCGAGCATCGCGCGAGCAACGACTTCTCGCGCATCGCCCGCGAGCGGCTTTTCATTCTCTCGATCGTCGCAGATGTGGGTGAGCGCCGCGAGATCGTTCTGGCGCCGGAGCGGCCGGTGACGGGAACGCCGGTTCGCATGAACATGCCGGACGACCTGTCGCTCTGGTTTCCCGAAACGCTGGCCCACTTCACCGCGAGCGAGGAGAGACATCTCAAGCTGTCGTTCAAGCCGGAGCTGACGCCTTACGAAGACATGGAGGTCATCGTCTCGGAGGCGACGTTAAGGGAAGCGCTGATCGCGCAATCGGGCGCCATCATTCTGAACGCGCTGATGTTCTCGGTTCTGGCGGGCGCGATTGTTTACGTGACGGTGTACCGTCTCATCGTGAGGCCGATGCAGGGCATCGCGGATTCGGTGACGCGCTTTTCCGAAGCGCCGGAAGCGGCAAAGATCGAACTGCCTTACGGACACAGCGACGAGATCCGCAAGGTGCTGGTTGCGCTGGAGACGATGCAGCGAACGGTTTCCTCGGCGCTGCGCCAGCGCAAGCGGCTGGCCGATCTTGGCGAGGCTGTTGCGAAGATCAGCCACGACCTGAGGAACTCGCTGTCGGCGGCGCAGATCCTTTCGGACGGGCTGGCGGATTCGAATGACCCGCATGTGCGAGATGCCGCGCCACGGCTTGAGCGGGCGATCCAGAGATCGATCACGCTGGCCGAGGCGACGCTGAAATACGGGCGGTCGGAAACGCCGCTGCCGAATCTGCGGAGCCTTGCATTCAAGCCTGCTCTGGACGAGGCGGTGGCCGAGGGAACGGCGGGATGGCCAGGGGTCCAGTTTCGCGTGGTCTGCGGCGAGGACGTTCAGGTGATGGCGGACGACGACCATTTGCACCGCATCATCACTAACCTCGTGAGGAACGCTGCGAAGGCAATAACAAGCCGGCCAGCCGGTTCTGACACAGGACTTGTCGTAGCGGAGGCCAGGCGCTCTGGTAACCAGATCAAACTGACCATCGGAGACAATGGTCCGGGTGTTCCCAAGGCCGTTCTGGCCAAGCTGTTTCAGCCTTTTTCGAAGGCCGGATCGGATGGCGGGACGGGTCTTGGACTGGCGATCGCGCGGGAATTGGCGCGCGGAATGGGCGGCGATCTCGAGCTTGTGGCGTCTTCTTCAGCAGGCTCCACCTTCTCGCTTACGCTGCTCGCTGGATAGGGTTGGCCCGGCTTCATCGCACGTGCGAAGTGCCGGTATTGTGAAGCTCGCTCAGATGAGGGGAAAGAAATTTCCCTAGCCATCCGGGCCCTTGTAGAATGTACATCGCGTATGCCGCCTGTGAGACAAACATTGACCAAGCCTTCCGCAGCCAAGCGCGTTCAGCCGCCTGTCGAGGATTCGAACGACCGGCGTCAGGAGATCCTGCAGGTGGCGGCCGACCTGTTCGCGCGCCGCGGATATGACGGCGTGGGCGTTCGCCAGATTGCGGATGCGGCGGGCATTCTGGGCGGGTCGCTCTATCACCACTTCCAGTCGAAGCGGGAGCTGTATGTCGAGGTGCATGGCGCTGCACTGGCCAATGCGGCGGACCTGATCGAGAATGCGATCGAGGGCCTGACGGACCCGTGGGAGCGGCTGGCGGCGGCGTGCCGGGTTCACCTTGCGGTGCAGGTCGATCCTGAGTCCGTGACGATGCCGATGATGAGCGACCTTTCGGCCATGACCAGCGACATGCGCGTGGACCTGGTGAAGGATCGCGACAGGTTCGAGACGATCTACAAGGGCCTGATCGCTGCCCTGCCCCTGGGCCCGGAAATCGACCGGAACATCTATCGCCTTTGCCTGGTATCCCTGATCAACGCGGTGCCGCTCTGGTATCGCAGCGGGCGGATGGGAACGGACGAGATCGCAGCGCAGATCGCGATGATCTTCCGGATGTCGTCCGGGGCCGCGGCCTCGCCGGTGCGTGCGAAAGCCGCAAAGCCGGCCAAGGCGAAGAAGAAAAGCGCGAAATAGCGCGTCACGCGAGCGGCAACACGCTTTAGCGAGACTTGTGCGATTGCTTTGACGGGACGCGGAATTTCCGCTGTGACCGAGGCAGAGACATCACGCCCTCCTTATGTCAGCCAAAGGGGATATCCATGACCGCCAATCGTCCCACTGATCCGTCCATGTTCGGCATGATGCAGGACTGGCAGCTTACGGTGGACAAGGTGCTGGAGCACGCGCGGGTGAACCATGGGCACCGCGAGATCGTGAGCCGGTCGGTCGAAGGGCCGATCGTGCGGGAGACTTACGCCGAGCTGCATGATCGCGCGAAGCAGGTTTCGACGGCGCTGCTGGAAGACGGCGTGAAGATGGGCGACCGCGTTGCGACGCTGGCGTGGAATTCGGGCCGCCACATGGAGATCTGGTTCGGCGCGATGGGGATCGGCGCCGTGCTGCATACGGTGAACCCGCGGCTGTTCCCCGAGCAGATCGCGTGGATCATCAACGATGCGGCCGACACGCACCTGTTCTTCGACATCACCTTCCTGCCGATCGTCGAGCAGCTGGTGGAGAAGTGCCCGACGGTGCGCCGCTGGGTGCTGATTACGGATGCCGCGCACATGCCGGCGCCGGCGTCGAAGATACCGGGGCTGCAGGCTTATGAGACGTTCATCGCGGGCAAGTCGCGCGATGTGACGTGGGGCGATTTCGACGAGCGGACGGCGGCGGGGCTTTGCTACACGTCGGGCACGACGGGCAATCCGAAGGGCGTGCTGTATTCGCACCGCTCGAACGTGCTGCATTCGATGTTCTCGCTGCAGCGGGACTCGCTGGGCTTCGCGGTTGACGACGTGATCATGCCGATCGTGCCGCTGTTCCACGCCAATGCGTGGGGGATCACCTTCTCTGCCCCGGCGGTGGGCGCGAAGCTGGTCATGCCGGGGCCGAAGATGGACGGCGCTTCGGTGTATGAGCTGATGGAAACGGAGAAGGTCACGTTCTCGGCGGCTGTGCCGACCGTGTGGCTGATGCTGAAGCAGTATCTGGAAGAGACGGGCAAGAAGCTGCCGCACCTCAACCGGATCGTGGTGGCGGGCTCGGCCGTGCCGGAAGCGATCCTGCGGTCTTACGAGGACGATTATGGCGTTCAGGTTTTCCATGCCTGGGGCATGACCGAGATGAGCCCGCTGGGATCGATGGGGGCAACGACACCGGAGTTCCGCGAGCGCGGCAGCGAGCACGTGCAGAAGAACAAGCTGAAGCAGGGTCGCCCCTCTTTCGGCGTCGAGATGAAGATCGTCGATGATGAAGGCAATGATTTGCCGCGCGACGGCAAGACCACAGGGCACCTGGTGGTGCGGGGACCGGCAATCGCCGGCGCGTACTTCAAGAATGCCGGTGGAAACATCCTCGACAAGAACGGGTATTTCGACACGGGCGACGTCGCCCACATGTGCCCGCTCGGCTACATGCAGATCACCGACCGGGCCAAGGACGTCATCAAGTCCGGCGGCGAGTGGATCTCCTCGATCGACATCGAGAACATCGCGGTCGGCCACCCGGCTGTCGGCAATGCGGCGGCGATTGGCCTTGCCCATCCGAAGTGGGACGAGCGGCCGCTGCTGGTTATCGAGCTGAAGCCGGGCCAGAGCGCGACGCGTGAGGATGTGCTGGGCTTCCTGCAGGGCAAGATCGCCAAGTGGTGGATGCCGGACGATGTTGCGTTCGTGGAGAAGATCCCGCTTGGCGCCACGGGCAAGCTCAACAAGCTGCAACTGCGCCGGGAGTTTCAGGGCCATGTCTGGCCCGACGCGCAGGCTGCGGCGCGTTAGCGCTTAACGTCTCAACTTTCAGATCAAAAAAATGCCGCTGCGGACGTATCCGCAGCGGCAGTTGTCATGGTCGGCCCCCACAGGAGGAGGAGAGCGAGAGCGAGAACCATGGTCTCGAGGTCGTAGGGTGATCGTGCACGTCCCGGTGCCGGCCGGTAGTTATTTACGGTTTCACCGTTGTTACCGGCCGTTACAGCCTAGTTCTTCCTCCGGAACATCTGACGGACGCGGGAAAAGTCTTGGCCGACGCGCGTGAAGGACAGCCATGCGCCCGTGGCGCAGGCGACCGTTACAGCGGCGAGCAGGAAGATAACGAGGATGTCCCACACCGGACGGCTGCGCATGAACGCGAAGTCGAGACTGTGCAGGCCTGATTCGAACCAGCGATAACGCTGGCCGGTTCCATCCGCGAGTTGACGGAGTTCGCCGGTGGCGTGGTCGATGTAAACCTTGGTGGCTTCCGGATCGGTGAGCGAGATCCGGTACACGGGCAGATCGACCTGCCGTTTGTGGCTGTAGTAAAAATCGTCTTCCTGCGTCAGCACTTCGAGCTTGCCGGGGGCCAGCAGGCCGCCCTTCTCTTTCAGGCCGGCCTGAAGATCGGCTTCGGCAAGCGGCGCCATGCCATTGAGACCGAAGCGGGTTTCGCTGCCATCGCGCGAATGCGTGACGAGATAAGGCTTGCCCAGAAGCGGTGCAGCGCGAACAGACACTACATCAGCGGGCGGATTAGCCTTCACCTGCAGCAAGACGGCCTGCACATCGGCCAGCTTCATTTCGCCCTGAACATCGCTGCGGCTGATCGCGCTTTCGCTTTCGAGCAGGCCCCATGGCGACATCGTCATCAGGCCGCTGAACGTCCAGGTGAGGACGAGAATTCCGGCGAAGGTTCCGAAGACGTGGTGGAACATCCACATGGGCCGCTTGTAGGGCCACCATTTGCCGGAGCGGCCGCGGAGCCTTGCAAAGCCGATCACCATGCCGGTGACGACGAGGAAGCAGCCGATGGCCGACGACCAGACGACGACCTCGTTCCAGAGCGGGCCGTTCTCGCGGAGTATCAGCGGATAGAGCCAGTGCGGGATGGCGCCGAGCCAGTTCCAGAAACGCTCGTGCCCATTGGCGTCCTGCACGACTTCGCCGTTGGAGCCGTTGATATAGACCCAACTGGAACCCGGATCGTCGAAGACTGCGCGCCAGAGCGGCTGGGATCGCCTTGCCGGCTGGACCGACCATTGGTCGATCTTCAGCGTGGCAAGTTCGGTAATCCTGCCGTTGATGCCGTTGCCTGCGGCATAGGTCTCTGCAACCTGGCGGACTTGCGCTTCAGGGAGGATGCCGACTTCGTCGCCGGTTGCGAGGTTGTAAGACTTGGGCCCCTCGCCGCCGACGGTTCTCAGAACCGGCTCACCGTCCAGCATTTCGACGCGGTAGGCCATCGCGATGGAGTCGCCGTCGAGCGGAATCGCGGCGCAGCATTGTGAGAGGTCGAGGGCTTCAAGGCCGGCCTGACGCTCTTCAGGCGTCGTGGCGGGATAGCCCTGATACATCATGACGAAGCCGGAGAGGCACCAGATCGTCATGATGACGCCAAGCACCACGCCGACATAACGGTGAACCACGATGATCGATTTGAGGATCATGCTCATCGTTGCAAACGCGCGGTCTCCGGAAGGCACAGCCAACCGGAGACCGCGTCGCAAGCGCTCCTAGAAGCCGTAGCTATAGGAAACGTGAAGCGTCTGCGGCACGCCCAGCGTTCCAACCAGGAAACGCTGGAGGGTGGGAGCAGCCGTACCGTCGACGGTGCCGACGCCAAGCGCCGTGCGATACTCTTCGTCGAACAGGTTTTCCACGCGGGCCGTGATCTTGTGCTTGTGGTCCGCGTCGAGGAACATGTGCGCAGCGATATCGACGACCATGTAGTCGCCGTAGTTCTGCACGCCGAAGCCACCCGGCAGGTTTGTGGAGTTCACTTCGCCAACCCAGAGCAGGTTGCCGTCAACGCCCCACTGATCGGCTTCGTAGCTGGCGCCGACCTTGCCGTATGTACGCGGAACGCGGGCGAGCTGAACGCCGGCTGCGTCTTCCGAAGTGGAATCCGTGTAGCTTGCGATGGCTGTGAAACCATTGCCGAAGTCGGCCGTGCCGGAGAGTTCGAAGCCGCGAACCTCAACCGTTCCGGGGAGATTTACGTAGAAGCCTTCATTGTAATACGAGGGGTCAAGATCCGGGTAGAGGATCGCGCAATCGGTGGATGGATCGGAATCGTCGCAGTCAGCAAACTGGATGCGGTTGTCGATGTCGCGGCTGAAATAGGTCGCTTGCCAGGCGAATGACGGGCCGGCGTTGAACTCGCCGCCGAAGCCGATGTTGAAGTTGTCTGCTTCTTCGGCTTCGAGGTTCGGGTTGCCGAGCGTGGAGAACGGGTCGATCGCATAAAGCTGTTCGGCGGTAGGCAGCAGGAAGCTGGTGCCGAAATTGGTCTGCGCGTAGAGGCCCGGCATGAAGTCGTAACGCGCCGATGCGTTCCAGATGGTCTTGCTGGAGCTGCTGGCTTCGTTATGGCGAACGCCGATGGCGAAGCTGGCGTTCTGGATCAACTCGTCCGAGCGGACCTGGCCGAAGAAGGCATTCACTTCTTCTTCCTGCTCCGCGATCAGCAGGACGTCGTCCTTGCCGGAGTATTGCTGGAAGTCGTAGCCGACGACGTATTCGAACGGGCCGCCCGGCGTGAGCTTGGCGAGGGCGTTGATGCCCTTGTCTTCGAAGCCCCAATACGTGTTGAGGTCGGAGAAGGTCTGGCCGGTGATGACGCCGGTGCCCGGCGTGACCGTGTTACGGATCGTCGTGTAGGTCGAATCCCAGTCGTGCCAGTAGCCCTTCACGAGGAACTGGGCCCAGTCATTGGCGCGGAAATCGACGCCGAGGCTGGCGATGTCTTCGTCGCGCTCGTTCTTGGAGTAGGCGACGAGCGTGGGGTTCGTGTTGTCGAGGCGGGCGTCGGTGTGCTGGTAGCGCGCGTCGATCGCGAGGTTTTCGGTCAGCTCGATGCGGTATTTACCGCCAGCGGACCAGATGTCCGATGAACGGTCGAGATCGGTCGAGGATGGCTGGCGGGCGTCGTAGAGGTCGTAGCCATCCGTCTTGTTCTGGGAGGCGTAGAGCACGTAGTTGCCCGGACCGGCCTTGCCGCGGACGTAGCCGTCGACGCCAATGCTGTCGTTGGTGTCGCCGCCGACTGTGACCATGCCGTTGAAATCATCCGTGTAGCCACGGGTGACGAAGTTGATGACGCCGGCGGCCGCCTGGGTTCCGTAGAACAGGCCCTGCCCGCCTTTCAGCACTTCGATGCGCTCGATCATGCTGGCGGGCAGCGTGTCAGACATGGTGCCCGAATAGAGGCGGTTGTTGATGCGAACACCGTCGACGAGCAGCAGCATGTCCGAGTTGCGCGAGCCCTGCAGCGAGATGTCCATGTAGGAGAACGGGCCGCCGCGCGAGGCGACGAACAGGCCCGGGACTTTCATCTGGAGCGCCTGCTGGGCGTCGACGAAGAGCTGGTTGCGGATCTCGGTGGAGTCGACCACTTCGAGGTCTGAGCCGTATTTCTGGAGTTCCTGCGGGAGGGTTTCCTCGATGGTCTGGCCGGTGATCGTGACGACGTCACGGCCGGTTTCGGCGGTCGGGCCAGCCTGGGCCAGCGCAGCGGGCGCGGCGATGCAGAGCGCGAGGGCGCTGGCAGTCGAGATCAGCAGGCCGCGATAGTCGATAGAACGCAACATAGGCTTCCTTCCCCTTGTTCCCGCGAGCGCTTCCGGCGCGCATCCGAGTCGATGGATCCTGATTAGGAGGGGGGCCTCACCGGCGTCAGTGATTTACGGTTACATGCGGTTTTGTGGGGTTTTCCGGCGTAGTTACACGATGGAATGGCGCGCACGAAGGCCAATTCAACGCGCGTTACAGGTCGGTACAGGGGCGTAACACGCCTGTAACACCCGGCCGCACGTCGTTCAGCCGTCGGCTCAAGGCAACGTGATCCTCACCGACAGGACGCGGCGGGGGCGCCAAGGTGTTCTGAGGATCAGTCTAGGCCGCGTTGCGCTCCCTGTCCGACGTGCGCGACCAGCGGGCGGCGAAGGATGGCAGGACGAGCAGGGTCAACAGGGTGGCGGTTGTCAGGCCGCCGATGACCACCGTCGCCAGCGGCTTCTGCACCTCGGCGCCGGGACCGAAGGCGAAGGCCATCGGAATGAATCCCAGCACAGCAACGAGGGCCGTGGTGAGGACTGCGCGCAGGCGGCTGACGGCCCCCTCGATCGCAGCCTGCCGGGGGTCCATGCCGGTAGCGAGACGCTGCTTGATCGCCTGCATGAGGACGAGGCCATTGAGGGTCGCCACGCCTGACACCGCAATGAATCCTACCGCGGCAGGGATCGAGAACGGCATGCCGCGCGCCAGAAGCGCGACCGCCCCGCCGACCAGGGCCAGCGGTACGCCCGCGAAAACCAGCGCAGCATCGGTGATCGACGCCAGGGCCAGGAACAGCAGGACGCCGATCAACAGGAAGACGAGCGGCACGATTAGCGCAAGCCGCGCGCTGGCGCGTTCGAGGTTTTCGAACTGGCCGCCCCAATCGAGCCACCCGCCCAGCGGGGGCTTCACTTCGGCTGCGACGCGGCGTTGGGCCTCCGAGACGAAGCTTCCCAGGTCGCGGCCGCGTACGTTGGCTTGCACCACGATCCGCCGCTTGCCGTTCTCGCGGCTGATCTGGTTCGGGCCCTCGGCCATGTCGAAGCGGGCGACGGACGACAGGGCTATGGTTGTGCCCCCGGCTTCGTTCTCCTCCTGCATGACAGGCAGTTGTTGCATGACGGCGGGGTCGTTGCGGATATCGTCTGCGAGCCGCACCACAACATCGAAGCGACGATCGCCTTCCAGCACCATGCCGGCTTTGCGGCCGCCGAGGGCGATGGCAAGCGCATCTGCGGCGTCGCTGGCGTGCACGCCCTGCGCGGCTGCGGCTGTGCGATCCACCACGGCTGTTATGGTCGGCTGACCGGATACCTGTTCGACGCGGACGTCCGCTGCGCCGGGGATGGAGCGCAGGACAGCCGCCGCCTTTTCAGCGGATGCGAGCATGGCCTCGAAGTCGTCGCCATAGACCTTCACGGCGACATCCGACCTCACGCCGGCGATCAGCTCGTTGAAGCGCATCTGGATCGGTTGCGTGAACTCGTAACTGTTGCCCAGAAGCTTGCCGAGTTCCTGTTCCATGCGGGCGACAAGATCGGTTTTGGACAGACGGCGGTCGGGCCACGCCTCTCTCGGTTTCAGCATGACAAAGGTGTCGGAAATGCTGGGAGGCATCGGATCGGACGCAATTTCGGCCGTGCCCGTGCGCGTGAAGACCAGATCGACTTCCGGCATGGCCTTGAGTGTTCGCTCGACGCGGAACTGCATCTCCTGACTTTGCTCCAGCGAGGTCGACGGAATGCGGAGCGCCTGAACCAGAACATCGCCTTCATCCAGCGTCGGCGCGAATTCCCGCCCGAGCGCCAGGAAGGCGAAAACGCCAGCCACCAGTGCGGCCACGGCTGAACCCGCCATGGCTGCTGGATGCGCAACTGCCCAGCGCAGCAGCGGCGTGTAGGCTTTGCGCGCGACCCGCTCTGACCGGGTATCTTCGTGGCCAGCCTGCGGATCGCGGACCAGCAGCGCAGCCATGGCCGGAACGAAGGTGAAAGAGAGAATGAACGCGCCGAGAAGTGCCAGCATTACGGTCGCCGCCATGGGCGTGAACATCTTGCCCTCGACGCCTTCGAACGCCAGCAACGGGGCATAGACCAGAAGGATGATCGCCTGGCCGAACGCGGCCGGCCGCACCATTTCCCGCGCCGCGCTGGCGGCGACTTCTAGGCGTTCCTTAGCCGATAGCTTTTGCCCGGCCTCCTGTCGCCGGATCGCGAGGCGTCTCAGCGTGTTCTCGATCACGACGACGGCGCCATCGACGATCAGGCCGAAATCCAGTGCGCCGAGACTCATCAGGTTTGCACTGATGTGAAACTGGTTCATGGCCGACGCGGCGAACAGGAATGACAGCGGGATCACCATCGCGGTGATGAACGCCGCACGAATGTTGCCCAGCGCAACAAACAGCACGGCGATGACAAGCAGTGCGCCGAGCACCAGGTTGTGCTCGACGGTCTCGATCGTGGCTTCGACGAGTTTCGTGCGATCAAGCGCGGGGCGGACGATGACATTAGCCGGAAGGCTGGCGCCGATTTGTTCCAGCCTTTCACCGACGCGCTTTGCAACATCCCGGCTGTTCTCGCCCTGCAGCATCAACGCAGTACCGACGACGACTTCCCGGCCGTTGGCGCTGGCCGAGCCAAGACGCGGGGCGCGGCCGGATTCCACGACCGCCACATCCATAACGCGGACGACTTGGCCGGCACGCATCAGGATCGGTGTTTGCGCCAGTTCTTCCATGTTGCGGAGACGGGCGTCAGCACGGACAACATAAGCCTCGCCAGCACGACTGACATAGCCCGCGCCGGCGATGCGATTGGCGTGCTCAAGTGCATCGACCAGCTGGACGAGCCCCACGCCATAGGCTGCAAGCTTCGCCGGGTCCGGGTGGACCGCGTATTCCTTCACATAGCCGCCAAGCACATCAACGCCAGCGACTCCTTTCACGCTGCGCAGTTGTGGCGCGATGATCCAGTCCTGCACCGTGCGAAGGTAGGTCGCCTTCTCCAGCTCCGTGGTCAGGCGCTCACCCTCTGGCGTGACATAGGTGATGCCGTCACGTGCGATGGCATCTGCGAACTCGACGGTCCAGATATAGACCTCGCCGAGGCCCGTAACGACCGGACCAGTTGTGGGCGACAGGCCTTCCGGCAATTCCTGACGCGCCGATTGCAGGCGCTCGTTCACCAGGTTGCGGGCGAAGTATATGTCCGTCGCATCGGTGAAGACCGCAGTGATCTGCGAGAAGCCGTGGCGCGACAGGGAGCGCGTTTCGGTGAGGCCCGGAAGACCGGCGAGCGCGGTTTCCAGCGGATAGGTAACCTGGCTTTCGACCTCTTCAGGGCCAAGCGCGGGCGCGATCGTGTTGATCTGCACCTGCCGGTTCGTAATGTCGGGCACGGCGTCGATGGGCAAGCGCAGAAGTTCGCGTGCGCCAAAAATGGAGAGGACCAGCACAAGCAGCAGAACAAGCCACCTGCCGCGAACGGACAGGTCGATGATGCGATTCAACATCAGTGATCGTGCTCCGCTTCGCCCTTGCCAAGCTCGGCCTTCAGGAGGAACGCGCCCTTGCCTGCGATCTGTTCGTCACCTTGCAGGCCGCTGAGGATCTCGGTGCGTCCGTTGCTGGCGCGCCCCGGGACGACAGGACGGGCGCGGAAGCCCTGGCCTTCCACCACGAATACGGAGGCAGCGCCTTCAACTGTCTGGACCGCTTCGCTGGGAACAGTGAGCATATCGCCTGCTCCGCCGATCAGGCGCCCTGACACCACCGTGCCCGGCGGGGGCGCCGCGCCGATGATGCGCGCCCTGACCGTGCCGCCACTGGTGGACAGACTTGGCGCAACGCCCGTGATCTCGCCCGCGATGACGTTTCCGCCGGTCCAGTTTGCTTCGATGGGAGCGCCTGTCTTGATCAGATCAATGCTGGCGGGCGGAACGTCGAAGACCAGTTCGGTTCGCGACGGATCGCCGACGGTGGCGATCTCCATGCCGTCGTCGAGAACTGATCCGGGCGTGACGGCTATGCGTGTGACGACGCCGGCGATCGGGCTGCGGATTGTGGCGACGCCGGTGGCGCTTGGTGCGCCCATGGCGCCGGCCTGGGATTCGGCGGCGCGCAGGTCTGCCTGCGCTGTCAGCGTGGCGGCGCGCGTTGCTTCCCATTCCTGACGCGGGATGACGCCCTGCTCGAAGAGGTTCTGATTGCGGGCGTTGAGCGCCTCTGCTGCTTCCAGTTTTGCCCTGGCGGTATCGACCTGCGCACGGATCGCGCCGCCTTCGGGGCTGCGGATCGAAGCTATGAGAGCGCCACGCGCAACAGCCGCGCCGACCGTCACGTGGATCTCGACGATCATGCCATCAAGGGGCGCTGCGACCACGCTTTGAGCGTTTATAGCAAGGGACACCCGGCCCGGCAGGAGCAGATCTATGCCGCCGCCACGTTCGACCCTGGCAAGCGCAACGCCCGCGGCAGGCGCTTCGGCCGGAGCTAACGCGACAAAACCTTCGACATGCTCGCCTTCTTCTTCGGCGGCATGTCTAGGCTCCGGCGCAGCTGTCGGGTCTGACGTGAATGCACGCGCGGCGAGAAAGCCTGCGCCAGCAGCAACCGCGATGGCCGCTACAACGCCCAGATGGGCGCGCTTGATCGACATGGAAAGTCTCCTCGGGATCTGATGAAGGACGCCGCGCTGCGCGCAGCAAATTCATCAGATACGGGGAGGACGTTCTGGCGTTGTGGTGGATACAAAGACGGGCTGCTCGTTCCCCATCTCAACGCGATCGGACTTCACCGTGAAGACAGTCGCGACGTGGATCGGGGCGACAGAGACAGCTGCATGGCTGCAATGGCCCACCACGCAGATGCACTGATTGTCGACGCAATCGTCTGCGCCTGAAGTGTCGGCGTCGACAAGCTGGCTAGCGTCGGAGCGTTCAGCACAGGCGGGATCGCAACCTTCGGCCGCGCAAGCATAGGCTTCGAGAGATGGGCTGAACGCAAACAGGAAAGCGAAGAAGGTCATCATGACCCTCACCATCCTGATCTTGTTGCGCAGCAGCTTAATCATATGGGGCCGGTATCACACAGGAGTATGAATGTCCTGTTGATTCTCCTTGTCGGCGTTGGCCGGAGGACGCCTTCCCCCGGCCGTCGCGATACAGTGTATCGTATCAGGGAGCGTTCTTGCCCGGCTCGTATTTCCGGATCTCGTGACGGCCGACGACCATGTGGTGGACTTCGTCCGGGCCGTCCGCAAAGCGCAGGTGGCGGACGTCGGCGTAGAGTTCAGCGAGCGGCGTCCATTGCGAAATGCCGGTGGCGCCGTGGACCTGGATCGCCTCGTCGATGATGCGGCAGGTGATTTCCGGGATCATGGATTTCACCATCGACACCCAGACGCGGGCCTCCTTATTGCCGAGAACGTCCATCGCCTTGGCGGCTTTCAGCACCATCAGGCGCATCTGCTCGATGTCATAGCGGGCGCGGGACACAACTTCCGGGTTCTTGCCGAGCTTGATGAGTGGCTGGCCGAAGGCTTCGCGCGACAGGCCGCGCTTGATCATCATTTCCAGCGCGGCTTCCGCCTTGCCGATGGTGCGCATGCAGTGGTGGATGCGGCCCGGCCCGAGGCGGACCTGGCTGATCTCGAAGCCGCGGCCTTCGCCGAGCAGGATGTTTTCCTTGGGCACGCGGACGTTGGTGAACTTGATGTGCATGTGACCGCGTGGCGCGTGGTCGGCGCCGAAGACGTGCATCGGTCCGAGGACCTTCACGCCGGGCGTGTCCATCGGCACGAGGATCTGCGACTGCTGCAGGTGGGTCGGGGCGTCCGGGCTGGTCTTGACCATGGTGATCATGATCTTGCAGCGCGGGTCGCCGGCGTTCGAGATGTAGTACTTCTCGCCGTTGATGACCCACTCATTGCCTTCGAGCACGGCGGAGGTGGAGATGTTCTTGGCGTCGGACGAGGCGACGTTCGGCTCGGTCATGGCGTAGGCGGAGCGGATTTCGCCGTTGAGAAGCGGCTCCAGCCACTGCTTCTTCTGCGCGGGCGTGCCGACACGCTCGAGCACTTCCATGTTGCCGGTATCGGGCGCCGAGCAGTTCAGCGACTCGGAGGCGAGGTGGTATTTTCCGAGTTCGGCGGCGATGTAGGCGTAGTCGAGATTGGAGAGGCCCTCGCCGGTTTCGGCGTTGGGCAGGAAGAAGTTCCAGAGGCCGGCGGCCTTGGCTTTTTTCTTGGCGCCATCGAGTAGTTCGAGCTGACGCGGATGCCAGGACCAGCGGTCGGTCTTCTGGTTATCAAGCTCGTCGAACTCCTCGAGAATCGGGGCGACGTTCTCGGCGATATGACGCTTCACCGCTTCGAAAAGCGGGCGGCCCTTGTCCGACATCCTGAGGTCGTTCAGTTCATTGGCTTTCTCAGTGTCGGTCACATACAGCTCCTATGATCACGCCGTGAGTGTAACGGCGACCTTTGCTTATCTACAATCTGGAGTTCGCGCTTCATGGGCCGGCGCGCAAGGCCTTCAAAAAACAAGCTGTAAAGCCGGTAAATGAGCAGGAATGCAAACATTGTCTGCGTTACGGCGCGCGACACCGGGCAAATGGCCTAAGGCGGAGGCCCGGTTATACAATTTACAATGCCTCCGCTTCCCTCACCCCAATGTGACGCCCAGCGAAACCGCAGCCTGCGACCTGAGACTTGCAAAACCGGTCCCGCAGCAGACTGATCGGGCAACGTTGCCGTGTTGTTGCTGTCCGGCGAAGACCACAGCGACTTTTCGGGGGAACGACGGAGAAGTGTGACAAACACCCTGCCCTGCAGCCTCAAACTGCGGCGCGATGGGACATCTACCGGCGATCCACGCCGGAGATAGAGGGAGGAGAACAGACAATGTCGAACTCGAATCGACGCGCCACAATTCTGTCCGCGGCCATCGGATTGGCGCCTCGCAGCGCGCTCGCCGCGGCTTCGGCCCTGGCCATGTGCATGAGCGCGACGGCGCAGGAAAGCCCCAGCTATTCGGCCGCACAGGCCGCAACCGGAAAGACGATCTACGAACGCCAGTGCGTCGCCTGCCATGGCGAAGGGCTCGATGACGGCGAATTCGGGCCCATGCTGCGCGGTGACGAGTTCCTGCTGCGCTGGGCGGGCAAGAGCGTCGAGGACCTGTTCCACTACGTGCAGGATACGATGCCGACCGCGCAACCCGGATCGCTGAGCGAGGAAGAATACCTCAACGTGATCGCCTACCTGCTGTCGAAAAACACGATACCGGCCGGAACGCCCGTCTCCATCGCAGCGCAGAAGACCATGACGCTGCCGTCGACGACGGCCAATCTCGGCATGATCTCCGCCGGCGTGAAGCTGCCGCCGAACCCGACAGCCAAGCCGAGCCCGCTTGCCAAGATCACGCCGGTGACGGAGCAGATGCTTTCCTCGCCCCCGGCCGGATCATGGCTCGACGGGCGGCGCACCCGCGATGCGCAGGGTTTCAGCCCGCTCAAGCAGATCAACAAGGGCAATGTCAGCAAGCTGCGTCTCAGCTGGTCGCTGTCCTTGCCGCCTGGCCCGAACCAGAACACGCCGCTGGTGCATGACGGCGTGATGTTCGTTCATGCCTTCAAGGACGTCCTGCAGGCCGTGGACGCCGTGACCGGCGATATCCTGTGGCAATACACCTATCGCCTGCCCAAGGATGTGACGCCTACGCCGAAGAAGTCGATCGCGATCTATGACTCGCTTGTATTCATGCCGACGTCCGATGCTCATATCGTCGCGCTGAACATGAAAACCGGGGCCGTGGTCTGGAACACGGGTGTCGGCGGATCGACTTTCACCATGTCGGGCGGCCCCATCGTCGCCAAGGGCAAGGTGATCTTCGGAACGCGTGGACCCAAACCCGTAATCGTGGCGCTCGACGCCAAGACCGGCAAGGAAGCCTGGCGCTTCAACCCCATTCCGAAACCGGGCGAGCCGAACTACGACACCTGGAACAACATGCCTTACGAGGCGCGTACGGGTGGCACGATCTGGACGCCGGGCAGCTATGACAAGGAGACCAATCTCGTCTTCTTCGGCCCTGCCCCGACCTATGACACCAAGCCGCTGCGTGATCGCGTTCCGGGCGCCAACAATGACGCGCTCTATACCAACACCACGATCGCGCTGAACCCGGACACCGGCAAACTTGTCTGGCACTACCAGCATCTGGAGAATGACCAGATGGATCTGGACTGGGCCTATGAGCGCCAGATCATGACCATCGGAACAGGCGCCAAGGCGCGGCGCGTGCTGGTCACCGCCGGCAAGGCGGCGTTGCACGACGCACTCGATCCGGCGACCGGGAAATACCTGTTCTCGATCGATCTGGGCATGCAGAACTATATCACCCACGTCGATCCCAAAACCGGCCACAAGACGGTCGACCCGGACCTGATCCCGGGCGATGGCAAGACGAAGATGATCTGCCCCAGCGCCGCGGGCTCGAAGAACTTCAACCCGTCCGGCTTCAACCCCACGACCGGCGTGCTGTTCGTGCCGCTGATCGAAGCGTGCATGGACCTTGTGCCGCTTCCGGAAGGACAGCGTGGACTTCTCTCCACGGGCGTCCGCACCAATAACCGGCCCATGCCCAACAGTGACGGGCTGTATGGCCGCCTGGTGGCAGTTGATCTGCAGACGAAGAAGCAGCTTTGGGTCACGCGCGAGCGCGTGCCGATCCTGACGAGCACGCTGCCAACCGCCGGAGGCCTGATCTTCGCTGGATCGATGGACCGGACATTCGCGGCCTATGACCAGGCGACCGGAAAACGGGTGTGGAGCACACGCCTTGGCGATGTGCCGAACTCCAATCCGATCAGCTATGAGGTCAACGGCAAGCAGTACATCGCGGTTGTCACAGGCAGCGGCGCTGTTCGCAGCACCGCCTATGTGAACATGCTTCCGGAGATCAAGAACCCGACGATGCGGACATCGAACATCTGGGTGTTCGAACTTCCGTAGCCTCTATCGAGACGCTGTTGTCGGGGTGCTGGCACGCTTGCCAGCGCCCCGACAATTTGCAAAACGCCACGCGCCCGGGTGTCTCAATCGACGCGAACGGCGACCCGCAGGAATGTTGCCGGGATTGAAGTTGTGCCCGGGTTAGAGCTCTTGTTCTGGCCTTTGAACAAGGCCTGCAACTCATCCAGAAGCGCATCCGCCCGGCCATTCCTTTCGGCGGCGTCAAATGCATTCATCGTCGGTCCGTAGAAATTCCTGAAGGCGTCCAGCAGTCCGGCGCTGCAGGCACGCGCCACAGCGCACGGCCGGGATACTTCAAATCTTCGAATTCCTCCCACCGTGCGCCGATCACTTCCATGGTCCGCGCGGCCGTCAGGATCGTGAGAAGCATCGCCCAGCGCGTTTCCGTCTCGCACGTGCTGGCGTCCAATGCGTTGAGGAACGGCCCTATCTGAGCGGCCCTCAGCGCCTTGAAGTGTTTGACCGGCGGTCGGGGCTTGAGCCGGCTCTTAAGCATCGGGGTTGGGTCGCTGATAGAGTCGTCATCCGAGAAGCGGAAAACGGCGCTGATGTATTGCAGAAGCCGGTACGCGGTTTCCAAGGCGCCGCGCTCCTCCACCTTTCGCAACGTGGCCAGAACGTCGGAGCGGCGGACGCCAAGCGCCAGCGTCTTCTGGGCTTTGTCGAAGCGGGATTGGAAGCGCCAGTACAGACGGCCCGACGGCGTCACGAGGATGTGGAGGCCCCCGCCATCGAAGACCTTGTAGACTTTGGAGCGCGGTTTCAGCGCTTCAATGCGGGTTGGGTGAGAGGCTTAGACATGTTGTTACCTCTTCTGAGGCGCCAACAAAGGTCCAACAAAGCTCAACTCCGGCGAGGCGAACCTTTCGGAGGCTGGTCTAGACCGATGTCCCGTGCGGAGCGAAAAAACGCTCGCAACACGCTGATCCGATCCAGCTTTTTTCTGGGTCGAAGTCGGTACGTGGGAAATTGCCGGGGAAGGGTGAAACCTCCCTGGCTGGGGCGCAGGGATTCGAACCCCGGAATGGCGGTACCAAAAACCGCTGCCTTACCACTTGGCGACGCCCCAGTGCAGGGAGGTGCGGAGAGTTATGCGTTTCGCGCGACGAAAGCAACTACCGGAATTAGCCCTGTTTTGACGCAGTTTAAACCCGGTTAGCCCGGCGCGGGGCTAACCTCTTTTCCTTCATTTTGAGCCGTTGCGCCCGTATCTGAAAGCCGCTATAGGCCCCGCTCCGTCGGAGTATAGCTCAGCCTGGTAGAGCGCTTGCTTCGGGAGCAAGAGGTCGTTGGTTCGAATCCAGCTACTCCGACCAGGAACGCTCCCACCCAGAAACGAAGGTTGACCGGGGCCGGTTTCGCCGCCCCGTTTTTGCCGTTAAGTCTTGTCCGCCGGGTATTTTCCGGCCCGGAGACGACGGTATGAGAACCTTCCTTCTGACCTTCCTTGGCGGCCTGGCCGCCCTGGTCGTGTTCTTTGTTCTGATTCCGCTTGTCCTGATCATGTCGTTCGTCCCGTCGGGCGAGCCGCCGCGGGTGCGCAATGCCGTTCTGGAAATAGACCTGCGCGAAGGCTCCGTCGACCAGCCTGCCGCCGACGCCCTCAATTCGATCTTTTCCGGCACGTCCTTTGTCGAAACCCTCCTCCGACTGAACGCGGCGGCGGATGATCCGGATATCAAGGGCGTCTTCGTCCGCGCCGCCGAGATGAACCTCGGCTCCTCACGCGCCGAAGAGCTGCGCAGCGCCTTCCTCCGCCTGCGCGCCAAGGACAAGTTCATTATCGCCCACAGCCAGGGCTTCCTGGCGTCCGGCCCCTCGGCCTACCGCGCCATTTCCGCCGCCAACGAGATCTGGCTCCAGCCGGGCACGACGTTCGAGGCGCCGGGCATCACCTTCGAAACCATGTTCCTTGGCGGCGCGATGGAGAAACTGAAGGTCTCCGCCGAGATCGAGCAGTTCTATGAATTCAAGGGCGCCGCCGAAATCTACAAGGCGAAGGGCTACTCCGCGCCGAACGCCACCGCGATGACCGCGCTGGCCACCAGCGTCTGGACCCATTCGCTTGCCGACATCGCAGCCGACCGCAAGATCGACCCCGCGATACTTCGCGCGCTGATGGAGGCCAGCCCCTATCAGGCCCAGCAAGCTGTCGACCTCAAACTCGTCGATCGCCTCGGCTATCCCGAAGAAGCAGCCAGCGCGGCGGAGAAACTTGCCGGCGGAAAACTGCTGCCGATAGACGAATATCACCCTGCCTATGGCAACGGGAAAGCCGTGATCGCCATCGTCGGCGGCGAAGGCGACATCGTGACGGGCGGCGGCGGCCCGGTGGACGTGCTGTCGCTCGGCACGCCGGTCTTCGCATCAGACCGCGTGGCCAAGCAGCTGCTTGATGTTGCGGCCGATGATTCCGTCAACGCCGTCGTCTTCCGTATCGACAGCGGCGGCGGCTCGGCCACCGCATCCGACCAGATCTGGAGCGCGGTCAAGAAGGTCCAAGCGTCCGGCAAG
Source organism: Hyphomonadaceae bacterium (assembly GCA_036795465.1). Taxonomy (GTDB): domain Bacteria; phylum Pseudomonadota; class Alphaproteobacteria; order Caulobacterales; family Hyphomonadaceae; genus UBA7672. Next base: position 34,158 of record DAIRES010000009.1, read on the forward strand.
AAGGTTGTCGTGTCGATGGGCTCGATGGCGGCTTCCGGCGGCTATTATTCGGCGGCCAGTGCTGACGCGATCATCGCCAGCCGCTCCACCATCACTGGCTCGATCGGCGTCTTCGGCGGAAAATTCGCGATCGCGGACGGGTTGCGCCAGTTCGGCATCAATCCGGATTCGGTGAGCGTCGGCGGCGAGTACACCTCCGCCTATTCCACGGAAAAGCTCACGCCTACCCAGCGCACGCGCCTGCTCGAAGGCCTGCAGGCCACCTATGACCGCTTCACCGGCATTGTGGCGGAAGGCCGCAAGCTACCGCTGCAGAAGGTGCAGGAGATCGCGCGCGGCCGCGTCTGGTCAGGTGAAGACGCGCAGAAGATCGGCCTCGTCGACAAGACCGGCGACCTCATCGCCGCGATCGAGGAAGCCCGCACGCTTGCAGGCTTCAAGCCCGAAGACGGAATGGACATCCGGATGAACATCCATCGCTCCTCGCCCTTCGACCTGCTCACCAGCTCGATGATGCAGACGAACGCAGGCGGCGCTTCCGAATTCCAGATCGCAAGGGCGCTCGGCGGTATCATCGGTGACCAGCGCGCCATGACCGTCATCCAGCAGCTTCGCCATATCGCTCAGCCGAACACTGGCGCAAGCGCATGGTCGCCGCCCGTGATGGAGCGCTAGCAGCCGGTATCAACCCGCAGGCCGGTAGTGGGCGGCCAATGTAAGCGGGCCATCCGCTATCACACGCCCCTCTTCCACCAGCTGGATCACGTGCGCCAACACGGAATGCGCCGCCGGCGCATGCAGCCGCTTGTCGACGTCCTTGTAGATCACCTTCACCATGTCGGGGATCAGCGTATCGCCTGCCCGTATCCGCTCCAGGATCGCCGCTTCCCGCGCGCGCCTGTGCGTCGCGTAAGCATCGATGAACGGCGCGACGTCGGTCACAGGCGGCCCATGCGTCGGCCACAGCGTTGAGAATCCGCGCGCCCTGATCTTGTCCAGACTGGCGAAGTACTGCCGCATATTCCCGTCAGGCGGAGAGATCACGGTCGTCGACCACCCCATGATGTGGTCGCCTGAAAACAGCGCGGCTTCTTCCTTCAGCGCATAGCAGACATGGTTCGACATATGCCCGGGCGTGGTGATCGCCTCCAGCGTCCAGTCTGGCCCGCTGAACACATCACCATCATTCACCAGAACATCCGGCTTGAACCCTGCCTCGCCGTCTTCATCCAGCGAGACCTCGACGTGCGCCACGTTGGGATCAGGCCTGCCATAGACCTTGCACCCCGCCCACGTCGCCAGCGGATGCGCCAGCGGCGAATGATCGAGGTGCGTGTGCGTCGTGAAAACGTGCGTGATCCGCTCACCGGCCACCGCCGCCTTGATCGCCTCGAAGTGTGCATCGATCACAGGGCCCGGGTCGATCACGGCGACTTCGCCTTTGCCGACGATGTAAACACCGGTGCCCAGAAACGTGAACGGCCCCGGGTTCTCCGCGATCACGCGACGTATGCGCGGGGAAACGCGCGCGACCTCGCCATACTTGAACGTGAGATCGCGAACGAAGGGGATACCAGCCACGATTACTTCGCTCCGAGCTGCTTCAGCAGTCCCGCCGCCGGGGCCAGATTGTAACCCGCATTCTCCGCCGCCCCGATAATCGCATCGGTGGGAGCGCCCTCGCCTGCCTGCGCGAAAGCCCATGCTGTTACCGATCGCGTGCCCGACCGGCAGAAGGCCAGCGTCCGGCCCTTGGCCTGCATAACAGCTTTCACCGCATCCGCCGTCGGCTGGCCGACGAACGGGGCGTGAACATAGGTCATGCCTGCAGCCTTCGCGGCTGCTTCCGCCTCGGCAGAGCCGGGCTGGCCGGGCGCCTCGCCATCCGGGCGATTGTTGATGACATGCGTGAAGCCCATGGCGGCCAACCCGGCGAATTCGTCCAGCTCGATCTGCGGCGCCACTGAAAAACTGCCGGTAACGTCCCGTATGTCAGCCATGTCCACTCCCTGAGCCCGGTCAGCCGCGACTAATTTGCCTTCTTGCGCGCCGGGCTGCTATGCGCCTCATATAAGCCCGCTGTTGCGGAGGACGTAACCCCTGACGCCTGATCAGTCTCGTTCGTCCGCCCGATCCTCATCGGCTGTTGCCCGCCTGTTGTCCCGGATTCCGTGGGCCTACACCGGCCGTCGCGTGCTTGCGGCCATCCCCACCATGCTGGCCATCATCACCGTGGCCTTTTTCATGATGCGGGCCGCCCCCGGCAACCCGTACTCGACCGAGCGCAAGCTCACCCCCGCCGTGGAAGCCAACCTCAAGGCCCAGCTCGGCCTCGATAAGCCGCTGGCAGACCAGTATCTCGAATATGTCGGCAAGGTCGTGCGCGGCGATCTCGGCCCCTCCATGCAGATACACGACAAGTCGGTGTCCGAACTGCTGGGCGAAGGCCTTCCGGTTTCGCTGACCATTGGCGGGCTGGCGATCACGATAGGCCTGTTCTTCGGCGTCATGCTGGGCGTGCTCGCCGCCATGCGACAGAACTCTGCGATCGACTATTCGGCGATGAGTGTCGCCATGATCGGGATATCCATCCCCACCTTCGTCACCGGCCCATTGCTCTCACTGATTTTTGGCGTCTGGCTGCACTGGTTCGCGGCTGGCGGCCTCGATCTGGGCCGGATGAATTTCTACAACACCTTCCTGCCCGTGCTGACGCTAGCCCTGCCGCAGATCGCCATCATCTCGCGCCTGATGCGCGCCTCGATGATCGAGGTCCTCCGCTCCAACAGCATACGCACGGCCAGAGCCAAAGGCCTCAGCGAGTTCCGCATCATGGTGCGCCACGCCCTGCCATCGGCCATCCTGCCCGTTGTCAGCTATCTCGGCCCCGCCATCGTCGGCGTCATCACGGGCTCCGTCGTCATCGAAAGCGTCTTCGGCCTGCCCGGGGTCGGTTCGTCCTTCATCGAAGGCGCCGTTACCCGCGACTACACCCGCGTCATGGGCGCGGTGATCCTCTATGGCGGCCTGATCATCGTACTCAACCTGATCGCCGACATCCTCTACGCCATCCTCGATCCGAAGGTGCGGTTCGAATGATCATGACCGCCGCCCCCGGCCAAAACGCCGAACTGCTCAACAAGGCCGCCGTCAAAGGTCGCTCCCTATGGGACGACTCACGCCGCCGCCTGCTCGCCAACAAGGCCGCCATGGCCGGCATCATCGTGCTGGCGCTGCTCACGCTCATCGCCGTCATCGGCCCGTTCGTCTGGCCGCACCCGTTCGACATGCAGTACCAGGATCGTCTGCGCATCGGCCCGACGCTTGAAAACATGCATTGGCTGGGCACCGACATCTACGGTCGCGACATGGTCGCCCGCGTCATCACCGGGCTGCAGATCTCGCTCGCCGTAGGCTTCATCGCCACCATGGTCAGCCTCGTCATCGGCGTCGCCTGGGGCGCAATCGCGGGCTTTGCCGGCGGCCGCGTCGATCAGTTCATGATGCGCATCGTCGACGTACTCTATGCCGTCCCCTTCATCTTCTTCGTTATCCTAGTCACCGTCGTCTTCGGCCGCTCGATCTTCCTGATCTTCCTCGCCATCGGCGCCGTCGAATGGATGACCATGGCGCGCATCGTTCGCGGCCAGACGCTCGCCCTGAAGCAGAAAGAATTTGTTGAGGCCGCCCGCGCTGCTGGCGTGAAGCCCATGGGGCTGATCGTCCGCCACATCCTGCCCAACCTGCTCGGCCCCGTGGCGGTCTATGTCACGCTCACCATGCCGGTGGTGATCCTGCAGGAGAGCTTCCTCTCCTTCATCGGCCTCGGCGTGAACGAGCCGCTGACTTCGCTCGGCCGCCTCATCTCCGAGGGCCAGCGCGAATTCTCCTATCCGTGGATGCTGATGGTCCCCGCCGTCACGATGGTCATCACGCTGTTCTCGCTGAACTTCATCGGTGACGGCCTGCGCGACGCCTTCGACCC
>DAIRES010000009.1:38242-39344 GCA_036795465.1 Hyphomonadaceae bacterium
CCGAACTGCGCCTCGCTGATCTGCTTCAACTCAGGCACCAGCGCGTCGAAGCAGGCATGCCGCTGCGCTGCATCCGTAATGTTCGCGCACCCAATCAGCTTCCCCTGCAACGCGCCCTGGGCAAGCGCCGGCGCCGTCATTACGGGAAGAAGCGCCACGAAGATGAACACACGCATGGGCTTGTCCTGCTCAACAAAGTGTCAGGCCGCGCAAAGGCCTTTCAATGCACTATACTCTAAAGCTAGTTTCCTGCGAGACAAAGGCGCATGGCTGGTGTGCAGGTCTGGCCGCACACGCAGCACGCGATTGAAGGAGTTACGGAATGGGTTCGAAATCCCGGTTTCTCACCGGCGCGCTGGCGGCTGTGTTGCTGCTGGCGGCCTGTGGCGGCGAGTCCAGCGACGGCGTTGACCGTATGCGCCGCGGCATCGGCGCAGACCCGAAATCGCTCGACCCGCAGCTCGTCGAAGGAACCTGGGCCAACGACATCATCGGCGACATGTTCATCGGCCTCTTCACCGAGGATGAAGCCTCCAAGCCCGTCCCCGGCGTCGCCGAAAGCTGGACCGTTTCCGACGACCAGAAGACCTGGACGTTCAAGCTCAAGCCATCGAACTGGTCCGACGGAGAACCCGTCACGGCAGACGATTTCGTCTTCGCGTTCCAGCGCCTGTTCGATCCCAAGACAGTGGGCGTCGCCTATGCCTCGATCCAGTTCGGCATCAAGAACGGTCGCGCAGTCAACGAAGGCACGTTGCCGGTTGATCAGGTCGGCGTGAAAGCCATCGACGACCTCACCCTGGAAATCCAGCTCGAATACCCGATGCCCTACCTGCCGGGCGTCCTCAAACACTACACCGCCTTCCCGCTGCCGCGTCATGCCATCGAGAAATTCGGCGGCGACTGGACCAAGCCGGAAAACATCGTCGTCAACGGCGCCTACAAGGTCGCCGAATGGCGCAAGGGCGATTTCCTCCGCTCCGTGAAGAACGAGAAATGGGACGGCGCCGACAAGCTCTGCTTCTCCGAAGTCGTGTATTTCCCTGTCTCGAACCACGACCAGATGGTCCGCCGCGCCATGGCCGGCGAGATCGACATGAAC
>DAIRES010000358.1:0-1779 GCA_036795465.1 Hyphomonadaceae bacterium
GGGCGCGCGGAGGCGGGCTCGCGGATCGCGATGTTCAGCTCTTCGTTTTCGCGTTGGAAGGAAAGGCGGTTTGGATCGTCGACCCGTTTCCAGCCGAGCGCAGGCAGCGAGGCGATGTAGAAGGACGAGATCTCGCTTGCGCTGACATTGCCTTCGGCGGCGGTGCGCACGACGCGGCCCTGATCGCTTTCGAACACCATCGGCTCGGGCAGCTCAGCGAGGCCGAAGACCAGCGGCACATCGTCGATGGCTTTCAGGAATTCGGTCGCATGGGCCGGGGCTGTCGCGAGAACCGCGACGATGGCGATGGCCGCGAAATGGTTGATACGGCTGAACACGGGCAGTCTCCTGAAGCTCCGGTAATTCAACGGAGTTCGGGGAGTTTCGCAAATCGGGGCTGAGGGGATGTTAATGACGTGGGCTTAACGGCGGCCCTCTTCCCAGGTGAAACGTGGGGAGCGCTATCTGCTTCGATCAGATGTGAAGGGGGGCGTCGCCTTCGCCCTCGGGAACGGAAGAGATGAGGTCGGCGATGGACGCCATCGCCTTTGCTTCCGGGGCGGCGACAAGGAGATCAAAGAACAGGCGCATGGTGCGAAGATCGTCCGCCCGGCGCGCCAGGCGTTCCCACGTCATGGGTTGCAGCGCGCCAGCCTGGTGATTGATGCGGAAGGGCCTCTCGGCAAGACCCGAAAGATGCTCGATGAAGGCATCCACATTCTGTCCGTTCTCTTCCATGGCGCTTGGCCAGAACTCGAGGATCATGACGTTCTCGCGCGCCTGAGCGGACAGCGTGCGCTGGGCGCCGGCGAGGATTCTCGCCTCGCTCCCCTGCGTATCGATCTTTGCCAGCAGGGGCGGAAGCGCACGATCGCCGAAATAAGCATCCAGCGTCGTTACCGGCACGCGAGCCGTTCGCTGACCTTTGGCCGGCGCGCCAAGGCGGTGATCGCCGAGATTGGTCCGGGATTGCGCGAGATCGGCAAAGCCGGGTTTGTCGGCGACCGCCATTCGCGAAAGGTGCGTCCCCGCATGTCCGGCATTGGCCGCGTTGATTTTCAGAAGCCGGAAATTTCGGCTGTCCGGTTCGAATGCGTGGATTTCCGATCCTTGCGGCATCAGGCGCTGGGCCAGAGCGGTGTACCAGCCGATATTGGCGCCGAGATCGAGGAAGACGCCGAAGTGCGGGGCAAGGCGCTGGATCAGCAGCGTTTCCAGGGGCTCCCATGTTCCGCTGTCAGCGATTTGCCGTGAGATGAATTCGTCCGCTTCGGCGTGATGGACGACGAAGGGATAGGGGGCGATCCCGTCGATACGCGCGGTGGCGTTCGTGCGCTTCGCGCCCGCCTGAAAGACATCCAGAAAGCTCATCCGCCAACCACCTGCATGCCTACTTCTGACAGCTTGCGCAGTAGAATGTCGAGCGGCCGGACTGGACGAGGCGTTTGACGGGCTTTGTGCAGACGAGGCAGGCGTCGCCTTCGCGGTCATAGACCTGGAAGCGGTGCTGGAAGTAGCCGAGTTCGCCGGTAGTGGTTTCGAAGTCCGAGATGGTGGAGCCGCCGGCTTCGATGGCTTCCTCGATCACCTTGCGGATTTCGATGGAGAGTTTTTCCAGCTTATCGCGCTTGATCGCGCCGGCGAGTTTCGTCGGCGAGACGCCGGAGCGGAACAGCGCTTCGCAGACATAGATGTTGCCGAGGCCGGCGACGACATACTGGTCGAGCAGCGCGGACTTCACCGGCGTTTTCTTGTCCTTGAACGCTTCGGCCAGATAGG
>DAIRES010000136.1:0-3890 GCA_036795465.1 Hyphomonadaceae bacterium
GTTCTTGAATATCGAGGTCACGGCGAAGTCCCTCGGGGGGTCGGGGGGGACGGATAAGGAACTCCGGCCGTGACAGGTGATGAACGTGGTTAGCCGGATGGGGTTCCGCGCTTTTTTGACGGCGTGAGACTCTTGCCGCGTCAAACGTTGAAAACAAAAAGGCCCGGCGTTGAGCCGGGCCTTCGTGTTCCTGGCTGTCGCCAATCCTAGTAGCGGTAGTGTTCCGGCTTGTAAGGGCCTTCCGGCGCGACGCCGATATAGGCGGCCTGATCGTTCGAGAGCTTGGTGAGGTTGGCGCCGAGCTTGTTGAGGTGGAGCAGGGCGACCTTCTCGTCGAGCTTCTTGGGCAGCGTATAGACCTTGTTCTCGTAGGCCTTGCCGTTGGTCCAGAGTTCGATCTGGGCCAGCGTCTGGTTGGTGAACGAGGCCGACATCACGAAGGACGGGTGGCCGGTCGCGTTGCCGAGGTTCAGCAGGCGGCCTTCGGAGAGAAGGATCATGCGCTTGCCATCGGGGAATTCGATCATGTCGACTTGCGGCTTGATGTTATCCCACTTGTAGTTGCGCAGCGCGGCGACCTGGATCTCGTTGTCGAAGTGGCCGATGTTGCCGACGATGGCCATGTCCTTCATCTCGCGCATGTGCTCGAGGCGGATGATGTCCTTGTTGCCGGTCGTGGTGATGAAGATGTCGGCGGTCTTCACGACGTCTTCCAGCGTGACGACTTCAAAGCCGTCCATGCAGGCCTGCAGCGCGCAGATCGGGTCGACTTCCGTGACCTTCACGCGGGCGCCAGCGCCTTGCAGCGAAGCGGCAGAGCCCTTGCCCACGTCGCCATAGCCGCAGACGAGCGCGACCTTGCCGGCCATCATCGTGTCGGTGGCGCGGCGGATGCCGTCGACCAGCGACTCTTTGCAACCGTATTTGTTGTCGAACTTCGACTTGGTGACCGAGTCGTTCACGTTGATCGCGGGGAAGGGCAGAAGACCCTTTTCGACCAGACGATAGAGACGGTTGACGCCCGTGGTGGTTTCTTCGGTCACGCCCTTGATGGCGGCGCGCTGTTTGGTGAACCAGCCCGGCGACTGGGCGAGGCGCTTCTTGATCTGCTTGAAGAAGTAGATTTCTTCTTCCGATTCCGGGGTCTCGATGATCGACGTTTCACCGGCTTCGACGCGGGCGCCGATGAGGATGTACATCGTGGCGTCGCCGCCATCGTCGAGGATCATGTTGGTGAGGCCGCCATCGGCCCACTGGAAGATCTTGTCGGTGTAGTCCCAGTATTCTTCGAGGCTTTCACCCTTCACGGCGAAGACGGGCACGCCGGCTTTCGCGATGGCGGCGGCGGCGTGGTCTTGCGTCGAGAAGATGTTGCACGAGGCCCAGCGGACTTCGGCGCCGAGAGCGGTAAGCGTCTCGATGAGAACGCCGGTCTGGATCGTCATGTGCAGCGAGCCGGTGATGCGCGCGCCTTTCAACGGCTGCGCCTTGCCGTATTCCGCGCGCGTGGCCATCAGGCCCGGCATTTCGGTTTCGGCGATGGTCAGTTCCTTGCGGCCCCAATCGGCCAGCGACAGGTCTGCAACCTTGAAGTCATCGAACGCCATCACGGCACTCCTTACGGGAAAACTGTTCTGTCCGGGCGCACCTGTTCGGGCGCGGGGCCGGCTTGTGCAGGGCCTGTAGCAATCCGCGGGCCGTCTGGCAAATCATATAAAGATATCCTTATATGATTTTCCGCCCCTCGCCCTGCACCGTTTTGATCCCCATCTGCTGTTGCGGGCTATTGCGAGGGCTGTTGCTGTTGCGCAACACTGTCACACCGGCGCCCGAAGAGGCGCATCGAGAGCCCGACAGGGCCGAAAGATAAGGGCTGCGATATGAAACGCGTTTCCGGGATGGCTGCGGTCACGTTTTTGGCGGTGTTCGGCGCGCTGCCGGCGGCGGCGCAGGAGCAGACCGTTGAGGTGGATCGGATCGATCGTGTGAGCGGCGCGGGATCGTCCGGCGGCATGATGCGCCCGCCCGAGGGCGTGAGGGTCGTGAGCCCGGGCGCGCTGCTCTATGCGAGTTTCGACAGGAATTTCGACGGCGTGATCTCGGTGGAGGAAATCGAGGCGGGCGCGGTCGTCGCCTTCGACGTGGCGGACAAGAACCGCGACGGTTTCATCACGGGCTTCGAGCAGACCGATTGGGCGGCGCGCATGGGAAGCGGCGGCGATGTGATGGCGAATGCCATGACGTTCGACATCGATCTCGACCGGCAGGTGACGCGGACCGAATTCGTGGCGGGCTTCAAGCGGCTAGCGGCGCAGATCAATCCGTCGGGCGATCTGACGTTCATTGATCTGGTGCGGCCGTTAAGCCGCCCGGGTGAGCCGTCAGGCTCGGGCCGCTAGGCTTACTCTTTCTCGTCGAACCTGCGGCCGATCAGGTCGCAAACAGCGTCGAGCGCTTCGCGGGCTTCGGGGCCTTCGGCGTCGATCTCGACGGTCTGGCCCACACGGGCGCCCAGCATCAGCAGGTCCATGATGGACGCGGCGCTGGCGCTCATGCCGTCATAGCGGACAGTGACTTTCGCGTCGAACCTGGCGGCCTCGCGTGCGAAGGCGGCGGAGGCGCGGGCGTGCAGGCCGCGCTGGTTCACGAGTTCTGCGCTGCGGGACCACCTATCCGTCATACGATCAGATCGCTCACTCGGCTCGCTGGAGGAGGGCGGAGGCGACGGAGATGTATTTGCGGCCGGCTTCCTGCGCGGCGAGGGCTGCCTCGGCGAGCGGCAGCTTGGCGCGGACTTCGGCGAGCTTGATCAGCATGGGCAGGTTCACGCCCGCGATCACCTCGATCTTGGCGCCGCCCATCACGGAGATGGCGAGGTTGGACGGGGTTCCACCGAACATGTCGGTAAGGATGACGACGCCGGCGCCGGTGTCGGTCGCCTTGGCGGCCGCAATGATTTCCTTGCGGCGCATATCCATGTCGTCATCAGGGCCGATTGAAATCGCGCGGGCATTGTCCAGACGGCCGACAACGTGTTCGGCGGCGGCAATGAACTCCTCGGCCAACCGGCCGTGCGTAACCACGACCAAACCGATCATTGGAAATACTCCCGCATATCCCAGCATCCCATGGTGAGGACTCGATTGTTTCGGGGTCAATAGCGATTAGATGTCCAGCGGCGCTGGAGGCAGGTCAACGATGAAGCGGGCGCCCGCTATATTGCCGTCAGTCATGCGGTTTTCCGCCCACACGGCGCCTCGGTGCGTTTCAGTGATCTGGCGTACGATAGAAAGCCCCAAACCTGAATTATTTCCGAACTTCGCGCCCACTGGTCGGTCCGTATAGAAGCGCTGGAAAATCTTCTCAAGCTTGTCTGGCGGTATGCCGGGGCCCTCATCTTCCACCGTGACGCGAATGGCGGGACCTCGCGGAGAGGTGAGACGCGACAATGTGACAGTGACCAGTCCGCCGGGCGGAGAGAAGGAGCGGGCGTTCTCGATCAGGTTACGGATCACCTGCGCCAGGGGGCCGTCGCGGCCCATGACGACATATTCGCCCGGCGTCGTGGCGAGCGTGACGCGGGCGTCCGTTTCCTTCCGGGTGTCGCTGTAGATCGAGACGAGGTCTTCCAGCAGGCGGCGCAGATCCACGCGCACCAGCTTCTCGCGGACGATCTCGCCTTCGAGACGTGACAGGTTCGAGATGTCGGAGATCAGGCGGTCGAGGCGGACGACGTCGCGGGCGATGACATCGCGCATGCGGTCGCGGACGGCGGGGTCCTGCACGGCCTGCGAGGTTTCGACGGCGGAGCGGATGGAGGTGAGGGGGTTCTTGAGTTCGTGCGCCACGTCTGCGGCGAAGCGTTCGTTTTCCTGGATGCGGACGTAGAG
>DAIRES010000136.1:3990-6034 GCA_036795465.1 Hyphomonadaceae bacterium
GAGAAGCCGGCGCCGCCGCCGAGGGCCATCGCGACTTCTTCTTCCAGCGAGCGCGCCTCGGCGATCGGCTGGCGGCCAGCGGCGCTGACGGTTTCGAAGGTGCGGTTGGCGAGGCGGACGGCGTCGAGCCAGGCGCGTTCGATCGAGCTGGGCTCGCGGATCGGCGGCAGATCGCGGAGTTCGATCTCGTCCTTCAGGAGCATGGTGTCGGCGACCAGCTCGCCCTGCGCGTCATGCACGCGGATGCGCGTGGCGCTGGTGAGCGGGATCGCTTTCAGCTGGTCGCTGAGCTTGACGATGTTGAGGGCTGCGGGGTCGTCAGTGGTCGCGTTGTCGGTGATGAAAGACGAGATGAGCTGCGTCATCTCGCTGAGGCTAGCCTTGCGGGCGTTGACGAGGCTGGAGCGGAATTCGTTCAGCACCAGCGCGCCGGTGATGAGGATCAGCAGGCCGGCAAGGTTCGACGCAAGAATAAGCCGCGCGATCGGAGACAGCAGCAACGGGCGCGGCTTGGGGGGCGTCTTCGCCCTGCCTGCCTTCGCCGTTGCGTCTTTCTCTCGCCTGCGCGCCGCCGGATCGCCCGGCGGGCTCACCGATGACTCAGGCTTCCTTATAGCGGTACCCCACGCCGTACAGCGTCTCGATACCATCGAAGTTGTCGTCGAGGTCGCGGAACTTCTTCCGCAGACGCTTGATGTGGCTGTCGATGGTGCGGTCGTCGACATAGACCTGATCGTCGTAGGCGGCGTCCATCAGCTGGTCGCGGCTCTTCACATAGCCGGGGCGGGTGGCGAGCGCCTGAAGGATGAGGAACTCGGTGACGGTGAGGCGCACGATCTTGCCATCCCACTGGCAGGCGTGGCGGTTCGGATCGAGCGTCAGGCGGCCGCGGACGATCGGCTTCTTGTCGCCGTCTTCCGGCGTTGCCGAGGCGCCGCGCGACCGGCGGAGGATGGCTTTCACGCGCTCACCCAGCAGGCGGGTGGAGCAGGGCTTACGGATGAAGTCGTCCGCGCCGATGTTGAAGCCGACCACTTCGTCGATCTCGTCGTCTTTCGAGGTGAGGAAGATCGCGGGCAGGTTGGAGGTCTGGCGGAGTTTCCGCAGCAGCTCCATGCCGTCCATCTTCGGCATCTTCACGTCGAGGATGGCGATATCGGGGGGCGTCTCCGAAAGGCCAGCCAGAGCGGCCGCGCCGTCGTGATAGGCCCGGACCTGATAACCCTCGGCCTCGAAGAAGGCGGTCAGCGCCTCGACGATGTTCTCGTCGTCGTCCACGAGAGCGATGGTAGCCATAAGCATTAATCTCCTGGCGGGCGTCCCGCCGCGATCCGGTGCGCCATAATCGGAGGGTGCGGGCGCAAGGGCAAGTGCCACGAACCGCCCGTCCACACTAGGGTTTTCGCTGAAACTGCTCGTCTGGCACGCGAATTGAACCACCCCCGACACGGGAAGGCCGGTACTGACCGCAGTGGTTAACGTAAATCCGGGTTCCCGCAACGTGATGGAGACGGTCCATGCAGGTTGTGACGATCAGCGGCTTCAAAGGCGGCACGGGCAAAACCACCGTTGCTGCTCTTCTGGGCGTTGCGGCGGTCAAGGACGGCCTCCGGGTCGCCAGCCTCGACCTCGACCGCAACACGCGAAACCTGTCCAGTTTCCTGACGCTCCGCCGCGCTTCGCGCCTCCAGAGCCCCGATCATGTGATGCTCATGGACATGGAGCAGGACGCCCGGACCAACGCCAAGCCCAAGCATTCCGGCCGCCTCGAGCCCTTGGTCCGCATGGCCAAGATGGATGGTTACGACCTGCTCGTGATCGACACCTCGTCGGGCAACCTGGCCGACGTTTACGAAGCCCACCTTCTGGCCGACGTGATCCTGACCCCGATGAACGAGAGCCCGGCCGACATGCATGGCCTGTTTGCTCCGCTCGGTTCGGCCGCCGCGCCGCGCATCAACTATCGCGAGATGATCGACACCGTGCGTTTCGACCGCAAGCGCGCCGGCCTGCCGGTGCAGCAATGGCACGTCGTGATGAACCG
>DAIRES010000136.1:6134-7848 GCA_036795465.1 Hyphomonadaceae bacterium
CTGGTCCCGCAACTGGCCAACGCGGCCTGATCCCTTTTCCTTGAAGACCCCTCGACTAGTCCCCGTCCGAAAGGGCGGGGTTTTTCTTTTTGGGTGCATTGTCGCAGGGAAACAAACGACTCGGAACTGTCGCACTGCTGGCCTAGGGTTCCCGCGATTCAGGCCTGCGTGGGAGAGACTCATGATCCGCTTTGTAATGGCAGCATCCGTCGTTGCGCTTGGCGCTGCGGCCTGCGCAACCGCATGGCAGCCGTCTCACACGGCGGTTGCGCCGGTGCAGGCGCAGGACAGCTATTACGTGAAAGCGCACAACGCCGTGGCGGCGCGCGCTGCCGAGCGGAATCCGGGTCATGCGAAGAACGTGATCCTGTTCGTCGGCGACGGCATGGGCATTTCGACCATCACGGCTGCGCGTATCTATGCCGGCCAGTCGAAGGGGCTGGATGGCGAGAGCTATCAGCTTGCGATGGAAAAACTGCCGTACTCGGCTTTCTCGAAGACCTACACGCATGACAGCCAGGTGGCGGACTCGGCGCCGACGGCGGTGGCGATGACGACAGGCGTGAAATCGTACAATGGCTCGTTGGGCGTCACGCAGGGCGCAAACCTGAAGGATTGCGCCAGCGCGAAGGGCAATGGCACGACGTCGCTGTGGGAAATGGCGGCTGATGCAGGCATGGCGACAGGCGTGATTTCGACAGCGCGCATCACGCACGCGACGCCCGCCGCAACCTACGCCGAAACGGTCGAGCGCGACTGGGAGAGCGACAAGGATGTCAGCGCGGCCGGCAAGGCGGCTGGCTGCACCGACATCGCGTCGCAGCTGATCACCTGGCAGGGTCTGCACGGCAAGGGCTTCGACGTGATCCTCGGCGGCGGCCGCACGAACTTCCTGCCCAACACGGTGGCCGATCCGGAATATCCGAACCAGAAGGGCAATCGCCTGGACGGGCGTAACCTCGTGGAAGAGTGGAAGGCCGGCGCGCCGAACCGCACGTCTGTGATCGACCGCGCGGGCTTCAATGCATTCGACTGGAACAGCAATGGCCAGATCTTCGGCCTCTTCGAGCCGTCGCACATGCAGTACGAGCTTGATCGCGCGAAGGACGGGAAGGGCGAGCCGTCGATCGCGGAAATGACCAAGGCCGCTATCACGCGCCTGTCACGCAATACCGAAGGCTATGTGCTGATGGTGGAAGGCGGACGCGTCGACCATGGCCTGCACGCGGGTGACGCCCAGCGCGCTCTTGGCGATGCGGCTGCTCTGGACGAGGCGATTGCAGCGGCGGTTGCGGCCACTGACCCGAAAGAGACGCTGATCGTCGTCACGGCGGACCATTCGCACACGCTGATCCTGCAGGGTTATCCGCAGCGCAACAATCCGATCCTCGGTCTGGTGAAAGAGGGCGACAAGCTGGTCAAGGCGGCTGACGGAAAGCCGTACACGACGCTGTCGTTCGCCAATGGTCCGGGTTCGGTGTGCAAGCCGCAGGCGGATGGCAAGTGGCTGTGCGAGCGGGCGGACCTCACGAATGTGGACACGACCGCGCTGGGCTTCCTGCAGCAGTCGCTGATCCCGATGGGGTCGGAAACGCATGGCGGGGAAGACGTTGCGATCTTCGCGAGCGGGCCGGGCGCGAACCTGTTCTCGGGCGCGGTCGAGCAGAACGAGATCTTCCACGTCATGGCGCACAGCCTCGGTCTGGCGAAGTAG
>DAIRES010000136.1:7948-9110 GCA_036795465.1 Hyphomonadaceae bacterium
ACCTACGGCCGAGGAGCTGGGGCAGGACGATCCGTCTGTTCCGTTCGAGCCTGCGCCGGTTGGTCCGCCGAAGACCTATGAGGCGATGTCCAAGACGGCGATGAGTTTCACGCCGGGCAAGCTGACCGTGACGCCGACGCCGCAGCAGTCGATCAACTTGCCGCCGGGCGCGACCTTCGCGTTCGAGAACGGCATCAGGTACGAGACCGTGATGGTGCCGGGCGGGGCGGGCATGGGCGATCCGGTCTATGACTGGAAAGGCGTGTTCCCCAATGCCTCGGGCGCTGTCGATGTCGGCGCGGTCGAGATGTACACGGTCGAGGGCGAGGCCATTCCGCCGGGCGCGCCGAATGGCGGGCTGTGCGAGAAGCCGTACATCTTCGCGGTTTACCCGCACACGGATTCGCAGGGCGAGGTGATCACCATTGCGGCGTTCACAGGCAATGGCTGGCCTCCCGAGAAGCCAGACACGGCGCTGTGCGGAACGTTCAGCTATTCGGCCGTGAAGTAGCTATTCCAGCGCCGAGTAGATGAGAGTGCGGATCTTGGCCTGCTCTTCAAGGCCGCCCGCCGGGATGAGCTGGGTCATGTACACCACGGTGAGGTCTTCCTTCGGATCGACCCAGTAGGTGGAGTGGTACGCGCCGCCCCAGCCGAAATCACCCACCGAGCCCAGATTGCCCATCTTGCTGGGGTCCTTGGTGATGCGGAAGCCGAGGCCGAAGCCCTGTCCCGCCTGGTAGGGCGCGGAGACCAGCGTGTCGTGCGACATCAGCTCGACGCTGTTGCGCGAGATGTAGCGCTTGCCGTCAACCGTTCCGCCCTGGCGGAGTATTTCGAGGAAGCGGGAATAGTCGCTTGCGGTGGAGAGCAGGCCCGCGCCGCCGGCGAAGGCCTTGCAGGGGCCGCCCGCATAGTGGCCCTGGCCGATATGGCCTGAACCTTCCCACTTGCCGGGATTGGCTGCGCGTTCGGCCTTTCCGTTCACGGCCGTATAGACGACGGCGAGGCGGTTCGCTTTCTCGGGCGGTAGGCAGAAGGTGGTGTCGACCATGCCGAGCGGATCGATCAGGCGTTCCTTGAAGAACACGTCGAGCGGTTTGCCAGAAAGCTTCTCGACCACGACGCCGAGAATGTCGGTGTTGTAGCCATAGACCCATTG
>DAIRES010000359.1:0-1769 GCA_036795465.1 Hyphomonadaceae bacterium
GCCGCGCACGACGCGGGCCTCGCCGGCATCATGATGGCCATGGGCGTCTCCGCACGCGCCGCCTCTCATGAAGTGATGAAAGCCGGCCCGGAAAAGCGCAGCGCGGCGCTTCTGGCGATGGCCGCGCGCATCCGCGCTGCGGCGCCCGCTCTGCTGGAAGCCAACAGGCACGACATGGCCGCCGCCACCGCCAAGGGCATCTCCGGCGCCATGCTCGACCGTCTCGAACTCACTCCCGCCCGCATCGAAGCGATGGCGCAGGGCGTCGAGGATGTCGCCGGCCTGCCCGATCCCGTCGGCTCGGTCATGGCGACATGGACGCGCCCCAACGGCCTCGAAATGTCGCGCGTGCGCGGCCCCATCGGCGTCATCGGCATCATCTACGAAAGCCGCCCCAACGTGACGGCAGACGCGGGTGCGCTCTGCCTGCGCGCCGCCAACGCCGCCATCCTGCGTGGCGGTTCGGAAAGCCTGAAATCCTCGCGCGCCATCGCGGATTGCCTGCGCGCCGGCCTCGCCGATGTCGGCCTGCCGCAGGATGCGATCCAGCTCGTGCAGACGGCGGATCGCGCCGCTGTCGGCCACATCCTCTCCGGTCTCGGCGGCAAGCTCGACGTCGTCGTCCCCCGCGGCGGCAAGTCGCTCGTCGCCCGCGTACAGGAAGAAGCGCGCGTGCCCGTGATCGGCCACCTCGAAGGCCTCTGCCACACCTACATCCACGCCAAGGCGGACCCCGATAAAGCCGAAGCTATCATTCTCAACGCCAAGCTGCGCCGCGTCGGCGTCTGCGGCTCGACCGAGACGATGATGATCGACGCGTCCATCGCGCCCACGCTCCTGCCCCGCCTCGCGAAAGCGCTGGAAGCGAAGGGCTGCGAACTGCGCGGCGACGAACGCGCACGCGCGATCTATCCGATGACCGCCGCGACCGAGGAAGACTGGACCACCGAATACCTCGCGCCGATCCTGTCCATCGCCGTCGTCGACACTATCGACGCCGCCATGGCGCACATCGCGCGCTATGGCTCGCAGCACACCGACAGCATCGTCACAGAAGACAAATCGACAGCGGAACGATTCCTTGCCGAAGTCGACAGCGCCATCGTCATGCACAACACGTCGACGCAGTTCGCAGACGGCGGTGAGTTCGGCTTCGGCGGTGAAATCGGCATCGCGACAGGCCGCCTGCACGCACGCGGCCCGGTTGGCGCAGAACAGCTGACGATCTTCAAATACGTCGTGCGCGGTACGGGCCAGATCAGGCCCTGATTGCCTTGTTAAGGCCCGAAGTCTGGAGCCGAATTCAGGTTTCCCCGATCACATCGCCGGAACTCACGTCATGCGTGGGGCGCTTCTCCAGCTGGAGTTTCGTGGGAGCGACAGATGATGAAGAAGGCGACTCTGCAATTTCTCCAACGAGAGCGGGATGAGCTCATGGCGGATATCCGCCTGCTCGAATCCGGTGCGCGCGATGTGATCGAAATCATTGACGCTGTGCGCCGCAACGTGACCAGCCGCGCCTTGAGCCGGCTACAGGATCGTCTTGGCCGGTTCGAAGAAATCATTGCGGCATACGAGGCAAGACTTGCCTAGTTGGACGCCACACAGGGCGCTCCGTTCTCTCCATGTCAGAATAGTAATTTCGCCGCCACATTGCCGCCCCCATCCACCCGGCCTTATGGCGACGGGTGTGATGACGGGGTCGGGCATACGCAGCTGAAGGGCTCGCTGTGGAAGAACCTCTGGATCAAGCGGCGGGTTTCCCGTCG
>DAIRES010000137.1:0-9047 GCA_036795465.1 Hyphomonadaceae bacterium
AGCGCATCAAGTATCGCGGCGTGACCTGCGAGAAGTGCGGCGTTGAAGTGACGCTCGCCCGCGTTCGTCGCGAGCGCATGGGTCACATCGAACTCGCGGCCCCCGTCGCCCACATCTGGTTCCTGAAGTCGCTGCCGTCGCGCATCTCGCTGATGCTGGACATGGCGCTGAAGGACGTGGAGCGCGTGCTCTACTTCGAAAGCTACATCGTCACCGAGCCGGGCCTGACCCCGCTCAAGGAAAAGCAGCTCCTCACGGAAGAGGAGTACATGCAGCAGGCCGAGGCTCTCGGCGAGGACTCGTTCACGGCCCACATTGGCGCCGAAGCAATTCGCGAACTGCTGAAGGGCTATGACCTGGAAGCCGAAGCCGAGCGCCTGCGCGCTGACCTGGCCGAAGCCACGGGCGAACTGAAGCCGAAGAAGATCGCCAAGCGCCTCAAGCTGGTCGAGAGCTTCATCGCGTCGGGCTGCCGCCCGGAGTGGATGATCCTCACGATCGTGCCGGTCATCCCGCCGGACCTGCGTCCGCTGGTGCCGCTCGATGGCGGCCGCTTCGCGACGTCGGATCTGAACGATCTCTATCGCCGCGTCATCAACCGTAACAACCGCCTTAAGCGCCTGATGGAGCTCCGCGCCCCGGACATCATCATCCGCAACGAGAAACGGATGCTTCAGGAGTCGGTGGACGCGCTGTTCGACAACGGCCGTCGTGGTCGCGTCATCACGGGCACCAACAAGCGCCCGCTGAAGTCGCTGTCCGACATGCTGAAAGGCAAGCAGGGCCGCTTCCGTCAGAACTTGCTCGGCAAACGCGTCGACTACTCGGGCCGTTCGGTCATTGTCGTCGGTCCGGAACTCAAGCTCCACCAGTGCGGCCTGCCGAAGAAAATGGCGCTCGAGCTGTTCAAGCCGTTCATCTACGCGCGTCTCGACGCGAAAGGTCTCGCCGGCACGGTTAAGGCCGCCAAGAAGCTCGTCGAGAAAGAGAAGCCGGAAGTCTGGGATATCCTCGAAGAGGTCATCCGCGAACACCCGGTTCTGCTGAACCGCGCGCCGACGCTCCACCGTCTGGGCATCCAGGCGTTCGAGCCGAAGCTGATTGAAGGCAAGGCTATCCAGCTGCACCCGCTGGTCTGCGCCGCGTTCAACGCCGACTTCGACGGCGACCAGATGGCCGTGCACGTTCCGCTGTCGCTTGAAGCGCAGCTGGAAGCGCGCGTGCTGATGATGTCGACCAACAACATCCTCTCGCCCGCCAACGGCCGCCCGATCATCGTTCCGTCGCAGGATATCGTTCTGGGTCTCTACTACCTCTCGATCGAGCGGGAAAAAGAGCCGGGCGAAGGCATGATGTTCTCGGATCTCGCCGAGATCGAGCACGCTCTCAGCGCCGGCAAGGTGTCGCTGCACGCCCGCGTCAAGGCGCGCTTCATCACCAAGGATGAGCACGGCAAGGACGTGGCGAAGGTGTTCAACACGACGCCGGGCCGCATGATGATCGCCGACTGCCTCCCGCGCGAGCAGGGCATGGACCCTACGACCGCGAACGAGCTGATGACAAAGAAATCGGTCGGGAAGCTGATCGACATCGTTTATCGGAACTGCGGCCAGAAGGCGACGGTCATCTTCTGCGATCGCGTCATGGCGCTCGGCTTCCGGGAAGCGGCGAAAGCCGGCATCTCGTTCGGCAAGGACGACATGGTCATCCCGAAGGCCAAGGAAAAACTGGTCGCCGACACCCGCAAGCTGGTGAACGAGTACGAGCGGCAATACGCCGACGGCCTCATCACGCGCGGCGAGAAGTTCAACAAGGTGGTCGACGCCTGGTCCGCATGTACGGACAAGGTCGCCGACGCCATGATGGACGCTGCTGGCGCCACCGTTGGCGAACCGAACTCGGTGTTCATGATGGCCCACTCGGGCGCTCGTGGTTCGAAGAACCAGATGAAGCAGCTCGCCGGCATGCGCGGCCTGATGGCCAAGCCGTCGGGTGAGATCATCGAGACGCCGATCGTGTCGAACTTCAAGGAAGGCCTCACCGTTCTCGAGTACTTCAACTCGACGCACGGCGCACGTAAGGGCCTCGCCGACACGGCGCTCAAGACCGCGAACTCGGGCTACCTCACGCGTCGTCTCGTCGACGTGGCGCAGGACTGCATCATCACGGAAGAAGATTGCGGCACCGATAAGGGCATTACGCTCGCGGCGGTCATGGAAGGCGCAGACGTCATCGTCTCGCTTGCCGAACGCACGCTCGGCCGTACGACTGCGGAAGACATCAAGCACCCGAACACCGGCGCGATCATCGCTCCGGCCAACACCTATCTGGACGAAGACGTTGCCGCCCAGATCGACAAGGCCGGCGTTGACCGCATCCTCGTTCGTTCGGTTCTGACCTGCGAAAGCCGCGCCGGAACATGCGCCTCCTGCTACGGGCGCGATCTTGCTCGCGGCACGCGCGTCAACGTCGGTGAAGCTGTCGGCGTCATCGCCGCGCAGTCGATCGGCGAGCCGGGCACGCAGCTCACAATGCGTACCTTCCACATCGGCGGCGCTGCTCAGGTTACGACGGACAGCTCGCTCGAGGCCGCCTTCGATTCCGAAGTGCGCTTCGAGAACGCTTCTGTCGTCAAACGCGACGATGGCACGTACGTGGTCAACGGCCGTTCGATGGAGGTCAAACTCATCGACGCCGAGGGCCGTATCCGCCAGACCTTCCGCCCGGTTTACGGTTGCCGCCTGCGCTACGGCGATGGTGACAAGGTGAAGCGTGGCGAGCGCGTGGCCGACTGGGATCCGTTCGCGACCCCGATCGTCACCGACCTCGCCGGCAAGGTGAAGTTCGAAGACCTGATCGAAGGCGTGACGACGCGCGACGAAACGGACGAAGCGACCGGCATCGCCAACAAGGTGGTGATCGACGCCCGCACCGGATCGAAGAAAGTCGAACTCAAGCCGAGCATCGTGCTCGTCGATGACAACGGCGCGCCGATCAAGCATTCGGGCGGCATGCAGGCGCGTTACCTGCTGCCGGTCGACGCCATCCTCTCGGTGGCTGAAGGTGATGAAGTTCGTCCCGGCGACACGCTCGCGCGTGTTCAGACGGGCGGCGCCATGACCCGCGACATCACGGGCGGTCTGCCGCGCGTGGCCGAACTGTTCGAAGCTCGCCGTCCGAAGGATCACGCGATCATCGCCGACATCACCGGCCGCGTGGAATTCGGTCGCGACTACAAGAACAAGCGCCGGGTTCGCCTGGTGCCGGAGGAGGAAGGCGCAGAGCCGATGGAATATCTGGTGCCGAAGACCAAGCACCTGATGGTCCAGGAAGGCGACCTGCTGAAGAAGGGCGAATACCTGCTCGAGGGCAACCCCGCGCCGCAGGACATCCTGTCCATTCTCGGCGTCGAGGCTCTGGCCGACTATCTCGTGAACGAGATCCAGAAGGTCTATCGTCTGCAAGGCGTGCCGATCGACGACAAGCACATCGAAGTCATCGTCAGCCAGATGCTGAAGAAGGTGGAAGTCTCCGAAGGCGGTTCGACCACGCTGCTCAACGGCGAAGCTGTTGATGCTCTCGAGTTCGAAGAAGCCAACGCTGCGGCGATCAAGGCTGGACGTGAGCCCGCCAAGGGCGCACGCGTCCTGCTGGGCATCACCAAGGCCTCGCTGCAGACCCGCTCGTTCTTCTCCGCGGCCTCGTTCCAGGAAACGACTCGCGTCCTCACGGAAGCGGCGATCCAGGGCAAGATCGATCCGCTGGAAGGCCTCAAGGAAAACGTCATCGTTGGCCGTCTCATCCCGGCCGGCACCGGCGGCGCGCTGCGCAAATACCGCAAGCTCGCCGGCGACCGCGACGTACGCCTCAAGGAACAGCGCAAGGTCGCTCAACCGCTCCCGGCTCTGCCGGCTGCAGAGTAAGAGGCGCCAAAACAACTAGTCAGTCTGGACGCGGGATCCCAAAGTGGATTCCGCGTCCTTTCTGTTTTAGGGGTTCAGGGCAGGGGATGGGGCCGGTACGGACAATGGCGAGCGACGGGATGTCGGGAGAAAGCATGACCGCGCCGTGGTTCGATCTTCCCGAGCCTGACTATCAGCGCCGCGCCAAGTCGCTTTCCAACCACGTTGATCTGACCGAAGCGGCGGCGGACTATCGCGAGAACGGCTACTTGATCCGCGATTTCGGGTTCTCAGAACAGGATCTGGAAGAGGCTGCTGCCTACACCAAAGCGATCACCACAATCCGCGTGCAGGATGCCTGGCTGGTGAATGGCGCGATCAAGCGCCTGGCAGTGAACGAGCGTGTTCTGGCGTTCCTGAGCGAGCTCTACCAGAAAGAGGCCTTCGCTTTTCAGACGCTGAACTTTCCGCGTGGGTCCCAGCAGGGGGTCCATTCGGATACCTATCACTTCAATTCGATCCCGGTCGGCTTCATGTGCGGCGTATGGATCGCGCTTGAGGACATCCACCCGGATTCTGGTCCCCTGCAATACTATCCCGGCAGCCATCGCCTGCCGGTCTTCGCGAACAAGGACCTGCCGGGCAACGACATGAATGCGTATGTCCAGCATGTCGAAGCGGCGGTCGGCGGCACCGGGATTGCCCGTGAAACCGCGAAAATCACCCGCGGCCAGGCCTTCATCTGGGCGGCCAACCTGTTCCACGGGGGCTCGCCCATCGCCGATCCTGCGCGAACCCGTCTGAGCCAGGTCACCCACTACTATTTCAAGGGGTGCTCATATTTCACCCCGCTCGCGACCGCGCCGGGCAAGACGTTCTGGCGGGAGCCGTATGACATCGGCGCGGGCCGTTTTGTTGCGAATGCCGATCGAAGCCACAGGCCCGGGCTGAAATACCGGGTAGGGGAGCGCTTGAAGATCTGGAGCAAAAAGCCACATTCGGTGTAGGGTTAGTGTCTGAAGGCCTGAGTTTGGTGGTGCTGAGCTGGCCTCTGGCCCTGATTCTTGGTCATCGGCGATAACTGTCCCCGGGTTTGCCTTTGGGGACGTGGCGGAGGGGCGGGAGTGGCGTCCGAAAGGGCGTTGCGAGGCTCACGTTTTGCCATAAACCAGTGGCATAATCGGCTGGTCAAACGCCTGAGTGGTCAGGCCGCAGATTCAGGGCTTGGCCGCACTTGACCCGGGTAGGGCAGGCCAGTATAGCCCCGGCTCACATCACCGGACCGGCCGTGGACTCTGTCCAAACGCGGTTAAGCGATGTGTCTTAAGAGAGCGAAAGCCTCCGATAGAATTCAGCCGGGACAGCCTTTGGGTTGTCACGGCCAATGTTTTTGCAGGCAAGACGCGCCGATTTGGCCTTAAAGGCCCGGCGATTTGGTGTGACGAGCGAGGGTAGATGCCTACGATTCAGCAGCTGATCCGCAAGCCGCGGCACGATAAGCCGGCCCGTAACAAGGTCCCGGCGCTTAAAGGGTGCCCCCAGCGGCGCGGCGTCTGCACGCGCGTGTACACGACGACCCCGAAGAAGCCGAACTCGGCTCTCCGGAAAGTCGCCAAAGTGCGTCTCACCACGCAGCACGAAGCCGTCTGCTACATCCCGGGCGAAGGCCACAACCTGCAGGAGCACTCGGTTGTGCTGATCCGCGGCGGCCGCGTGAAAGACTTGCCGGGCGTGCGTTACCACATTCTCCGCGGCGTGCTGGACACCCAGGGCGTCAAAGACCGCAAGAAGCGCCGTTCGCACTACGGCGTTAAGCGTCCGAAATAAGCTGAACAGAGCAAGACATGTCCCGTCGTCACCGCGCAGAAAAACGCCAAGTCCTTCCCGACGCCCAGTATGGCGATCAGGTCATCACCCGGTTCATGAACCAGGTCATGTATCAGGGCAAAAAATCAGCCGCCGAGCAGATCGTGTACGGCGCCCTGGAAACCGTTGCTGCGAAGTCCAAGCGCCCGGCGCCGGAAGTCTTCCACGAAGCCCTGAGCAACGTCGCTCCTTCGGTTGAAGTTCGTTCGCGTCGCGTCGGTGGCGCAACCTATCAGGTTCCGGTCGAGGTTCGCCCCGAGCGTCGTCAGGCTCTCGCCATCCGTTGGCTGATCGAGTACGCGCGCGCCCGTTCGGAAAACACGATGCAGGAGCGTCTCGCTGCTGAGATGCTGGACGCGTCGCACGGCCGCGGTTCGGCGGTGAAGAAGCGTGAAGACACGCACCGGATGGCGGAAGCCAACCGCGCCTTCTCGCACTACCGCTGGTAATCCGGCGGTTCGCCGCAATACGAAATTAGAGGGCTCCCCATGCCTCGCACACATAAACTCGAAGACTACCGTAACTTCGGGATCATGGCGCACATCGACGCCGGCAAGACCACAACGACCGAGCGCGTCCTGTTCTACTCGGGCAAGTCGCACAAGATCGGCGAAGTCCACGATGGCGCGGCCACGATGGACTGGATGGAACAAGAGCAAGAGCGCGGCATCACGATCACGTCGGCCGCGACGACCTGCTTCTGGCAAGACAAGCGTCTGAACATCATCGACACGCCCGGACACGTCGACTTCACGATCGAAGTCGAGCGCTCGCTCCGCGTGCTCGACGGCGCGGTGGCCGTTCTCGACGGCAACCAGGGCGTTGAGCCCCAGACGGAAACCGTCTGGCGCCAAGCCGACAAGTACAACGTTCCGCGGATCGTTTTCGCGAACAAGATGGATAAGATCGGCGCGGACTTCTACAACTGCGTCAACGACCTCGTGAAGCGTCTCGGCGTGAAGCCGGTTCCGCTGCAGCTTCCGATCGGCATCGAGCACACCTTCAAAGGTGTCGTCGACCTGGTCGAGATGCGCGGCATCGTGTGGCACGATGAATCGCTCGGCGCGAAATACGACGTCGTCGCGATCCCGGAAGACATGGTCGAGCAGGCGCAGGAATACCGCGCCAAGCTGATCGAAGCTGTCGCCGAGCTCGATGACGAAGTCATGGCCGCCTTCTTCGAAGGCAAAGAGCCGGACA
The DNA here is from genome assembly GCA_036795465.1 of Hyphomonadaceae bacterium. Classification (GTDB taxonomy): domain Bacteria; phylum Pseudomonadota; class Alphaproteobacteria; order Caulobacterales; family Hyphomonadaceae; genus UBA7672. The sequence goes on from DAIRES010000137.1 coordinate 6,969, forward strand.
CCGCCACGATCAAGCGCCTCATCCGCAAAGCCGTGCTGACCGGCGCGTTCTATCCCGTGCTGTGCGGCTCGGCCTTCAAGAACAAGGGCGTGCAGCCCCTGCTCGACGCCGTCGTCGACTATCTGCCGTCGCCGCTCGACGTGCCGGCCGTCAAAGGTATCGATCCGAAGAACGACCAGGAAATCGAACGTCCGCAGACGGACGATGCTCCGCTGTCGATGCTCGCCTTCAAGATCATGGACGACCCGTTCGTCGGTTCGATCACGTTCTGCCGCGTTTACTCGGGCACGCTGAACTCGGGCACCACGCTCCTCAACTCCACCAAGGAGAAGAAAGAGCGCATCGGCCGCATGCTCGAAATGCACGCGAACGATCGTAAGGACATCAAGGAAGCCTTCGCTGGCGACATCGTTGCTGTGGCTGCTCTGAAAGAGTCGACCACGGGCGACACGCTCTGCGACCCGGCTCACCCGGTCATCCTCGAGAAAATGGAATTCCCCGAGCCGGTCATCGAGATCGCGATCGAGCCGAAATCCAAAGCCGACCAGGAGAAGCTGGCGCTCGCGCTGCAGCGTCTGGCCGCTGAAGATCCGTCCTTCCGCGTTTCGACCGACCACGAGTCGGGCCAGACCCGCCTCAAAGGCATGGGCGAACTTCACCTCGACATCAAAGTCGACATCCTGCGCCGCACCTACAAGGTCGATGCGAACATCGGCGCGCCGCAGGTGGCGTACCGTGAAACGCTCGGCCGCTCGGCCGACATCGACTACACGCACAAGAAGCAGTCTGGCGGCACGGGCCAGTATGCCCGCGTCAAGCTGACCTTTGAGCCTCTGCCCCCGGGTTCGGGCTTCGTGTTCGAAAGCGCCATCGTCGGTGGTTCGGTTCCGAAGGAATTCATCCCGGGCGTTGAAAAAGGCCTCAAGTCGGTCCTCAACTCGGGCCCGCTCGCCGGCTTCCCGGTCATCGACTTCAAGGTCACGCTGACAGACGGCGCGTACCACGACGTCGACTCGAGCGTTCTGGCATTCGAGATCGCGGCCCGCGCTGCGTTCCGCGAAATCTCGGAAAAGCTCGGCATGAAACTGCTTGAGCCGGTCATGAAGGTTGAAGTCGTTTCGCCGGAAGATTACGTCGGCACGGTTATCGGCGACCTGAACTCCCGTCGTGGCATGATCCTGGGTCAGGAAATGCGCGGCAACGCGACCGTCATCAACTCGATGGTCCCGCTTGCCAACATGTTCGGATACGTTAACAACCTGCGCTCCTCGACGCAGGGTAGGGCGAACTACACGATGCAGTTCGACCACTACGAGGCGGTGCCCGGCGCCGTCGCGAAGGAAGTGATTGAAAAACTCAGCGGCTGATGAAGCCCAAACTGGCGGCCAACCCCCGCTGATCGAATTTACGGAGTAGGAAAATGGGTAAGGAAAAATTCGCGCGTACCAAACCGCACGTCAACGTTGGCACGATTGGCCACGTCGACCACGGCAAGACGACGCTGACGGCAGCGATCACGATCGTGCTCGCCAAGTCGGGCGGCGCCACTGCCAAGCAGTACGCTGACATCGACGCTGCGCCGGAAGAAAAAGCGCGCGGCATCACGATCAACACGGCTCACGTCGAGTACGAGACGGCCAACCGTCACTACGCGCACGTCGATTGCCCGGGCCACGCCGACTACGTGAAGAACATGATCACGGGCGCTGCCCAGATGGACGGCGGCATTCTCGTCGTTTCGGCCGCTGACGGCCCGATGCCGCAGACTCGCGAGCACATCTTGCTCGCCCGTCAGGTCGGCGTTCCGGCGCTGGTCGTGTTCCTGAACAAGGTCGACATGGTCGACGACAAGGAACTGCTCGAGCTCGTCGAACTCGAAGTTCGCGAACTCCTGTCGTCCTACAACTTCCCCGGCGACAAGATCGCGATCATCGGCGGTTCGGCTCTGGCCGCCGTCGAGAACCGTGATCCGGAAATCGGCGAGAACGCCATTCTCGCGCTGATGAAAGCTGTCGACGAAAACATCCCGACCCCGGAGCGTCCGCTCGACCAGCCGTTCCTGATGGCTATCGAAGACGT
>DAIRES010000138.1:0-8990 GCA_036795465.1 Hyphomonadaceae bacterium
GTGGGCGTGTTCGCGGTGAAGTGCGCCGCGACCGGCCAATGCTGGGTCGCCTGGTCACGCTCGCTCGACAAGCGGAAGAACGGAATCTGGTTCGAACTGCGCGCCGGCGGCGGCCACGGCGTGACGGAAATCTATCCGTCATGGAAAGCGCACGGCGAAGACGCCTTCAGCTATGAAATCCTCGAAGTGATCAGCGAGGACAATCCGCACAAGCTGGAAATCCTGCTCGAGGAGCGCGCCAGTCACTGGCGTGAAAAACTCGGCGCAGGCGGCCTTCCCAGTCGCTGAGGCCTACCGCGCCTCAGCCGGCTTTCTGCCACGTGTCGACAGCCAGGTCTTTTTCGACCTGCGTGCCGATCAGCGTATAACCCGGCAGGTCCAGCGAACTCGCCTGGCTATTGCGAACCGTCAGCACCTTGCCTGCGGTCAGCTCAACCGGCGCATTGCGGTCCCACATGATGGCCGTGACGCCGTTCACATCGACGCTGCGCTTCTGTTCGTTGAAGCCGAGAAGATTCGCGGCCGTCGGGCCGAGCTTGTCGATCAGGCTCTGCCATTTCGGCATGACGATCGCAGCCTGCTGCGGATAGCCCCAGCGCGGACCGTCGAAATACCACATGAAGCACCAGTAGCCGAAGTCTCCGTCGACCAGCACGACATCGCCGGGCTTGACCATCTCATGCGCGTAAGCCGCGGCAGGCTTGTAGCCATCGCCCTTCTCGCGCGTCATCTGTCCCGCGATGCCTACGCCCGCCCACAGCAGCGCCAGCGTAATGGCGACAACCCTGCCGGGCATGCGCCACGTCTTCATCAGCCAGACCGCGAACAATGCGAGGTAGAGGCAGATGAACGGCACAAGCGTAACGAAGATGCGGTCAAGCCAGATCGGCTTCACGTAGGAAATGATCGCGGCAATCACCAGCGGCGCGAAGATCAATGTCAGGATCGGCGCCCGCTTCGCAGGCTGCATCACGCCGAACCAGACGAGAACGCCGAGCAGCAGCAAGCCCATCACGACGCCGATCATCTCGACGCCAAGCTCGCCAGCCGCAAGGAACCGCCAGGTGTGCAGGATTTCATCGAGCCCCGGCGCTACCGGATGCCCCGCCGCCCGCACGGCAACCAGCACCAGCGCCGGAACCGCCAGCGCGGCGACGCACGCTTCCGTCACCACCCAATGGATGCGGGTGCGCAGATCGCCATCACGCAGCAGCTGCCACGCCGCATAGAGAATGCAGCCCGAGATCATCACGATCCCCGCGCTGTGCGAATAGACCACCGCCGTCTGGCTGGCGATCACATTGAGTGAGGCCTTCCACGGAAAGCGCTTCGTGCGCTCGGCCTTCAACCAGTCTTCAAGCGCGATCCACGTCCACAGGATCATCACCATCAGGAAAGCGTACATGCGAACCTGGTCGCCGAAGACCAGCGCCGCAGATGAGAACGCCAGCAGCCCGCCCGCGATCCACGCGGTCTGGAGATCGTAAACCCGGCGCACACGCCACATCAGCAGCGCAATCGCAGCCACGCTCCACAACACCGTATTGAGCATCAGCCAGAGATCGCCATGCCCACCAAGCGTCCAGAGGTTCAGCTGGAAATAGTACAGCGGCGGATGGATATCGAAACGCAGGTTGGTGACGATCGTGTTGGGCAGGTCATACGCCACGAACGTGCCCGTCAGCAGTTCATCATACCACATCCACCGGCCATCAATGCCGATCAGACGAACCAGGAAGGCGGCCAGCAGGATGGCCGCGCTGACGCCAAGCACCCACGGGCGCGAACGCTTGAAGAAGCTCGCATTGGTCATGGTTATCAACGTCCCCCGCCGGTCGTGTGCGTTAACCGCGTGAACGTGCAAGGCTCGCGCCAGTGGCGACCGAAGATCAGATCTTCACGTCCGGCAATGCGTTGAAGGCGGTGCGCAGCGATGCAGCCCAGGAATCGCTGATCTGGCGGAATTCCTTGTGATCGCTTTCGATACGCTGCGACTTGGCCTTGAACTCGTTCGCCGGGATCACGCACAGGTCGAGCGGCATGCCCACCGACAGGTTCGACCGCACGGTCGAATCCATGCTCACCAGCGCCGCCTTCACCGCCTCCTCGATCGTCGTGTCTGGGCGGATCACGCGGTCCAGGATCGGCTTGCCATACTTGTGCTCGCCGATCTGCATGTAGGGCGTATCTTCGCCCGCCTCGATGAAATTGCCGGCGGTGTAGATCAGGAACAGGCGCAACTCCCCGCCCTTCCTCTGCCCGGCCATGATTATGGTCGCGTCGGCTGCCGATCCTTGCGCCTCGATATCGGCGCGATCGCGCTTCTGCACTTCGCGCATCGCCTCGCCGACCATCTGCGCGCCGCGATAAAGCGTATCGCACGTCATCAGGCTTTCGATTTCGGGATCGATCCGGCTCTGTTTGACCGCTTGCGTCAGGTGCGTGACGACGCCCTGCGTGATGCCGAGATTGCCCGCCGCCATCAGCGCGACAACGCGCTCGCCCGGCTCTTCGAACAGGAACATCTTGCGGAAACGCGCAATGTTGTCGACGCCCGCATTGGTGCGGGTGTCCGACAGAAGGACGAGGCCAGCCTTGAGCTTGAGGCCAACACAGTACGTCATGCCCGTATCAATTCCCCGCCAGAAGGTCTGGCTATCCGTTCCCTGAAATCCCGCGCCAGCTACTGCTGCGTCTGGCTCTGGATCTCGCCGCCCTGATTCTGGGACTGACTTTGGCCCGTTGTCTGACTGATGTCGACCGAGGCGCTAAGCCGCTCCTGGGAGTTTCCTGTCACATTTCCACGGATGGGGGCAGCGTCCGCCGCGTCGAGTCCGCAACCAAGACGGACATAGCGATCCGTAGGACACAGCCGGTTGGCCGCATCGAACCCGACCCAGCCGATTTCCGGCACCCATGCCTCCGCCCAGGCGTGTGTTTCGGTCAGCTTCGTGTCCTGAGCGAGCAGGTAACCGACGACATAGCGGGCCGGCACCCCAATCGACCGCGCCGCGCTGACGAAGACATGGGCGTGATCCTGGCAAACGCCCTTGCCCGCCTTCAGGGCCTGCGCCGCCGTCGTGCTGGTGGACGTCGTCGATGGCTTGTACGCGATTGCGTCGGCGACGGCGTTGAACAGTGCATGCATGCGGTCCAGCGGCTTTTCGCCGGCAAGGTCCTTGGCCAGCGACTGTATCCTCGCATCGGCTTCGGTCAGCGGCGTCGCGCGCAGGAACATTTGCGGCCGCGTTGCGTCCTTCAATCCGCGCAGCACGCCGGCTGTGTCGTCGGTGTCAACCTCGCCTTCAGCCAGGACCGCGATTTCAGCGCCGGCGTTCGCGCGCGTCCAGATCGACTCGCGATCGCCCGTCGCCGTTGTCATCAGCGCAGGCACAACCTGCTCGTTGACGCTCACCGTCCATTTCAGCACGCGCTGCCCGCTGAACGTCGGCGGATACAGGCGCAGGCGCAACGCACAGCGGTCGGCTGGCGGATCGTAGGTGTAGGTCGTGGCGTGGCGGACTGTGAGACGCATTAGAAGTGATACGCTTTGCTGATCTCGTGCGACAGGCGCCGCGTGGTGTCGATCGCATCCGAGATGAACTGGTGCAGCCCGCTCTGGAACAGCTCCTCGATCTCGAGCTTGTTCAGGCGCTCGACCATCTCGGCCGCGATCCCCTGTGGTTCGCTCTTCTCGCCGTAAAGCTCGCTCATGTCATCGAGGAAACGCTTGATCGCCTGATAACAGTACGACACCGACCGGGGGAAAGTCGCATTCAGGATCAGGAAATCCGCAATGCCCCAGGGCGTGTAGTCGCCTTTGTAAACGTGATGGTACGCGCGCAGGGCAGACGTCGCGCGCAGCACGCTGGTCCACTGGTGATAATCCCGCCCGCCGCCAACCACGTCCGTCTCGGGCAGCAGCACATAGTATTTCACGTCGAGCAGGCGCAGCGTCATGTCCGCCCGCTCGATCAGCCCGCCCATGCGCAGGAAGTAATAGCCGTCATTGCGCAGCAGCGAGATTTCAGACGCGCCCCGGAAAGCCGCCGTGCGGTTCTTGGTCCACTCCAGCAATGTCGGCAGGTTCTTCAGCGCCGTCTCGGCATCCATCTGCCCAAGGCTGCGCCAGCCATCGTTGAGCGCTTCCCACATGTCCTGCGTCAGCGCCGTGCGGATCGCCCGCCCATTGGCCCGCGCCGATGTCAGGCACGACCGGATCGAGGATGGATTGTCCGGATCAAGCAGCAGGCGCTGCACGACGGAGCCGGCATGCAGCTTCGTCGCCTCGGCAATGTCCGGCGCCGAGCCTGACGCGGCCGCAACCGAGCGCCACTCTTCCAGCTCGTTCGATCCGGGCAGCATCGCCATGCGATAGCCCATCTCGATCAGGCGCGCGGTCGCATCGGCGCGCTCCATGTAGCGGCCCATCCAGAACATGTTCTCAGCGGTGCGGCTCAGCATGTCAGTCCGCCAGAATCCATGTGTCCTTGACCCCGCCACCCTGCGACGAGTTCACGACGAGCGACCCCTTCTTCAGCGCCACGCGCGTAAGGCCGCCCGGCGTCAGCCGGATATCCTTGCCGACGAGGCAGTACGGCCTGAAATCGACATGGCGGTCCTCGATCCCAGCATCGCCCAGAATGGGTGCAGTCGACAGATCAAGCGTCGGCTGGGCAATGAACTCGTTCGGGTTCGCCTTGATCTTGGCGCGGAACGCATCGACTTCCTTCTTCGTCGCGTGCGGTCCGATCAGCATGCCATAACCGCCCGACCCGTGGACGCGCTTCACCACAAGGTCTTTCAGGTTCTCAAGCACATACTTGCAGTCATCCGGCTGCGCGCAGCGCCAGGTCTGCACATTCTCGAGGATGGGCTTCTCGCCGAGATAGAATTTGATCATGTCCGGCACGAAGACATAGATCGCCTTGTCGTCGGCCACGCCCGCTCCGGGCGCCGAACACAGCGTCACGCCGCCCGACCGATAGACGTTGAACAAGCCCGGCACGCCCAGCAGCGAGTCCGGCTTGAACGCCAGCGGGTCGATATAGGTGTCGTCGATCCGCCGGTAGATCACATCCACCCGCTGCGGCCCGCGCGTCGTGCGCATCCAGCACAGCCCGTTGTCGACAAACAGGTCCTGCGGCTCGACCAGCTCGATGCCCATCAGGTCGGCGAGGAAGGAATGCTCGTAATACGCCGAGTTCAGCGAGCCCGGCGTCAGCAGCACCACGGTGGGGTCATCGTCGCACTTGATCGGGGCGACTTCCTCCAGCGTCTTCTTCAGCATGCTCGGATAGCTGTCGACGCTCTCGACGATCCCGGCGTGAAACAGCTCCGGGAACATCCGCATCATGATCTCGCGGTTCTCCAGCATGTAGGAGACACCCGACGGCGTCCGGCAGTTGTCCTCAAGCACCTGGAACTTGTCGCCATCCGTCCGCACGATATCGACGCCGACAATGTGGCTATAGACCCGCCCCGGCGGATCAACGCCCACCATGTCCGGCAGGAAGGCCTCGTTCTGATAGACCAGCTCCTCGGGAATGATCCCCGCCCGCAGGATCTCGCCCCGGTGATAGACGTCGTAGAGAAACGCATTCAGCGCCCGGCTGCGCTGCTTGATCCCCCGCGAGAGCTTGCGCCACTCGCTGGCCCCGAACACGCGCGGGATCAGGTCGAACGGGATCAGCCGCTCGGGATCCCCGCCCTCGCCGTAAACCGCGAAGGTGATGCCAATCTTGCGGAATATCGCCTCAGCCTCGCTCTGGCGAAGCTTCAGCAAATCCACCCCTGCCGCACTGATCCACTCAGCCACCTTTTCATAGGGGCCCCGGACCGCTCGGTCGTCTGCGAACATTTCGTTGTACATGCCGCCCCAGTCCTAGCCGGACCCGGGCTCCTGTGAAGGCGCCCGGCCTGACCCTTTCCGGCTGCAGGCATCCCTGCCTAAACTTTAGGCAGCAAAAGGGAAAGCCCTGTCCGTAGAGCATGATAGACACCGCCGCATGTCCACCGTCGAGGATCATCTGAAGGCAATTGCGCGTGAGGCGGGATTTGATGTCGCCCGCATCGCCCGCGCCGACGCCGCCTGGGAGGCCGGAGGCCGCCTCTCCGACTTCGTGGCCGCAGGCCGCCATGGCGACATGGGCTGGATGGAAGAGACGCTGGAACGACGTAGCCACCCGACCGCCATGTGGCCTGACGCAAAGTCAGCCCTCGTCGTCGGCCTGAACTACGGCCCCAAGCACAACCCGCTCGAACCGCTCACCCATCCCGAACACGCGACGATTTCCGTGTACGCACAGAATGTCGATTATCACGACCTGATGAAGCGACGCCTCAAACAGCTCGCCTCGACCTTTGCCACGACCACCGGCCACGACGTGAAGATCTTCGTCGACACCGCGCCGCTGATGGAGAAGCCCCTCGCCCACCGCTCCGGTATCGGATGGCAGGGCAAGCACACGAACCTCGTCAGCCGCGACCACGGCTCATGGCTCTTCCTCGGCGTGATGCTGACAACAGCCGACCTCGAACCCGACGCCCCAGCCGAAGACGCCTGCGGCTCATGCTCCGCCTGCCTCGACATTTGCCCGACGCGCGCCTTCCCTGCTCCGTATCAGCTCGATGCGCGTCGCTGCATTTCCTATCTCACCATCGAAACGAAAACGCCGATCCCGCGCGAATTCCGCCGCGCCATGGGCAATCGCATCTATGGCTGCGACGACTGCCTGGCCGTCTGCCCCTGGAACAAGTTTGCCAGCACTGCACGGGATGCGGCCTTTCATCCCAGGGCGGAGCTGACCGCGCCGCTTCTCGCTGACCTCGCCGAACTGGACGACGCTGCTTTCCGCGAAGTTTTCGCCGGCTCCCCGATCAAGCGCATCGGGCGGGACAGGTTTGTACGAAATGTCATGATCGCGATCGGAAATTCAGGCCCAAAAACAGGCGAGACGCGACTCGTCGAGTTGTGTATCCAGAGGCTGGACGACGCCTCGCCACTGGTGCGCGGCGCTTCTGTCTGGGCTCTGGGGTCGCTGTCTCCAATCGCCTTTGAAACTGAACGCCGTAGCCGACGTCACGCCGAATCCGATCCCGGTGTTTGTGAGGAGTGGGATGCTGGACCAGAACGACACGCCTGATCCAGACAACGCCTCCGGCGGCGCGCCACGTGAAGAGCCATCTTCCGGAGCGGGCAGCTCTGGCGGACCTGCACCCAAGGGCGGCATGCTCGGCCGCTGGCGCGCGGGCATGACCGCGCAAGGCGATCCCTACACTTTCGAGAAGCCGCTCTGGCGCGTGATGCTGGTCGGCTTCGTGAAATGGACGTCGATCGCCGTCGGCAGTTTTCTCATTCTCAGCCTGCTCGCCGTCTTCACCATCGGCTGGACCGGCCCCGCCCCCACTTTCAACATGGCCGGCGTCGCCATGAAGGGCGTCGAAGTGCGCTCCACCTGGGTCGACCTCAAGGATATCTCGCCCCACCTCGTGCGCGCGGTCATCGCGTCCGAAGATCAGAACTTCTGCACGCACGACGGCTTCGACCTGAAGGAAATCCAGAAGGCGATGCAGGATGCCGAAAACGGCGGCGACCTGCGCGGCGCTTCAACCATCTCGCAGCAGACAGCCAAGAACGTATTCCTCTGGAATGGCGGCGGCTGGGCGCGCAAGGGCGCTGAAGCCTACTTCACCGTGCTCAGCGAATGGATGTGGACCAAGCCGCGCATCATGGAGATCTATCTCAACGTCGCCGAATGGGGCGACGGCATCTTCGGCGCCGAAGCCGCAGCGCAGGAACGCTTCGGCGTCTCCGCAAAAGACCTCACGCCAAGACAGGCCGCAGCTCTCGCCGCCGTCCTGCCCAGCCCGAACCGCTGGAAGATCGACGGCAACTACGCCACCGGCCGCCGCAACACGAAGATCCAGGCCCTCATGGGCATGGTCCGCCGCGACGGCCTCGATAAGTGTGTCGTCGGTCCGTAGGGGAATTTACATGAAACGATTTCTCGCGCTGGCTGCGGCACTCGCCGTGGCGGCCTGCACCAGCGCTCCGGCGCCTGCCCCAGCCGATTCCAGCACGATCGAGGTGATGATCCTTGGCTCATTCCACATGGGCAATCCGGGAGCCGACCTCAACAACGCCAAGGTCGACCCCGTCACCACGCCGGAGAAGCAGGCGCAACTACAGCAAGTCGCGGACGCCCTGGCCCGATTCAAGCCGACCGCTATCGCCGTCGAACGTATCGCCGCCGACCCGACCACAATGCTCGACCACCGCTATCCCGAATTCAAACCGGCCGACCTGCTCGCCAAGGGCGATGAACGTGTCCAGATCGGCTATCGCCTTGCCAGCCAGCTCGGGCTCGACCGCGTTTACGCCATCGACGAGCAGGATCATGAGGGCGAGGTCTCGTATTTCCCCTATGACGAAGTCGACGCCTGGGCGACCGCCAACGGTCGAGCCGACGACCTGCAAGCCATGGGCGTCGTCGTGCAAAAAGAGATCGCTGAATTCGAAACCCGCCAGAAAACCGAATCCGTCGGCCGCTTGCTGTCGGGCTACAACGCGCCCGACAGTTTCATGAGCGAAGGCGGGAATGACTTCTACATGGAAGTGATGAAGTTCGGCGCAGGCACGCAGCAACCCGGCGCGATCCTGAACGGCCGCTGGTACGCCCGCAACGTCATGATCTTCGCGAAGCTGTTGCAGGTCGCCAAACCCGGCGACCGCATCATCGTGATTTACGGCGCCGGGCACAGCTACTGGCTACGCCATCTCGTGAGAGAGATGCCCGGCTTCAAGCTCGTTGAAGCAACTGACTACCTGCCAACGAACTGATCGGCGCGTCACGAAGTTTCGCACAGTTTGCTGGAAGGCATCGCTACAGATTCCGCCGAATCCCACGAAGCCAAACCCAACCCAATCAACCCACTAACCCCCGCCAGCTGGGGGATGGAAAAACCTCCATCCCCACCCCCACGCACCT
>DAIRES010000010.1:0-38422 GCA_036795465.1 Hyphomonadaceae bacterium
GGAAGCCGAAGCTGCTGTACAACTATTTCAAACAGAACTTCGCGCAGGTGACCAACCCGCCGATCGATCCGATCCGCGAAGAGCTGGTCATGTCGCTGGTGTCGATGATCGGACCGCGCCCTAACCTGCTCGGCCTTGCCGCTGGCACGCACAAGCGGCTTGAAGTGACGCAGCCGGTCCTGACCAACAATGACCTCGAGAAGATCCGCTCGATCTCCGAACTGGTCGACGGCACGTTCCGCACGGCGACGATCGACATCACATGGGATGCCGCCGAAGGCGCGGCAGGACTCAAAGCCGCGCTGGAACGCATCCGCATGGAAGCGACCGAGCACGTTCTGCAGGACATCAACATCCTGATCCTGTCGGACCGCGCGGTCAGCACCGACCGCATTCCGATGCCGGCTCTGCTGGCGCTGTCGGCGGTGCACCACAAGCTGGTGCGCCAGGGCCTGCGTATGCAGGTTGGCCTCGTCGTCGAGACAGGTGAAGCGCGCGAAGTGCATCACTTCTGTACCTTGGCCGGCTACGGCGCCGAAGCCGTGAACCCGTATCTCGCTTTCGAAACGCTGGAACAGATCCGGGTCAGCGAAGGCCTGAAGCTGACCGCCAAGGATGTGCAGAAGAACTACATCAAGGCGATCGGCAAAGGCATTCTCAAGGTCATGTCCAAGATGGGCATCTCGACCTACCAGTCGTATTGCGGCGCGCAGATCTTTGACGGCGTCGGCCTGTCTTCGGAACTGATCAACGAATACTTCACCGGCACGGCGACCACCATCGAAGGCGCCGGCCTGAACGAGATCGGCGAAGAAGCTGTTCGCCGTCACGTCAGCGCGTTCGGCGACAATCCGATCTATAAAGACCTGCTCGATGTCGGCGGCGATTATGCCTACCGCGTTCGCGGCGAGGATCACGCATGGACGCCGGACAGCATCGCGAAGCTGCAACATGCCGTTCGCGGCAATGTCTCGGCTGATTACGCAGCCTTCGCGCAATCGATCAACGAACAGAACGAGCGCCTGCTGACCATTCGCGGACTGATGCAGCTCAAGTTCGCCGACACGCCCATTCCGATAGAGGAAGTGGAGCCGGCGGCCGAGATCGTGAAACGCTTTGCAACCGGCGCGATGAGCTTCGGCTCGATCAGCCGCGAAGCGCACACCAACCTCGCCATCGCGATGAACCGCATCGGCGGCCGCTCCAACACCGGCGAGGGCGGCGAGGAATCCGACCGCTTCAAGCCGATGAAGAATGGCGACTCGATGCGCTCGCGCATCAAGCAGGTCGCCTCGGGGCGTTTTGGCGTGACTGCCGAGTATCTCGTCAACGCCGACGACATCCAGATCAAGATGGCGCAGGGTGCAAAGCCCGGCGAAGGCGGACAGCTGCCGGGTCACAAGGTCGACCAGAACATCGCCAAGGTTCGACATTCAACGCCGGGCGTCGGCTTGATCTCGCCGCCGCCGCACCACGACATCTATTCGATTGAGGATCTGGCCCAGCTGATCCACGACCTCAAGAACGTGAACCCGGTTGCGCGGATTTCCGTGAAGCTGGTGTCCGAAGTCGGCGTCGGCACGGTTGCCGCAGGCGTGTCCAAGGCACGGGCGGACCATGTGACGATCTCGGGCTTCGAAGGCGGCACAGGCGCATCGCCGCTCACTTCGCTGACGCACGCGGGTTCGCCGTGGGAGATCGGCCTCGCCGAAACCCAACAGACGCTGGTGCTGAACGAGCTGCGCGGCCGTATCGCCGTGCAGGTCGATGGTGGCCTGCGCACGGGCCGCGATGTGGCTATCGGCGCGCTGCTCGGCGCGGATGAGTTCGGCTTCTCGACGGCGCCGCTGGTCGCTTCCGGCTGCATCATGATGCGCAAGTGCCACCTCAATACCTGCCCGGTCGGCGTTGCGACGCAGGACCCTGTGCTGCGCGCGCGCTTTACCGGCGCGCCGGAACACGTGATCAACTACTTCTTCTTCGTGGCGGAAGAACTTCGCGGCATCATGGCCCAGCTCGGCTTCCGCAAGGTCGAGGAAATGGTCGGCCGTGTGGACCTGCTCGACATGCGCCCGGCGGTTGACCACTGGAAGGCCAAGGGCGTTGACCTGTCGAAGCTGCTCTACCAGCCCCAACCGAAAGCCGGCGTGGCGATCAAGGTCAGCGAGACGCAGAACCACGGCCTCGAAGGCGCGCTGGATCACAAGCTGATCAAGGCGGCCAAGGCCGCGCTCGGCAAGACGCCGAAGCCTGTTCAGATCAATGAGGTCGTCAACAACGTGAACCGCACGGTCGGCGCGATGCTGTCCGGGGAAGTCGCCAGGAAGTTTGGCCACGCCGGACTGCCGGACGACACAATCCAGATCTCGCTCACCGGAACAGCAGGCCAGAGCTTCGGCGCTTTCATCGCGCGCGGCGTGACGATCACGCTCGTGGGCGACGGCAACGACTATGTCGGCAAGGGTCTGTCAGGCGGGCGCGTGATCGTGAAACAGCCGGACAATGTTAAACGCGACCCGACGGAGAACATCATCGTCGGCAACACCGTGCTCTACGGCGCCATCGCGGGCGAGGCCTATTTCGAAGGCGTCGCGGGCGAGCGTTTCGCAGTGCGGAACTCCGGCGCTGTCGCTGTGGTGGAAGGCTGCGGCGACCATGGCTGCGAATACATGACGGGCGGCGTGGTGGTCGTACTTGGCGAGACGGGACGCAACTTCGCGGCCGGCATGTCTGGCGGCATCGCCTATGTGTACGATCCGAAGAAAGGCTTCGTCAGCCGCTGCAACCCGTCAATGGTTGCGCTTGAGCCGCTGAAACCGGCTGAAGGCGGTCCGGACGCGGACGCTCCACAGCAACGCTCGCTTGCCGTCGACAACAATGGCATGGGCGACATGCTGCGGTTCGACGCGGAACGCCTGCGCATCCTGGTGGAGCGCCACCTGCTCCACACCGGCAGCGCGCGCGCACGCGAGCTGCTCGACAACTGGAGCGAAGCACTCACCCACTTTGTCAAGGTCATGCCCACCGATTACGCACGCGCACTTAAGGACATGCAGTCCGAGCGCCAGCGCATCGTCGCGGCAGAGTAGAGTCAGGGGACACACATGGGCAAACCCACAGGCTTCCTCGAATACGAGAAGAAAGAGCGCGGCTACGAGAAGCCGGAATCTCGCAAGAAGAACTACGGCGAGTTCCTCAAGCGGATGGACAACGCCGAAGTCCGCACGCAGGCGGCGCGCTGCATGAACTGCGGTATTCCGTTCTGCTCCGGCACCGGCTCCGTCGCGCCGGGCGCGCCCGGCTGCCCGGTGAACAACCAGATTCCGGACTGGAACGATCTGGTCTATCGCGACCACTGGAAGCCCGCGCTGGAGAACCTGCACTCCACCAACAACTTCCCGGAATTTACCGGCCGCGTCTGCCCCGCCCCGTGCGAGGCGTCGTGCACGCTGAACATCAACGAGAACCCCGTCTCGATCAAAACCATTGAGTGCGAGATCGTCGACCGCGGCTGGGACGAAGGCTGGATCAAGCCGCAACTCGCCCCGCGCGGCACGGGCAAGCGCGTCGCCATCGTGGGCTCGGGCCCTGCCGGCCTCGCCTGCGCCCAGCAGCTCGCCCGCGCCGGCCATGCGCCGACCGTGTTCGAGAAGAGCGACCGCATCGGCGGCCTGCTCCGCTACGGCATTCCTGACTTCAAGATGGAGAAGAAGCACATCGATCTTCGCATCCGTCAGATGGAAGGCGAAGGCGTGATCTTCCGTCCGCGTATGCACATCGGCATCGATGTCTCGGTGCAGCGCCTTCTGGACGATTATCAGGTGCTCGTGCTCGCCGGCGGCGCAGAGAAGCCGCGCGACCTGCCGATCCCCGGCCGTGAGCTGGACGGCATCCACCCCGCCATGGATTTTCTCACGCAGCAGAACAAGCGCGTCGCGGGCGACGACGAGAAGACGGCTGCGCCGGAAGGCACTATCACCGCAGCGGGCAAGCATGTCGTCGTCATCGGCGGCGGCGATACCGGCTCGGACTGCATCGGCACATCGAACCGGCATGGCGCGGCTTCGGTCACGCAGCTCGAAATCATGCCCCAGCCGCCAACCAAAGAGAACAAGGCCATGACCTGGCCGGACTGGCCGCTGAAGCTCCGCACCTCGTCCTCGCACGAAGAAGGCTGCGAGCGTGATTTCGCGGTCGTGACCAAGCGCGCGATCGGCGAAGGCGGCAAGATTACAGCGCTCGTATGCTCGCGCGTCGAATGGGTGCGCGGTGCGAACGGCATGGAGATGAAGGAAGTCGCCGGCAGCGAGTTCGAGCTGAAGGCCGATCTGGTCCTGCTCGCGATGGGCTTCACCGGCCCTGTCCTGCCGGGGCTGGTTGACCAGACGCGCGCAACACTCGACCCGCGCGGCAACGTGCTGGCGAGCACCAACGACTACAAGACATCGACGGACAAGATCTTCGCTTGCGGAGATATGCGTCGTGGCCAGTCGCTGGTGGTGTGGGCGATCCGTGAAGGGCGTCAGTGCGCCCGCTCAGTCGACGAATACCTGATGGGTTCGTCCAGCCTGCCGCGCTGACGCGACACGTTCGCAAACTCCGACTGATCATACGACAAGTGACGCGCGCTTTGCTGCGCTGCGGCACCTGTCGAAAGTCGTTGCGACCCCCATGGACCTTTTCCGCGAAGCGGGAGTAGGCTTGGTCCCACGGGTACTGGAATGCGTTAGCGCCAGAACAGGGGTCCGCCTTTGAAGGCAACGGACATCAGCCGTCCAGACTACTTTCATAAAGTCGTCGACTGCCAATGGGCATGTCCAGCGCACACGCCCGTGCCCGAATACATCAGGCTGATTGCGGACCGACGTTATACTGAAGCGTATCTCGTCAACTGGAAGTCGAACGTGTTCCCCGGAATTCTCGGGCGGACCTGCGACAGGCCATGTGAGCCCGCCTGCAGGCGCGGGCGTGTTGAAGAGGACCCGGTGGCGATTTGCCGCCTGAAAAGGGTGGCTGCCGACAACAAGGCAGACTTCGCATCCCTTCTGCCCAAGGTCGCCCCGCGCAATGGCAAGAAGATCGCGTGTGTGGGCGCCGGGCCGTCTTCCCTGACAGTCGCTAGAGACCTCGCCCCGCTGGGCTATGAAGTCCACGTCTATGACGGGGACAAGAAGGCCGGCGGCATGATCCGCAGCCAGATACCGCGCTTCAGGCTTCCGGAAGAAGTTATCGACGAAGAGGTCGGCTACATCACCAGCCTCGGCCCGGTGATGCACCTGACCGAGCGCGTCGACTCGCTGAAGGCCCTGATGGCTGAAGGCTATGACGCGATCTTCGTGGGCACGGGCGCGCCGCGTGGCCGCGATCTCGACATTCCGGGCCGCAAGGAAGGCGCGGCGAACATCCATATCGGCATCGACTGGCTGTCGAACGTCTCGTTCGAACACACCAGCAAGATCGGCAAGCGCGTGATCGTCCTCGGCGGCGGCAACACGGCGATGGATTGCTGCCGCACCTCACGCAGGCTCGGCGGAGAGGATGTGAAAGTCATCGTGCGGTCCGGCTTCGACGAAATGAAGGCGTCTCCCTGGGAGAAGGAAGACGCGATGCACGAAGATATTCCGATCATCAACTTCCTCAATCCGCGTGAGTTCACCCACAAGGACGGCAAGCTCACCGGCGTCACCTTCCAGAAGATGCAGTGGGCGAAGGACGAGAAAGGCAAGCGCAGCCTCGTTCCAACCGGCGAGCCGGACCAGCATTTCGAATGCGATGACGTGCTGATCGCCGTGGGACAGGAAAACTCCTTCCCATGGATCGAGCGCGACGTCGGCATGGACTTCGACAAATGGGGCATGCCCGTTGTCGGACAGGAGACGATGCAATCGACCATCCCGAACGTTTTCTTCGGTGGCGACGCGGCATTTGGGCCCAAAAACATCATCTGGGCGGTGGCGCATGGGCATGCAGCCGCCGTCTCGATCGACATGTTTCTGAGCGGCCAGGATATCAGCGTGCGACCCGCGCCGGGCGTCACCGTGATCTCCCAGAAGATGGGCATCCACGAGTGGAGCTATGACAACGATATATCCAACGACCTGCGCTTCAAGGTTCCGCATCGCGACAAGGCGCAGTCGCTGAAGGATGTGAAAGCCGAGGTTGAGCTGGGCTTCGACCAGGGGCTGGGCTTCAAGGAGGCGCAACGCTGTCTCAATTGCGATGTGCAGACGGTATTCACACCGAAGGTTTGCATCGAGTGCGACGCCTGCGTCGATATCTGCCCGATGGATTGTATCACCTTCACTGACGATGGCGACGAGAAGGAGTTGCGCGAGCGACTGAAAGCGCCCGCGTTCAACTTCGCGCAGGATCTTTATGTAGCTGACGGCTTGCCAACCGGCCGCGTGATGGTGAAGGACGAGGATGTCTGTCTTCATTGCGGCCTTTGCGCCGAGCGTTGCCCAACGGGCGCGTGGGACATGCAGAAATACCTGATCGACATCACGCAGGCAGGACCGAAATGCCGGACACGGTAACGCAGGCCAGCTCCTTCAAGCCCGCCCCGCTGGCGGCCGTGAATGACTTCGTCGTGAAATTTGCCAACGTGAATGGGTCGGGCTCGGCTTCGGCCAACGGCCTGTTTGCCAAGTCGATCATTCGCATGGGCGTGCCGGTCGCGGCGCGCAACATCTTTCCGTCCAACATTCAGGGCCTGCCGACCTGGTATGAGGTGCGCGTCTCCGGCGCAGGGCATCTCGGGCGGCGCGGCGGCGTTGACCTTGCTGTGCCGCTGAACCCACAGACCTGGGACGACGACGTGAAGGAGATCGTGCCAGGAGGCTATCTCTTCTACGACTCGACCAAGCCCCTGCCCGCCTCGAAATTCCGCGACGATATCCACGTCATCGGCGTGCCACTGACGGCGATCTGCAACGAGGCGTACTCGGTTCCGCGCGAACGGCAGCTGTTCAAGAACATCTGCTATGTCGGCGCGCTGTCGTGGCTGATCAGTATCGAACCGGCCGTGATCGAGCAGCTGCTGAAGGAAGAGTTTGCTTCCAAGCCCAAATTGATCCCGGCCAATCTTGCGGCTTTCAATCTCGGCCGCGACTGGGCCAAAGCCAATCTCAAGCCTATCGGCCTGCAGCTCCACAGATCGGACGCAGTCGGCAATCGCATCTTCGTCGAAGGCAATGCAGCGGCGGCTCTTGGTGCGGTTTATGGCGGGGCGACCGTCTGCGCATGGTATCCGATCACGCCATCGACCTCGCTGGCGGAAGCGTTCACGGGATACTGCGAGGATTTCCGTACCGCGCCGGATGGCTCGAAGAAATACGCCATCGTGCAGTGCGAGGACGAGATCGCTTCGATTGGCGTGGTTGTCGGCGCAGGCTGGAACGGCGCACGTTCTTTCACCTGCACGTCCGGTCCCGGCATCTCGCTGATGAACGAGTTCATCGGGCTGTCCTACTTCGCTGAGATACCCGCCGTGATCTTCGACGTGCAGCGCGGCGGCCCGTCCACCGGCATGCCGACGCGAACACAACAGTCGGATCTGCTGATGGCCGCTTATGCCAGCCATGGCGACACCAAGCATGTAATGCTGTTGCCATCCGACCCCGGCGAGTGCTTCGAGTTCGGGGCGCTGTCGTTTGATCTGGCCGAGCGACTGCAATCGACCGTGTTTGTCATGCTCGACCTCGACATCGGGATGCAGGAATGGCTGGTCGAGCCGTTCGAATGGGACGACAGCCGGAAACTGGACCGCGGCAAGGTGATGACCGCGGAGGAGCTGGAGGCCGGCAAGTTCTTCGGTCGCTATACCGATGTGGACGGCGACGGAATTCCGTTCCGCACCTATCCCGGCACGCACCCGACCAAGGGCGCCTATTTCACGCGCGGCACATCGCGTAACAGGATGGCGGGATATTCGGAAAAGGGCGTCGATTATCAGGACAACATGGAGCGGCTGCTCAAGAAATTTCACACAGCCGCCGCACTCGTGCCCAAGCCCGTGATGCGGCCGGCGAAGCAGGCGACAAAGATTGGAGCGATCTATTTCGGCTCCACCACCCCTGCCATGCACGAAGCGCTGGAACAGCTGGAAGCGCAGGGGCACCATATCGACGCGATGCGCGTGCGCGGATTCCCGTTCGGGCAGGACGTATACGATTTCATCCATGCGCACGACGAAATCTGCGTCGTGGAGCAGAACCGGGATGCGCAGTTGCGCTCGCTGTTGATGATCGAAGGCGGGATTGATGCCTCTCACCTCACCTCGATCCTGCATTACGACGGAACGCCGATTACGGCGCGCTTCCTGATCGACGCCATCGGTAAACGGCTCGACGCCCGCAAGGCAACGCGCCAGATCACGACCAAGACGTAGGACAGGACAATGACCTACATTCTGAAGCCGAAACTGCATCACCCTGCACTGCCCAAGAACCAGCTTGGCTTTACGCGGCGGGATTATGAGGGGCGGGTCTCGACGCTGTGCGCCGGGTGCGGGCATGACTCGATCAGCGCGGCGATTGTGCAGGCGGCGTTCGAGCTGGATATCGAGCCGCATCGGCTGGCAAAGATGTCGGGGATCGGCTGTTCGTCGAAAACGCCTGACTATTTTCTCGGGCAGAGCCACGGGTTCAACAGCGTGCACGGGCGGATGCCGTCTGTTCTGACTGGAGCGAACCTTGCGAACCGGGATCTGATCTATCTGGGCGTTTCGGGCGACGGCGACAGTGCTTCGATCGGACTGGGTCAGTTCGCGCACTCGATCCGGCGCGGCGTGAACATGAGCTATATTGTCGAGAACAATGGCGTTTACGGACTCACGAAAGGCCAGTTCTCCGCGACATCGGACAAGGGGTCGAAGTCCAAGAAGGGCGTCGAGAATACCGAGAGCGGAATCGATCTCGTCGCGCTCGCCCTGCAACTGGGCGCGACTTATGTGGGGCGATCGTTTTCGGGTGACAAGGAACAGCTTGTCCCTCTGATCAAGGGTGCGCTGTCGCATCATGGGCCGGCGTTCATCGATGTGATCAGCCCGTGCGTGGCTTTTAATAACCATGCGGGATCGACCAAGAGTTTCGACTATGTCCGCGAGCATAATGAAGCGGTGAACCGGCTCGACGTGATCCTTGGGCGGGCGCCGATCACGACCAGCTACGCGCCGGGCCAAGTGCGCGAGGTGACGCAGCATGATGGATCTGTATTGCGGCTGCGGAAACTGCATGAGGAGTATGATCCGACCAACAAGATCGTGGCGGCGAACTATCTGCAGGAGCGTCATGCAGAGGGCGAGATCGTGACGGGGCTGCTGTTCGTCGATCCCGAGGCGACGGATCTGCATGATCGACTGGGAACGACGGAGACTCCGTTGAACCAGTTGGGCACGGACCAGCTGACGCCGGGTAGCGCAGCGCTTGCCAAGATCAATGCCGGGCTGCGATAGAAGCCTGCATGAAAAACCTTGCGACTGACTTCCTCGAAGAGAGTGCGTCCCTGCACGCGCTAGTGGCGCCGCTGAGCGATGCGGAGCTCCAGCAGAAAACAGCTTTCAAGGACTGGACGATCAACCGAGTGATCCAGCATCTGCACGTCTGGAATCTGGCGGCGGGGCTTTCGCTGAAGGGCGATGGTTCTTTCGAAACGTATTATTCCGGGCTTGAAGCACACCGCGCGGCGGGCGGGACGATGGGGAGTTACGAGACGGAGTGGCTGGGTGGGTTGGCTGGCAGAGCCTTGGTTGAAGCCTGGAAGGCCGGGTTTGATGAAACGGTAGAGCGCTTTTCCCGCGCTGACCCATCGGGGCGGGTGAAATGGGCGGGGCCTGACATGAGCGTCCGGTCTTCGCTGACGGCCCGGCTGATGGAGACATGGGCGCACGGACAGGAAGTGTTCGATGTGCTGGGCGTAGTCCGCCGGAATGGCGACCGCATCCGAAATATCGTGGTGCTGGGCAACAACACTTATGGATGGACCTTCAAGGTAAGGCGCGAGGCGGCGCCTGAGCCCCGACCACATCTGAAGCTGACAGCGCCGTCCGGCGAGGTGTGGCTCTACAACGATCCAAGCGAGAGCGAAGTGATCGAGGGACTGGCGGAAGAGTTCTGTCAGGTCGTGACACAGGTGCGGAATATCGCAGATACCGGTCTGAAGGTCGTTGGTGCAAATGCGCGGAACTGGATGTCGAAGGCGCAGTGTTTCGCTGGTGACGCGGAGACGCCGCCGGCGGCGGGGACGCGCAGGACGGCATCGCGTTAGCGCAGCGGGAGGAACTCACTCAGCGGGCGGCCTTGGGCGCACTTGGCGAGGTTGGCGCGCAGATTGGGGAGGAAGGTCTTGTGGAACTCCACGAGGCGATCCAGGCGCTCGGCATTGGCGAAGTGGGTTTCGGAATCCTTGAAGGCGCTGCATACGAGATCGCGGCGGCCGGCTTTCTGCGCAATGCCGCCGAGCATAAGTTCGCCCCAGCCGGCGTCGGCACCTGAGCTGGTTTCATCCATGTCTGCAATCTTGGCGGCGACGATGCGTTGCTGTTCGGCGATGGCTTCATCAAAGCGACCGACATTGGCAAGGTGCTGGGCGTAGGCTTCGCCGACCATGATGCGCAGGACGCGGGCCGACTCGTCGCGATCCTCGATGGCGACGAGACGCTCGGCCGCGCGCTGCGCGCTTTCCAGGAGGTCTGCGGCCTCCTCGGCCTTGTCGAGTTCCGCGCCGGCGGCATAGGCGTCCGCCCCGCTCCAGCCGATCATGTAGAGCAGGAAGGGGTCGCCCGACGATTTACGTTCGGCCGCTGCAAACGCGTCGTGAGCTGCGCGCATGACGGGGTAGCCTTCGGCGCGGCGGCCCATCAGATGCCAGGCGAGGCCGCGATTGTAGGCAGCGTAGGCGTGTTCGATCACGGCGGCGTCGCCCTGCTCTTGCGCGGGCCAGGCGTTGACGAAGGCATCGTGCTGATCGGCGGCGATGACGAGCTCTTCGTATTCCTCGTTGGCGGTGTGGCGTTCCATCTCCGCGCGGCTGAGGTCGCGCTGGGCGACGCGCCAGCTGCGATCGCGCCGGGCTTCGGGAACGCGCGCGATGGCGGCCTTGCCGGCGTTGAGCAGTTTGAGTGACGTCTCGGCGTCGGTATGTTTGTAGAACTCGATCAGGCTGGCGATGGCCTCGATCTGCCCTTCGGAGATGGCGATTGCCGGCGCGTCGCCGAATTCGGCGCGGACGCTTGCAAGCATGGCGCGCGCCTTCTGCAGGTTCTCGCCCGCGAATTTGTCGAGGCCGAGATTGCGCTCGAGCGGGGAGGCCTGGATTTCGGCAAGGCGGATGAGGCCTTTTGCTGTTTCCAGGCGCAACTCGCGTCCTGCATTTGGCGTGACGACGAGCTTGTCGAGATAGGTCTGCGCTTTTTCGGCAAGGTCGGCGCGTGCGGTTGTGTTGCCGGGTACGGAGCGGAGCTGTTCGTTGAGATCAAACAAAAGGTAGTTGGCGAGCGTTCTGACATCTTCGAAGCGTTGGGCTTCGGCCAAGCGCGCAGCGTCTGCGCGGAAAAAGGCGATGCCGGTAGCGGCGAAGGCGCCGAGCAGTACAGCGACGCCCAGGCCCGTCGCCCATGCGGCGCGTTGATGTCGGCCGAGGAACTTCGTGAAGGCGTAGCGGCGGCCGCCTGTGTGAGCCGCGACGGGATAGCCGTCTCGCCAGGCGCGCAGGTCTGCCGCGAAGAGATCGACGGAGGCGTAGCGGTCGTCTGGATCGAGGGCGGTGGCGCGGGCAATGATATCCGTGAGTTCGGCGTCGCCTTTCGCGTCGTCGAGCAGCTTCTCGGCCAACTTGCCGAGGGAATAGACGTCGGCGACGGTGGTGGGCTCTGCGGCTGTCATGCGTTCGGGGGCAGCGAAGCCGGGCGTGAGGCTGAGCGTATGGAGCGAGCCGCTGCCGCTGGTGGGCGGCGGCGGCGGCGCGGCTTCGCGGGTGCCGGCAGGGCGCGCGATGCCGAAGTCGATCAGCTTCACGACGCCGGCGGCTGTGACCATGACGTTCGACGGTGTGATGTCGCGATGGACGATGAGGTTGGCGTGGGCGAAGGAGACAGCAGCGCAGGCTTGCAGCAGCTTGTCGATGCGATCATTGCGAGAAGGCTTGTTGGCGTCGGCCCATGCGAGGAGCGCCGTGCCCTCCACATATTCCATGATGATGTAGGGCGAGCCGTCTTCTGTTTCGCCGCCATCGAAGAGTTGCGCGATATTGGGGTGGCGGAGCTGGGCGAGGATCTGGCGTTCGCGGCGGAAACGGTCGACGAGACGTTGTGACAGGAGGCCGGGGCGGATGATCTTGATGGCGGCGAGGTGCTCGAAGTCTCCACGGTCGCGCTTGGCGAGATAGACGGAGCCCATGCCACCGGCGCCGATGCGCTCGGAGATGGCGTAGCCCGCGAGGCGGCTTGGCGCTGGGTCTTCCTTTTCGATAGAGGCGACGGCGCCGCCTGTGAGCAAGGCGACGGTGGCTTCGGCATCGATCAAGGCGCGCAGGCGAGCGAGCAGCGCGGGGCGGCCGGCCGTGTTTGCGGTGAGCCACGCATCGGGGTCCGCAGGCTCGGCTTCGAGGAAAGCCTCGAACAGGGCGAGCGCTTCGCGATCGAGCGCGATGTCGCTCATTCGTCGATCGGGTTGCTGAGCGCGTCGAGCAGCCAGGAGCGCGCCACCTGCCAGCGGCGCTTGACCGTGGGTTCGGACATGCCGGTCGCGACGGCGACGTCCTCAACCGTCATCCCCCCGAAATAACGCATTTCCACAAGCTCCGCGAGTTGGGCGTCGAGCACCTTCAACCTGACAAGCGCGGAATCGAGGACAAGCAGATCAAAGCGCTGATCACCGTCGACCTGCGTGGTGAGTTCAACCTTGTGATGGTGGCGTTTGCCGGCGTTTTTGGAGCGGGCGTGGTCGACCAGGATGTTGCGCATGATGCGCGAGGCGAGCGCAAGCATGTGGGTGCGGTCGGTGATCGACAGGCCATCCGAAGTGGCGATGCGCATCACGGATTCGTTGATCAGGTCGCCGGTGGAGAGGGATGTGCCCCGCTCTGCCCGCAGGCGGGCGGCGGCGATGGTCGAGAGTTCCGGGTGGAGGCGGGCGATGAGCGTGTTGCGGGCGTCGACGGCGCCGCCACGCCATTCGGCGAGGAGCTGGGCCGTTTTGGGCTCGCCTTCCATGCTCAAGCTGGTTCCCCGCAGCCAATATCAGCCATTTTCAGCCAATCTGACGATCTTGCAAGGATTCTGCCTTCGCGGGGCGTGTCAGTAGCGCAGATGGGGGCGGCGGACGGCGGCCCATGCCTGTTCGTCGGGCTGGGTGATGGCGTCGAGGTCGCCGGGCTGGGCGGCGGGGTCGTCGACCCATTCGCGCAGGAGGGGGCTGCCATTGATGACGTCGATGGGGAGTTTGCCGAGTTCGTACTCGTACGGGAAGTCACGCCAGAGCGGGTAGTCCGGGTAGAGGTTGCGGACGACCTTGAAGGCGAGCGACTGGATGCGCCAGGGCTGGAAGGCCTGATGGTCGTAGAAGGTTGGGTCTTCGGTGTGGATCTGGACGCCGGAGCAGAGCTTGCCGACGTGCTTGTGGAAGGTGGGCTCGAACCAGCAGTCGCGCAGCTTGCAGCCGCGCAGCCATTGCGGGGCGAGATTGTGCATTTCGAGAATGACCCGGCGGGCGTCAATGTCCGGAGCGCCGAAGAGTTCGAGCGGGCGGGTGGTGCCCCTGCCCTCTGACAAGGTTGCGCCTTCGAGCATGACCGTGCCGGCATAGGCACGAGCCATCCAGAGATTGGGCGCGTTGGGGCTGGGGTTGATCCAGGTGCGTTCGTAGAGCGGCCAGCCGTGGCCGGGGGCGGCGTCGGGCTGGTAGCCTTCCATTTCGATGACACGGTAGTCAACGTCGAGCTTGTAGTGCTCGATGAACCAATGGCCGAGCTCGCCGAGGGTGAGGCCGTGGCGCATCGGCATGGGGCCGGCGCCGACGAAGCTTTCCCAGCCCTTGCGAAGTGTCAGGCCCTCGATGGGGCGGCCAGCGGGGTTCGGGCGGTCGAGCACCCAGACGGACTTGCCCTCTTTCGCAGCGGCTTCGAGGACGT
This sequence comes from Hyphomonadaceae bacterium, assembly GCA_036795465.1. Lineage (GTDB taxonomy): Bacteria > Pseudomonadota > Alphaproteobacteria > Caulobacterales > Hyphomonadaceae > UBA7672. The sequence goes on from DAIRES010000010.1 coordinate 14,128, forward strand.
AGAGCAGCGTGGTGATGAAGGTGTAGATGCGGCAGCCGAGATCCTGCAGGTCGATCAGCACGACGTCGAACGTGCCCATCTGCTGGCCGGTGGGGCGGCGCTGTTCGCCGTAGAGACTGAAGACCGGGATGCCGAGGATCGGATCATCAAAATCCGGGCTCTCGACCATGTTGTCCTGCTTGTCGCCGCGCATCCCATGCTGCGGGCCGAAGGCGGACGAGAGCTTGATGTCGCCGGTGGCGGCGAGTGCGTCGAGCGTGTGGGTGAGATCGCGCGTGACGGAGGCCGGGTGCGCGACGAGGGACACGCGCTTGCCCTTCAGGGGGGCGCGGAGAGCGGGGTCAGCGAGGAGGCGATCGATGCCGAATTTCATGACTTAATCTGCTGAAGGAAGTCGCAGGGCAAAGCAATCCGCATGGTGGAAATCCGGCTTTCCCACGGGATGTTTGAGCGCCCAGTAGGACCGGATGCCCGAGAGGCCTTCGAGAATCACGGACAAGCCGACTTTCCACGGGCCTTCCAGATTCGGCAGGCGACGCAGGTCGAACGTGGCGCTCAGATCGAAGCGGTCACCGAAGGCGCGGGTACCGACGCCGGGGTCGGTCGCTTCGGCGATATTGGTCATGCCGGAGCGGTGGCTTTTGAAATGGTAGGCGGCCCACTGGCCCGTGGGGGACAGATTGACCTCGCTATAGCCGCTGCCCTGCTCCGGCATCATGAAAGCTTCGAAACAGGAATGTTTCCAGAGCTCGTCAGCACGGGTGGGATTGGCCAGCTCAGGTAGGGCCAGTTGCCCGATATCGCCGGTGACGGTGAACCGAAGCGCGAGGCTTTCGGCAGTGCGTGTGATCTCGGCATCTATCGCATTGGCGGGCGATACCGAAGACGGGTGTCGAGTCAGGGCGTGGCGCATACCGACGTGTAGCGCTGCCCGGGATCGCTCGCCAGAGGCGGTCTATTCCGCTGGCGTGATGACCGGATCGACATCGCCCTTGCCGCGGCGGCTACGTTTCGACTTCTTCTGCTTCTTTTCGCCGGGGGCGAGCAGCAGGTAGAGCGGCGGCGTGACGATACGGGCTAGCAACGTGGAAGTAATGAGGCCGCCAATGATGACCATAGCAAGCGGCGAATAGAGCGGCGAGCGCTCCATCACCAGCGGGATCATGCCGCCAATGGCCGTCATCGAGGTGAGCAGCACCGGCAGGAAGCGGACTTCGCCCGCTTTCTCGATGGCTTCGCGTAGCGGCGTTCCGCGTTCACGCTCCTGGTTCGCGAACTCAACCAGCAGGATCGAGTTTTTGATTTCGATGCCTATCAGGGCGATGAAGCCGATGATCGAGGTGTAGGACAGCGACTCCTTGCCGATGAACAGCGCGATCAGGCCACCCATGATACCGAACGGGATAACGAACGCCACGACGGCGGCGCTGGAGAACGAACCGAATTCCAGCAGCAGCACAGCAAGGATGCCGAAGCAGGCAATGATGATGGCTGGGCCAAACCCGCCGAAGCTTCTCGATTGCGCTTCCGCCTCGCCGCCATACGAGATGGAGTAGCCGGGCGGCAATTTGAGCGGGCTGAGCTTCGCAGCAACGGCGCGCGTCACTTCACCCGCCAGACGGCCGGGTTGCGTGAAGGCAGTGATCGTGACGGTACGCTCCCGCTCGTAGCGGCTGATCCGGGAAGGACCGGCGGAGAGCGTCGGCTTGGCGAACTCCGACAGGGGCGCAGCTGCGCCGGTGTTAGTCCAGATATAGAGCTTGTTGACGTCCTCGATCTTCATGCGTTCGGCGCGTGGGGCGCGGACGACGATTGGATACGAGTCCCCCACGGGGTCACGGAATGTAGCAACACGGGCGCCGCCGATGGCGATGCGAAGGGTCTGGTCGATCGCGCCTGCTGGAACGCCGCGAAGGGCAGCGACTTCGGTATCGATGTTGAGATTGAGATCTACCAGCTTCTCGCCGAGCGGGTTACGAACGTTGCGCGTGCCGTCGGCTTCGGTGACGAGGCGTTCGACTTGCGAGGCGAGGTCGGTGAGGACATTAATGTCGGCCCCGCGGACGCGGACAGCGATAGGCGCTTCGATAGGCGGACCGTTGAGGAAGCGCTTCACGTTGAAGCGCGCGCCGGCGAACGTCGAAAGCTCGTTGCGAAGCGCTTCGAGTTCGGCATGGCCGGTTTCGGCTTCCCAATGGTCAAAGCGGGCATAGATGTCGCCGACATTCGACTGCGTTTCGGAAGGCTGTTCATTGTAATAGACGCGAGGGTTGCCCCTGCCCGCGTTCGAGAAACGCCAGCTGATGTTCTCGTGCTTGGCCAGCACGCCGTCAGCGAACTGCACGGCGCGATCCGTCTCGGTGACAGAGACGCCTTGCGGTAGCTCCACGCGAACGAGGAAGTACGGACTGTCGTTTTCGGGGAAAAGGCTGAAGCCGAGCTTGGGAACCAGCGTCAGCGTGGCGGCGAACAAGGCCAGGCCGATTGCGATGGTGATGCGCGGGAAAGACAGCGCGATATGGAGGATAGGACGATAGACAGCGTGGATGCCGCCCATGATGACGTCGAGAAAGACGTTGCCATGATTCTTACGCGGAAGCAGCCGGCTGGCGAGGAACGGAATAACGCTCAGCGCCACGAAGAGCGACGCGGCGATGGTGCAGACGACAGCCATCGGCAGTGAGCGCGTGAAGTCGCCTGCAGCTTCCGGCAGGTTGAGTAGCGGCACGAAGGCCAGCAGCAGGGCCGCCGTACAGCCGACGACGGCGACGTTGATCTCTTTGACACCTTCAAGCGCCGCGTCGCGAGGCGTGAGGCCGCTTCGCAGGTGGCGCGCGATGTTCTCTGTCACCACGATGGAGTCGTCGACCAGCAGGCCAAGCGCCAACACGAAGCCAGCGATCGAGAGCTGGTTCAGCGAATAGCCGAGAATGTTGAGGACCGTGATGCCGATCGCGAACGAGAACGGGATCGAGACCATGACGATGAGCGAGGCGCGGAAGCCAAGCGGCAGCAGCGTGAGCAGAACGAGCGCAATTGCGATGCCGAGGTCTCGCCCCAGCGACGAGAGGCGGTGGGCGACGGTTTCGGACTGATCAAAGCCGCGTTCGAGCTTGATCTCCGGCGGAAGGCGCGGCTCGAATGCATCGACGCGCGCCTTTAGGGCATCCATGACCGTGAAGATCGTGGCGCCGAGCTTTGCGCGGGCCGTGACGAAGATGGCGCGTTTGCCGCTGTAGCGCGTGATGTGGGTCTGTTCGTCGTTGGTCCATTCGACATTGGCGATGTCGCCGACGCGGACAGTGGATCCATTGCCGCTGCGAAGGACGACGTCGCGGATTTCCTGCACGCTATCTAACGGGCCGGTGGCTTCGACGTTGAACCGGCGGCCACTGCTTTCGACGGAGCCGATGGGAAGGTCAGCCCCTTCCCGCTCCAGCGCTTCGGTGACGGCGCCGAGGGGAAGCTGATAGGCGGCGAGCTTGTCGAGATCGACGGTGACGCGGACTTCGGCGGTGGGCACACCCCAGATTTCTGCCTGTTGCACGCCGGGGGCGCGCTCCATCGCATCGCGCAGTTCGCGGGCGTAGGCATCGAGCTGGCGCATGGGCGCGGTTTCGCTGACCAGCGCCATCTGCACGATGCTGGTCTGGGCGGGGTTGGCGCGGTCGGCCCGGATCATGGTGATGCCGGCGGGGAGCGTCGGGCGGATCACGTTCAGTTCGCGAACGACCTCGTCATACTTCTTCTCAGGATCGGTGCCGTATTCGAACTGCACGCTGATCGAAGCGAGGCCGGCGCTGCTGTTGGAGGAAATGGTGTCGACGTATTCGAGACCGTTGAGCGCGGTCTCGATCGGGATGGCGACGACGCGCTCCATCTGCTCAGGGTCAGCACCCGGCAGGACGACGAACACGCCGACGCCGGCGAACTTCACGATGGGGTCTTCCGATTTCGGAATGGCCTGCACGTTGGCCAGGCCAAGCGCGAAAAGCATAACGAAGACGATGAGCGTGAACTGCCAGCGCTCGATGAAGAAGCGTGTGATCGCCTGCATGGTCTATTCCTGGCGGAATTTGACGGTGTCGCCGTCGCGCACCATGGAAGCGCCGCGCGTGATGATCGCCTCGCCCGGCTGGAGGCCAGAGATTACGACCACCCCGGCATCGGTGACGCCTTCGGTCTGAATCGACCGCCGCGTGGCTTTGCCCGCAGCGTCGACAACATAGACCATGCCCTGATCAGAGCGCGCATCGATCAGCGAAATCGCGGGGATCAGGTAGCGGAATTTTTCGACCTGCCCGACGACGGGCTTGGCGGCGATCAGGACTTCGGCGACTTCGCCACTCTTGAGGTCTTTCGGATCGTCGAGGCGGACCTCGACTTCGAAGGTACCCATGTTGGCGGCCATTTTCGGGGAGACTTGCGAGACCTTGCCCGAGCGGCGTTCGCGACCGGCAATGTTGACCTGCGCGACGTCTCCGACACGGACCTGCGAGACATCGACGGATGACAGCTGGGCGCGGACGATGATGCCTGTGCGGTCTTCGCCGAGTTGCAGGATGGCCTGCCCGGCAGTGACCATCTGGCCGCGTTCAGCGTCGCGGCGGAGGATGACGCCGGTTGCGGGGGCGACGACCGACACGATCTCTCGCGCGCGTTCGAGCGCGAGGCGGGCGTTGTCGAGGTCAGCTTGCGAGGCGGCGCCGGCGGCGTGGAGGCGACTGACGCGATCGAAGGTCTGTTGCGCGGTCTGGCGGACGATTTCCGATTCGGCGGGGTCAGCGCCGACCGACGTGCGGCGGAGGGTAGCGAGAGTCTGGCCGGCATAGACGCGCGCGCCATCATCGACGAGCAGGGTTTCGATCCTGCCAGGGACGCCGAACGACAGGAGCGTCTCGCTCTTGTAGGCTACCAGTCCGCTGGCGCGCAGGACGCCCGCTTGCTGAGTTTGCGCAATGCGATAGACTTCAACTTCGACAGGGGCGACGGCTTGCGACTTTGCCGCTTCCGCCTTCTGCTCGCCTGGCGTACACCCTGCCGCCGTGAAGGCCAGAAGCGCCGCAGCCACCCAAATTTCCGATCGCATAGTCATGCCCGTCACCCGCAGTTTGCTAGACACTGTCTATTTTATTTTTTACGCCGTCAATAATTAATCTTGGCAGCCGCGATACACGGCTGCGTGACGAGCAATTCCGGCGCCTGTGATCGCTGCCCTGCAAGCTGCAAAGAATTGCCCTGCTACTGGGCTTAGTGGACGACGATATCTACGGTGAGCACCGGAGTCGCCTGATGAACGAGCCTGTGCGCACGACATTGATGGAGGCGGAGGCCCGCGAGGCGCCGGATGTGGCGGCGCGCCTGGTGGCGCACGCGACACCGGAATTGCGGAAGCTGGGCGAGCGGCTGCGTGGTCTTTCGCCCCGCTACGCGGTGGCTGCGGGGCGCGGAAGCTCGGACGCGGCGGCGCTGCTAGCTAAGTATCTGTTCGAGGCGCGATTGGGGTTGCCGACGGTCTCAGCGGCACCGTCGATACGGTCGATCTATGGGCGGCAGTTGAATATCGAGAAGGCGTTGCTGCTTGCAATTTCGCAGTCGGGGCGGAGCCCGGATCTGGTGGAGTTCTGCAGGTCGGCGACCGGGCGCGATGTGTTGCGGGTGGGGCTTATCAACGATGCAGCTTCTCCGCTCGCCAGTGTGATGGACGTTGTGCTGCCGCTTGAGGCCGGGCCGGAGCGGAGTGTGGCGGCGACGAAGTCGTGCATTGCGGCAATGACGCTGGTTCTGGGCGTGGCGGCGCACTGGCTGAATGACCCCATGATGATTGAGGCATTTGAGCGTGCGCCTGATGTGCTGGCGAAGGCGCTCAAGGAAGACTGGAGCGCGGCCGAGGCGTTCTTTGATCGCGAGGGGCCGGTCTATGTGATCGGCCGTGGGCCCGGGCTTGCGGTGGCGGCGGAAGCGGCGCTGAAGCTGAAGGAGACCAACGGGCTGCATGCGGAGGCGGTGAGCGCGGCGGAGGTGCGGCACGGTCCGTTCGCGCTGACGGGGCCAGAGCTTCGGGTGGTGCTCTTCGCGCAGCGCGATGCGGCGTATGACGGGTTACGGAAGCTTGCCGACGATCTCGAGAAGCTGGGGAGCCCTGTGCTGTTCATCTCGGCGGACCGGGATCGCGCGGGCGCTGCCGTGCAGCCGGATGCGGAGCCGGTGCTAGAGCTTCTTGCGATGCTGCTGCGCTTCTATGTGCTGGCCAACACGACCGCCATCCGGCGGGGGCGCTCGCCGGATCATCCGCCAACGCTGACCAAGATCACAGAGACACGCTGATGCTGGCGCTAGCTCCAACGGAATTGTTCACGGGAGACGGCATCGTCACGGATGTGACGGTGCGGGTCGATGGCGGGCGCGTTGCCGAGATTGCGGCTGGCGTTTCCCGGGATGCGGTGAAGCTGGACGGGTTGCTGGCGCCGGGGTTCATCGATGTGCAGGTCAATGGCGGCGGGGGCGTGCTGTTCAACGACTCGCAGACGGTCGAGACGCTTGCGGTGATCGCCAAGGCGCATCAGCGGTTTGGCGTGACGGGTTTCATGGCGACGCTGATATCGGATGAGCGCGACAAGGCCGTGCGGGCGATTGCGGCAGTGGATGAAGCGATCCGCGCTGGTGCTGATGGCGTGCTTGGACTTCATCTGGAAGGGCCGTGGCTGTCCGGGCCGCGCAGGGGCGTCCATCCAGCGAGGTTTATGCGTGAGTTCGATGCGGAGGACCTGAAGGTGCTGACGCGAAAGCAAAACTTTCCGCTCATGGTGACTGTAGCGCCCGAGCAGATCGGGCCATCGACAATCAAGGCGCTGACAGAAGCGGGCGTGATTGTGAGCCTTGGTCATACGGCGGCGGCGGCGGAAGATGTCGAACGCGCGGTGGATGCTGGCGCCACGGGCTTTACCCACCTGTTCAACGCGATGCCGCCCCTGGATGGACGCAATCCTGGACCGCTTGGCGTTGCGCTTGGCAGGAGTGATTGCTGGGCCGGACTTATTCTGGACGGGATACACGTTCATCCCGCTTCGGCGCGGGCAGCTTTGGCGGCGAAAACGGCTGACCGGCTTGTTCTCGTATCAGATGCAATGGCGACGATCGGAGCAGCGCAAGATTCGATGACGTTGTTCGGCGAAACCATAGCGGTCAGGGATGGCGCGCTGAGGACGGAGAATGGAACTTTGGCTGGCGCTCATCTGGAACTTTCAGGCGCAGTACGCAATGCCATATCGATGCTGAACGCTTCACGCGAAGACGCGCTGCGCATGGCCAGCGCCACGCCTGCAAACTTCTTGAAGATTGGCAGCGAGCGCGGACGCATCGTGCGAGGCCATCGCGCTGACTTCGTTCTGCTCGATGGCGACATGAACGCAACAGCTACGTGGATCGCCGGACATCAGGTTCACTGACGCTTTGCGATCTCGATCAGAGCGAAGCGAAGGTTTCCGTCGTGCAGTTTCAGGGCAGATGACGCGGCATCCATATCCGCCCCGCTTGCGAGCAGCACGGCAAGCTTGACGTCACCACCCGCCGACTGGAGAGCGTCGACCGCAACAACGTCCGTGCAGCCAGCGACCATCATGACCATCTGCACAGCACGGTGGCGCAGCTTCTCGTTGGTCGGCTTCATGTGAACCATGAGGCCGCGATAGACCTTGCCGAGGCGGACCATCAACATTGTCGAGAGAATGTTGAGAACGATCTTCTGCGCCGTCCCCGCCTTCATGCGGGTTGATCCGGCGATGGCTTCGGGGCCGGTTTCCACGAGCACCGCATATTCGCTTGCTGATAACAGCCGGGTGTTTGCGTTGTTCGCTATGCCGATCGTGAGCGCACCGCGCCTGCGCGCTTCCTCAATGGCGGCGACCGTGTAGGGCGTGTTGCCGCTCGCCGCGAGACCGATGACGACGTCATCAGCGCCGACTTCGAGTTCAGCGATACGCGATACTCCGTCAGGTGCGGAGTCTTCAGCGTTCTCGACGGCCTGCAGAAGCGCGCCCTCCCCGCCCGCGATTGCGAAAGCAACCTTATCCCGGGGCCAGCTGAAGGTTGGAAACAGTTCTGCTCCGTCCTGAATACCGATGCGTGCAGATGTTCCGGCGCCGGCGTAAATCAAACGGCCGCCGCGCCTGAGAAGGGGGACGGCAGCATCAACGACAGCGGCAATGGCGGCCAGTGCAGGACCGACTGCGGCAACGGCTTCCACCTGCCCTTCGTGCAGGACCTTTACGCCCTGCTCCGTTCCCCACAGATCGAGGTCGAGATAGCGCGCGCTGATATCCTCGGTGCCCATGTGTCCTCGGTGTGTGCTTGCGCGTTGTACGTGTGATTGAATGGTAGGCAAATCGGGATAGACAAGGGTTATGGCGACAACCTTCTACCTTGGCGTCGATGGCGGCGGAACGCGCTGCAGGGCGCGGCTGGAAACGGCCGAGGGACAAGTGCTGGGGCAAGGCCTTTCGGGGCCAGCAAGCATGCGCTTCGGTTTCGAGGCGGCGCGCGAATCCATCATGGCCGCCACCCGGCAGGCGCTGTCTGAAGCGGGGCTGACCGAAGGTGCGCTGGCTGACACCTATGCCGGGATCGGTCTTGCGGGGACCGGGCAACTCGGGGCGCGAGCGGCGCTGGAGGCATGGCGGCATCCGTTTGCCGGTGCGTGGTTTGAAGGCGATGGGTATCTCGCCTATCTTGGAGCTTTCGGCGGCGGCGATGGCGGCATCGTCGTGTGCGGCACGGGCAGCATCGGCATCACGTATGACGAGCACACGATACGCGTAGGCGGATACGGCTTTCCGGTTTCAGACGAAGGCAGCGGCGCGCACATCGGGCTCAACGCGATCCGCTACGCCCTGCGCACGCTTGATGGCCGTGCGAAGTCGACGGAGTTCGCGAACGAGATACTGGAGAGGTTCTCATCTGATCCTGCCGTCGTGATCCGCTGGTCGGAGACGGCAAGCGCCACGGACTATGCCGCATTCGCCGCGATCGTCATCAAGCATGCGGCGGCGGGCGAGCCGGCCGCGACCAACCTGCTGCGTGATGCTGCTGTCCATATCGCGGGGCTTGTGGAAGCCGTGCTCGCGCGCGGAGCGCCGCGCGTTGCGCTTGTTGGTGGACTGGTCGACTTCCTTAAGCACTACATTCCACCGGCGACCGCTGCGCGCCTGACCGAACCGGCGGCCGATGCAATGGCGGGCGGCATCCTGCTTGCCAAGCGGAAGCGACATAAGGCGGCAGACTGATCGCTCACCCGGGGTGATCGGTTTTTGCGCGCATGGCGCCGCATTACGCTCAAAATGCTTCCAGCCCGACCCACGCACCAAAGTAGCTGACGACAAGCGCCTGAAAATCGCGCTCTATGTGAACAGCAAACGGGCGTTCTGGCAGGTAAAATGTCGATCAAGGCAAGCATCTATCACCTGACCCACTACAAGTATGACCGTCCGGTCGTGCTTGGGCCGCAGGTCATAAGGCTGCGGCCTGCTCCGCATTCGCGTACGCGCGTTATCTCGCATTCGCTGAAGGTCTCGCCCGACAAGCATTTCGTGAACTACCAGCAGGATCTCTATGGCAACTGGCTGGCGCGGTATGTGTTTCCCGAGCCGGTGCGCGAGCTGAAGATCGAGGTCGATCTCGTCGCAGACATGACGGTGTATAACCCGTTCGACTTCTTCGTGGAGGAGACGGCGGAGACGTGGCCGTTCGAGTATCCGCCGGAGATCGCGGACGATCTGGCGATCTATCGCACGACCGAACCGATGGGGCCGCATCTCAAGAAATTCCTCGCCGGCATTCCGAAGGACCGGCTGCGGACGGTCGACTTCATCGTGATGCTGAACTCGGCGGTATCGAGGGCGGTGGGCTATGTCATTCGCATGGAGCCTGGCGTGCAGACGCCAGAGGAGACATTCCAAAGCGGCAAGGGATCGTGCCGAGATTCAAGCTGGCTGCTGGTGCAGGCGGCGCGGCATCTTGGTCTCGCGGCGCGATTTGTGTCGGGCTATCTCATCCAGTTGAAGCCTGACCTTGTGTCGCTGGACGGGCCGCCGGGAACGAGCGTTGATTTCACCGACCTTCATGCGTGGTGTGAAGTCTATCTGCCCGGCGCCGGATGGATCGGGCTCGATCCCACGTCAGGCCTACTGACCGGCGAGAGCCACATTCCGCTGTCGGCGACGCCACACTATCGCAATGCCGCGCCGATCACGGGCGGGCTGACGGGCAGCCCCAAGGTCGAATTCAACTTCGACATGAAGGTGACGCGCGTGGCGGAGCATCCGCGCATCACCAAGCCCTTCTCGGACGAGAGCTGGGCGGCGCTCGATGCGCTGGGCGAAAAGGTGGATGCGGCGCTGAAGGAAGGCGACGTGCGCCTGACGATGGGCGGCGAGCCGACTTTCGTTTCGATCGACGATTTCGAATCGGATGAGTGGAATTCCGGCGCGGATGGCCCGACGAAAAGGAAGCTGGCGGACAAGTTGATCCAGCGCCTGCGGGACCGCTTCGCGCCGGGCGGGTTCCTGCACTATGGGCAGGGCAAATGGTATCCGGGCGAGACGCTGCCGCGATGGACGTTCTCGCTTTACTGGCGGCGCGACGGCAAACCCATCTGGCATGATCCGGAACTGGTTGCCGGCGAGAACGGCGCCAACGACAAGACTGACGGCAAGGCGACGAAGGTTCACGCCGAACAGCTGCTGCAGGCGATGGCCGAGGAACTGGGCGTCGATGCGGATATGGTGATCCCGGCCTACGAGGATCCTGCGAACTGGATCTTGAAGGAAGGCAATCTTCCGGAGAATGTAACGCCGGAGAATTCGAAGCTGAAGGATCCGGAGGAGCGTACGCGCATTGCACGCGTGTTCGAGCGCGGGCTGACGGAGCCGAGCGGGTACGTGCTGCCAATCCAGCGCTGGCAAGCGAAGGCTTCGACCAAGGGGAAGGTTGGAAAGGGCGCGCCGAAGAAGGCCGCGACGCCGCCGCCGGGCCGTGTCGCGACCAAGGGGCGCTGGAAGTCCGAGAAGTGGAAGCTGCGGCGGGGGCATATGTTTCTTGCTCCCGGGGACAGCCCGGTTGGCTACCGCCTGCCGCTGGAGTCGCTGACCTGGATTCCGCCGACGCTTTATCCGCACGTGATCCCTGCCGATCCGGGCGAAGAACGCGGGCCGCTGCCGGACTATGCGGCTTTCATCGGTACGTCGCAGGGTTACGCGCTGCAGGGCAACCCACCGGCTGAACAGGCGCGGGCGCAGTTTACCGCAAGCGAAGGCGGCCGGCAGCAGGTGCAGGAACAGTCGTTCTCCGAGGTTGCGGGTTCGGTGCGCACCGCGATGACAGTTGAGGCGCGCGAGGGTCGGCTGTGCGTGTTCATGCCGCCGGTGGAGCGGATCGAGGATTATCTCGAGCTGGTGGCGGCCGCCGAGGCTGCCGCGAGGACGCTGGAGATGCCGGTGCATATCGAGGGGTATGCGCCGCCGCATGATCCGCGCATGAATGTGATGCGGGTGACGCCTGATCCCGGCGTGATCGAGGTCAACGTCCATCCGGCGACGAGCTGGCGCGAGTGCGTGGATATCACCACGACGCTGTACGACGAGGCGCGGCAATGCCGGCTCGGCTGCGACAAGTTCATGATCGATGGGCGGCATACAGGCACGGGGGGCGGCAACCATGTAGTGGTGGGCGGCGCGACGCCGAACGACTCGCCCTTCCTGCGGCGGCCGGATGTTCTGAAGAGCCTGCTGCTGCTGTGGCAGAAACGGCCGGGGCTGTCCTATCTGTTCTCCGGCATGTTCATCGGACCGACGAGCCAGGCGCCGCGTATCGATGAAGCGCGGCATGACTCGCTCTATGAGCTGGAGATCGCGCTGTCACAGATCTCGCCGCCGGGATCGGGGAATTATACGCCGCCCTGGCTGGTGGACCGGCTGCTGCGCAATCTTTTGATCGACGTGTCGGGCAATACGCACCGGACGGAGATCTGCATCGACAAGCTGTTCTCCCCGGATGGGCCGACGGGACGGCTGGGCCTGGTGGAGTTTCGTGGCTTCGAGATGCCGCCGGATGCGCGCATGTCGCTGGCTCAGCAGGTGCTGGTGCGCGCGATCATCGCGCGCATGTGGAAGTCGCCGATCATGGGGAACCTTGTGCGCTGGGGCACGACGCTGCATGACAAGTTCATGCTGCCGCATTTTGTTTGGGAGGATTTTCTCGACCTGCTGCGGGATCTTTCCGCGCATGGCTTCGACCTGAGGCCGGAATGGTTCGAGGCGCAGCAGGAGTTTCGTTTCCCGTTCTGCGGCGAAATCGATGTCGAGGGCGTCAATCTCGAAATCCGACAGGCTCTGGAGCCTTGGCATGTGCTGGGCGAGACCGGCGCGATCGGCGGCACGGTGCGTTATGCCGATAGCTCGGCGGAGCGGGTGCAGGTCAAACTGACCGCAGGCGATCCGGATCGATATCGGGTGGCTTGCAACCGCAGACCCGTACCCCTGATGCAAACCGGGAATGGCTCGGCCGTGGCGGGCGTTCGCTACAAGGCCTGGAAACCGCCATTGTCGCTGCACCCCGTGCTGCCGACCAACGTGCCGCTGGTGTTCGATGTTTTCGATACCTGGACGGACCGGGCGATCGGGGGATGCGTGTACCACGTCGCGCATCCGGGCGGACGGAGTTACGATACATTTCCGGTCAACGGCAATGAAGCGGAGGCGCGGCGTCTGGCCCGGTTCGAGGGGCATGGACATTCGCCCGGGATGTACCAACTTGGCGTCGAGTCGCCGCATCCCGAGTTTCCTTTCACGCTGGACCTTCGCCGGGCAGCGGGAATCTGAGGCCAGAACTTATCGTGTCCGCGAAAAACCGGCCGCAACCCGATCCGGCCGCCAGCGTGCTGGCGGATTACAAGCCCTTTCCGGGCGTGGCGGATGAGCTTGTGGATGCGGCCGGCGCCCTGCGGCCGGTGTGGCGACCCTTCATAGAAGCGCTCGCGGCGATGTCGCCTGACGACATCACACGCCGGTTCGAGGCGGGGGATCAGTACCTGCGCGATGCGGGCGTGTTCTTCCGTCAGTATGGCGAGAAGGACGTAACCGACCGCGCATGGCCGCTAAGCCATGTGCCGGTTCTGATACATGAATCGGAATGGGCCAGGATTTCGGAAGGCCTGATCCAGCGCGCGGAGCTGCTGGAAAGCGTGTGCGCCGATCTGTACGGCGACGCCCGCCTGGTGAAGGAAGGCCACCTGCCCGCCTCGCTTATCGCGATGAGCCCCGAATGGCTGCGCCCGATGGTCGGCGTACGGCCAAGGTCGGGGCACTTCCTCAATTTCATCGCGTTTGAAATCGGGCGTGGGCCTGATGGCCAGTGGTGGGTTCTGGGCGATCGCGTTCAGGCGCCATCGGGCGCGGGCTTTGCTCTTGAGAACCGTGTTGCAACAGCGCGGACGTTCGCGGACCTCTACGCCAACTCCAACGTGCATCGGCTGGCGGGATTCTTCCGGGCGTTCCGCGATGCCCTCAACGACCTGCGTGGCGATAGCGAAAGCCGTGTCGGCATCCTGACGCCGGGCCGGTTGAACGATACGTATTTCGAACACGCCTACATCGCACGCTATCTCGGCTTCATGCTGCTGGAGGGCGAGGATCTCGCGGTCGAGAATGGGCAGGTGATGGTCCGCACGATTGCGGGATTGTCGCCGATCAGCGTTTTGTGGCGCCGTATCGACGCAAGTTATGCCGATCCGTTGGAGCTCAATGAGGCATCGCGCCTTGGCACGCCCGGACTTGTTGATGCAATCCGGCGCGGCAAGCTGGCGATGGTAAACGCACTCGGCTCCGGCATTCTGGAAACACGCGCCCTGCTCGCTTTCCTTCCCCGCATCTGCCAGGCGCTGCGGCAAGAGCCATTGAAGATGCCGAATATCGCCACATGGTGGTGCGGGCAGGAAGCAGAACGGGCGCACGTGCGGGCGAATGCATATCGCATGATGATCGGGTCGGCGCTTTCGACGCGAATGCCATTCGATCCGGAAGATTCAACAACACTGGGCTCCAACTTGCAGAATGCGCCCGGCGGCGTTGTCGACACGCTACTTGATGCGGAAGCGCCGCTTTTGGTCGGGCAGGAAACGGTGACGCTTTCGACGACCCCATCACATATCGACGGCAAGCTGACTCCACGTCCGATGAGCCTGCGCGTCTTCCTTGCGAGAACGTCTCGCGGATGGCGCGTGATGCCCGGCGGCTATGGACGGATCGGCCGCTCTGCCGATGCATCCGCGATTGCGCTGCAACGTGGCGGCTCTGTCTCGGATGTGTGGGTTGTCAGCAACCGCCCGGTGCGCAACGAGACAATGCTGCCTTCGCCTGCCTCCCCCTATGTGCGGACGCAGATCGGAACGCTGCCGAGCCGGGCTGCTGACAACCTTTTCTGGATGGGCCGTTATGTAGAGCGCGCGGAAGGGCTAATCCGGCTGCTGCGGTCCATCAATGTGAGACTTGCAGAGGCAGGCCGGTCTGACACCGATCTTCTGGATTATGCGGCGCGCTTTCCCGGCTTTGCCGATTTTGATCCGCTGAAGGGCATTCCGTCCGATCTGTTCCAGGCGCTTGCATCTGCCACCGCCAGCGCGAGCGTGGTGCGCGATCGCTTTTCGGTCGATGGGTGGACGGCGCTGAACGAGCTTTCAGCCAGCGCCACCAGAAGCCTGTCTTCAGTCAGGCCGGGGGATGCATCTGCGCGGGCGCTGGGCGCGCTGTTGCGACAGATCACGGGGTTCTCGGGCCTCGTGCATGACAACATGTACCGGTTCGCCGGCTGGCGCTTCCTGTCGATCGGCCGATCACTGGAGCGCGCAAGCGCCATGGCGCAACTGTTGGCGTGGTTCGCCGCACCCGAAACGCCGGAAGGCTCGCTTGATCTTGTCGTGGAAGTTGGCGACAGCGCGCTTTCCCATAGACGGCTTTATGCCGTTGCGACGTCGCGGCCAACAGTTATCGATCTGCTGGCGTGCGATGCGAATAACCCCCGCTCGATCCACTATCAGCTGGCCGATATCGAGAGCCAGGTGAGCTATCTTCCCGGCGCAAAGGAAGGGGCGCAGATGTCTGCCCTGTCACGCGCTGCGCTGAAGTTGCGCGCAGAACTCGCGGTCGCAGCGCCGGAGCTGCTTGATCCGGCGCCGCTGCTTCAGGTGAGAACCGAGTTGAGCGCCCTGTCTGATCTGATCACATCAACTTATCTGCGCTGATCCATGCTGTATGATATCGGCCTTCGCATTACCTATTCCTACGCCACCCCCGCGTCAGGCGGGCGGCATGTCCTGTACATGACGCCGGCGGATGTACCGGGGCGGCAGCGGACGATCACCAGCCTTCTTGATATCACGCCGCATCCCGACGAGCGCCTCGCGCGCACGGACTTTTTCGGTAATACGCTGGTGGAAGCTGCGTTCCGTGCGCCGCATGACGAGATCGCCTTCCGGCTGCGTGCGCGCGTTGAACGCTATGCGGAGCCGGCGACGCCCGATACCTCGCCTCGCCTGGAAGGTCTCGCCCAGGAAATAACAGCTGTGCGAAGCCTCGCGCCGGAAGCGCCGCAGCACTTTTTGGCTGACTCGCCGCGCGTTTCTGCCCGCGCCGAGTTCGGCCTGTATGCGCGATCCCAGATCAAGCCGGAGCTGACCACGCTCGCCATCGTCGAAGCGATCGGCAAGGCGATTGATCGTGACATGACGTTTGACCCCGACGCGACCGATGTGAATACGCCCCCCGAAGAGGCCTTCGCGCGACGCCATGGCGTCTGCCAGGACTTCTCCCACATCATGATCGGCTGCCTGCGTGCGATCGGCGTGCCTGCCGGCTATGTCAGCGGATTCCTGCGTACCGATCCGCCGGAGGGACAACCAAGGCTGGAAGGCGCTGACGCCATGCATGCATGGGTCCGCGCCTGGTGTGGCGCCGCGCTAGGATGGGTTGAGTATGATCCGACCAACGGCATGTTTGCGGGGGATGATCATATCATCGTCGCTTACGGCCGTGACTATGGCGACGTGGCGCCCGTGCGCGGCGTGGTGCGCATCTCAGGCGGCCAGACAAGCACGCAGGCTGTGGATGTGGTGCCGCTGGACTAGCGGAAATCAGATCGCGATTGCGCTCTGCAGGGTGCGGGCGAGGCGCACGCGGAACTGCTCGCGGGCGGCGTCATCCAGGCCGAAATCATCAGAGATGACGCGATCGATGGTGACGCCCATGACGATATCGGCAATCAGGCGCGCACGAACATTTGCATCAGGGCCGCCAAGCCATTTTTCGATCGGGCCGAAAAAGCGCTCTTCACCCGACTTGCGGATCGCTTCGCGCGCTTTCGGAGACGATGCGGACCGCAGGATGATCAGCAGGCAATTCAGGTCTTTGTCTTCCTGCGTATCGACGACGATCTTCGTGGCGAGCCGTGCGCCGAAATCGTGGATATCGCCTTCGAACATCTCGGTGCCTGATGGGCACGCGGCCAGTACTTCGGCGAAAAGCTCTTCCTTGCCGCCAAAATAACGGGAGACCAGGGAAACATCGACGCCTGCATCCGACGCGATCTCGCGCAGGCTGACGCTGTCATACCCCTCACGCACAAACCGATCGGTCGCGGCAGCCAGCAGGCTGGCGCGCGTGACCGTCGCATTACGCTTGCGAGACCCGACAACGTGAAGAACCGTCATATGTCGCCTTTGCTGCACTGCACGAAAAGTTTTGTCAACACCCGTTGACATAAGGCGGCGGACACCGATCTAAAAGCCCGAACCAACATCACGGCAGCCCAATATGGGCGCCGCCTCCTCCCCGGGGTCCTTACATGAATACTCTTATCAAGCCTTTGCTGGCAGCATTGATTGCCGCTACGGCACTGGCCGCTTGCGGCCAGAAACCGACCGAAGCGGCCGGTATGCCAACCCCGCAAGTTTCCGTAGCGGCGCCCCTCAAGCAGAATGTGACCGACTGGGATGAGTTTGTCGGCCGGTTCGAGGCCACCCAGCATGTTGATGTAAGGGCGCGCGCGGGCGGCTTCATCCAGGGCGTGCACTTCAAGGATGGGCAAGTGGTGAAGAAGGGCCAACTGCTCTTCACGCTCGACCCCCGCCCGGCCCAGGCGGCCCTGACATCGGCCGAGGCTGACGCCTCTGTGGCCCGCAAGGCTTTCGAGCGCGCCGAGATCCTGATGAAGGATCAAGCGATCTCCCGGCA
The DNA here is from genome assembly GCA_036795465.1 of Hyphomonadaceae bacterium. GTDB lineage: Bacteria > Pseudomonadota > Alphaproteobacteria > Caulobacterales > Hyphomonadaceae > UBA7672. The sequence continues at coordinate 31,404 of DAIRES010000010.1, forward strand.
GGATTATGATCAACGCCGCGCCACGCTGGACGTGGCGGCTGCGGTTCTCCGCGCCCGCAAGCTTGATGTGGAATTCACGCGCGTTACGGCGCCGGTTTCGGGGACAGTGTCAGACCGCAGGGTTGATGCCGGCAACGTCATCGCGGGCGGAACGTCGGCGGCTGATGTGCTCACGACGATCGTCGCGACGGGTGACGTCTATTTCAGCTTTGAAGCTTCCGAAGCGCAGTTGCTCAAATATCAGCGCGAAGCTGAAAAGAGCGGCGGCAAGGTCGAGATCAAGCTACAGGACGAAAGCCAGTATCGCTGGACAGGCATTGTCGACTTCTCGGACAACGCAATCAACAACGGGTCCGGCGCGGTGCGGATGCGCGCTCTGGTGAAGAACCAGGACGGCTTCCTGAAGCCCGGCATGTTCGGCCATGCGCGTGTTGAAGGCTCGGCCGAGTACGCCGCACTGATGATCCCGGAAACTGCCGTGGTGTCACAAGGTGCGCAGAAAGTGGCTTATGTCGTCGCCCCGAACGGAACGGTGGGCGTGAAGCCGCTGGAAACCGGGCCGGTTGTCGATGGGCTGCGCGTCGTGCGCGCCGGTCTTTCGGAGTCCGACCAGGTGATCGTCAACGGTATCCAGCGCGCGATGCCGGGCGCGGTCGTCGAGGCCAGGCTCACGACCATCACGGAAACGGCCGAACTTGAGGCCGCAACCACCAAGCAGGAATAGCGCGACCGCAAAAGCGGCGCGACCAGACCGACAGACATAACAAGACGGGCCCCTCCCACAGAGGCTCGCAAGACAGGCACAGCCATATGCGCTTCTCGCGTTTTTTCATCGACCGCCCGATCTTCGCCGGCGTGATCTCGGTTTTCATCACGCTGCTTGGGATCTTCGCTTTCCCGCAGCTTCCTCTCGCCCAGTACCCCGACATCGCCCCGCCATCGGTAATGGTGATGGCTGGATATCCGGGCGCGTCTGCGGAGACGGTTGCGGAGACTGTTGCCGCGCCGATTGAGCAGGAGATCAACGGCGTAGAGAACATGCTCTACATCACCTCGTCCTCGTCAAACGGGACAGCGCAGATCACGGTGACGTTCAAGCCCGGCACCAATCTCGATACGGCGCAGGTTCTGGTGCAGAACCGCGTGGCGCTGGCGGAACCAAGGCTTCCCGACCAGGTGAGACAGGCGGGCGTGCAGGTCCTGAAGCAGGACACAGGCTTCCTGCTGCTCGTCGCGCTGACCTCGAAATCCGAAAACGCCGACATCGACCAGATCGGCAACTTCGCCAACTCCGTGCTGAAGGACCGCCTGCTGCGCATCCAGGGCGTCGGCGGCGTTCAGGTTTTCGGCGGCGGTCTCTACTCGATGCGGGTGTGGATCGACCCGGGCAAGGCCGCAGCGCGCGATCTTACCGCAACCGAGATCGTCGCGGCCCTTCGCGCCCAGAACATACAGGCGGCCGGCGGCTCGATCGGCTCGCCTCCGTTCGACTCGGGCGTGACCAACGAACTTCCCGTTCAGGTGGAAGGCCGCCTGAAGACGGCAGAGGAATTCGGCAAGGTCGTCATCAAGCGCTCGGCGGACGGTCAGGTGACCTTCCTGCGCGACGTCGCGCGTATTGAGCTGGGGTCTCAGGATTACTCGATCCGTGGCTATTTCGGCGGCGATCGCGGCATCGCGATGGCCATCACACCCTCGCCGGGCGCAAACGCCATCAACGCGTCCCACGCGGTACTTGAGGCCGTCAAAGCAGCCGAACCGGAGTTCCCCGCGGGCATTGACTGGAAAGTCCCCTACAACCCGACCGAGTACGTCGAGGCATCGGTCGAATCCGTCCAGCACACGCTGATCGAGGCGATCTTCCTCGTCGTCATCGTCGTCGTGGTGTTCCTGCAGACCTGGCGCGCCGCGATCATTCCGATTGTGGCGATCCCGATCGCTCTCGTGGCGACGTTCGTCGTCCAGTTGCTACTCGGTTACTCGATCAACTCGCTCTCGCTGTTCGCCCTCGTGCTGGCGGTGGGAATCGTCGTCGACGATGCGATTGTGGTCGTGGAGAACGTCGAGCGAAATATCCGTTTGGGAATGTCGCCCAAGGAAGCCGCCTACAAGACCATGGACGAAGTTTCCGGCGCTCTTGTGGCGATCGGCCTCGTCCTTCTGGCCGTGTTCGTGCCCGCCGCGTTCGTGCCGGGTATCCCCGGCGTGTTCTTCCGTCAGTTCGCGGTAGCTATCGCAACGGCGGCGGCTGTGTCGCTGCTTGTATCGCTCACCCTGTCACCCGCCATGGCGGCCATGCTGCTCAAGCCGCACGACCATACGGTCAAAAAGACGGGCGGCATTTTCGGGCCGCTGCGCTGGTCAGCCGACAAGTTCAATCAGGGCTTCGAATGGCTGTCGGATCGTTATGGCAAGCTGACAGGCAAGCTTATCCGCATGACCACGATCATGCTAGTTGCCTACGCTGTGCTGCTCGGCCTGACCGGCTGGCGCATGACGGCGACGCCCACGGGCTTCATCCCGGATCAAGACCAAGGCTTCCTGATCGGCGTCATTCAGTTGCCGCCCGGCGCCTCGCTTGAGCGGACGGACAGCGTCGTCAAACGCGCAGCCGCGCAACTGGCGCAAACAGAAGGCGTGCAGGACGTGGCGGCATTCGCCGGCATGGACGGCGCAAGCTTCACCAACTCGTCCAACGCGGGCGTCATGTTCATCCGCCTCAAGCCATGGGAGGAGCGCGGTTCCACGCTCAATGCCCAATCGATGGCTGGACAGATCATGGGCGCGATGGGCGCGATCGAAGAAGCCAACATCTTCGTGCTCGCTCCTCCCGCGGTGCAAGGCATGGGTAATGGCGGCGGCTTCAAGATGATGCTGCAGGATACCTCAGGTCAGGGCTACCAGGCTCTTGAGCAGGCGCAGTTGCAGATCGTGGGCATAGCCAGCCAACCCGGCGCTCCGGTTACCGGCGTATTCCCCGGCTTCAACACCGGCAGCCCGCGTGTGACGGCGGAAGTCGATCGCGAGAAGGCACTGATGATGGGCGTTGAGCCATCGGAAGTCTTCGGCGCGATGGGCACCTATCTCGGCTCCACGTACGTGAACGACTTCAACATGCTGGGTCGCACCTTCCGCGTCACAGCACAGGCCGAACCGACCCTGCGCGACGATGCATCCGACATTGCCAACCTCAAGGTTCGCTCGACGTCAGGCGAGATGGTCCCACTCGGCTCTCTGGCTACGTTCAAGGATGACACTGGCCCTGTGCGCGTGGTTCGCTTCAACCTGTTCCCCGCAGCAGAGATTCAGGGCGCGCCCGCGCCCGGCGTCTCCTCCGGCGCTGCTCTTGCGGCCATGGAGAGCTACGCTGCGCAGCTGCCAGCCGGGTTCAACTATGAATGGACCGAACTGGCGCTGCAGGAGAAGTCGCAAGGCAATACCGGCCCGATCGTCTTCCTGATGGCCGTCGTTCTTGTCTTCCTTGTGCTGGCTGCACAGTACGAAGCCTTCACCTTGCCGCTCGCTGTGATCCTCATCGTTCCGATGTGTATCCTCGCGGCGATCCTTGGCGTGAACCTGCGAGGCTTCGACAACAACATCCTGACGCAAGTCGGACTGTTGGTGCTGGTCGCGCTGGCGTCGAAGAACGCCATTCTGATCGTGGAGTTCGCGCGTCAGGCTGAGGAGCAAGGCAAGACCCGGTTCGAAGCGGCCATAGAGGCTGCCCGTACGCGCCTTCGCCCGATCCTGATGACCTCGTTCGCCTTCATCTTCGGCGTTGTGCCGCTGATGCTGGCAACGGGCCCGGGACAGGAAATGCGTCAGGCGCTGGGTACTGCGGTGTTCTTCGGAATGCTCGGCGTGACAGTGTTCGGCCTGTTGTTCACGCCGGTGTTCTACGTGGTCTGCCGCTGGATCTCCGAACGGATGCCTGGACAGCGGCGCAAGGAGTCGGCGGTCGAGTCGGCTCCGATCACAGACACCGATCTGGCGCAAACCGGGCATTGAACCAGCCCGCTCACGGGCTGCGAGGCGGCTTTCCGTGCGTTACGTTGGGTAAGGCTTACTTCGCAGCCGCGATGGCTCACGAAGGACGTGAGAAGGCCAACTAGCGCCCGAACGGCAATGTGACGCGCGGCGGCGTCGGGGTTTCTTCCCGTCACAAGGCAATTCTGAGAGAAATTCCGAGGGGCGGAGTCGCGAGAGAGAGCGACCCCGTTCAAGAGCTTCGCTCCTTGGAGGAAACCGATGAACAAGAAGATCATGGCCATCGCGCTGGCAAGCGTGGCCGCAGCGGCGCTGATCGGCGTCACGGCGTACGGACAGACGATCCGCAATGCGGCCATCGTCACGGACGTCAAGGTTCCGATGAGAGCCGACAACTTCCGGCTCAACGACCAGCACTCCAAGGCCCACGAACTCTATTACTTCAAGAACGCGAAAGCCGTGGTGATCATCTCGCAGGCCAACGGCGCCAAGCACATCAAGGCTGCCGCCCCCGCGATCAAGGCTCTCAAGGACAAGTACGCCGGTCAGGACGTAGTCTTCCTGATGCTCAACTCCTCGCAGAACGATACGCAGAAATCGATTGCGGCGGAGATGACAAAACTCGGGCTCGATATCCCGGTGATGTATGATGATGCCCAGCTGATCGGCGAGAATCTCGGCGTGACGCGCGAGGCGCAGGTCTTCGTGATCCAGCCCAAGACATGGAACGTGGTCTATAACGGCCCGATCGATGACCGTTTCGCCGGGGCCACCGCCCAGCCAAGTGCAGCGGTCAAGAACGCCTATGTCGCCAACGCGCTCGACAGCCTGATCGCCGGTAATACGTTCAACGCTTCAACTGTGAAGCTGGACAGCCCCACGATCGCATTCCCGAAGCGCGACCGCCAAGGTGATTTCTCCAAGATATCCTATTCCAGCGAAATCGCGCCGATGCTTTCGAAGAATTGCGTGGCCTGCCACTCGGAGGGCGGAATCGCGCCGTTCGCGATGGACAGCTATGAGAAGGTCAAAGGCTTCGCGCCGATGATCCGTGAAGCAATCCGCACTGACCGGATGCCCCCTTACAACATCGACCCGCATATCGGCACGTTCCGCAACAGCATGAACATGTCGATCGCTGACGTGCAGACCCTTGTTCACTGGATCGAAGCAGGCGCACCCCGCGGCGCAGGCGACGACCTGCTCAAGATCAACGCCAAGCCGGCGCCGGAATGGGAACTGGGCGAGCCGGACATCATCCTTGATGTGCCGAACTTCACGATACCCGCCAGTGGCGTGGTAGATTATGAGCGCCCTGTACTGACGATCCCGGGAACGGAAACCCGCTGGATGAGAGCGATCTCCTTCAACATCGGCCAACGTAAAGGCGTGCACCACATCGTGGCGCCGATGGCGGAATACGCCGTGGGCGACGAGTCGCAGACATTCCCGGAAGGTCAGGGCGTCGAAATAAAGCCGGGCATGAAAATCCCGCTGTCGTTGCACTACACGCCGTTCGGAAAGGAAGTCGTCGATGTGACGAAGGTTGGCATCTACCTCTATCCGAAAGGCGAGACCCCTGAGATCATTCGCCGTCACGTCGTTATCGCGAACCCGAACATCGAGATTGCAGCCAACGCCCCGCGCCATCAGGAAGTTGCTCACATCACCTTCCCGCGCAACGCGACGCTCTATTCGCTGTTCTTCCACGCGCACTATCGCGGCGAGAACGGACAGGTATTCCTGAAGAAGCCGGGCGGCGAAGAAGAAATGATCGCCAGCCTGTCGAAGTTCGACTTCAACTGGCAGCGTGGCTACTACTTCGAGAAGCCTCTGGATGTGCCGGCAGGGTCGATCCTGATTACGCGCTACGAGTTCGACAATTCGAACGGCAACCCGGCCAACCCCGACCCCAGCAAGACGATCTACTGGGGCGAGCAATCGTGGGAAGAAATGCAATACACGGTCGTAGGCTTCACATGGGAAGGCGAAACCGTCGCCAATCCGAAGCCCGACTACATGAAGGAACTGAACGAGTCGCGCGCGATTGGCCTGCTGGACATCAACTATGACGGCAAGATCGCCAAAACCGAACTGCGTGGCCGCGCTGGCAAGACCGTGCTCGCCAGCTTCGACAAGTTCGATGCCAACAAGGATGGCGTTCTGAACAAGGAAGAGTCTGCAGGCCTCATGCCGCTGCTCAACCAGCGCGTCGCCCAGGCCGAGAACGAAAGATAGGCTGACACGCCAGGCACGACGAAACGGGCGGACCTTCCTCGGAAGGTTCGCCCGTTTTCTTTTGTGCTTCTCGATCAGTATGAACAGCCAGACGGGATCAGGCCCGGCGCGCGCAAATGGCAGCAGCTCGGCTTCCTAACCCGCGTCGATCATCTCGCGGATCTTCGCTGTCAGCCCTTCCAGCTGGAAGGGCTTGGTCATCATGTCCATGCCCGAGTCGAGAAACTCGCTTCGCACAGCAGCTTCAGCAGCATACCCGGTCATAAAAAGGATTTTGAGCCTGGGCCGCGTCCTGCGCGCGATCTCGGCGAGCTGACGTCCATTCATTCCCGGCAGGCCAACATCGCTCACCATGAGATCGACATGCTCATGATTGCGCAAGGCGGCCAGAGCCTGCTCGGGATCGCTTGCCTCGATTGCGCGATACCGAAGATCACGCAGAACTTCCAGGATCAGCATCCGCACCTGCGGATCATCCTCGACCACCAGAACGGTACGCCCCACGCCCTGCACTTCGCTGACGACTGGCGCGACCTCTTCAACCAGCTGCTCGGGAGAGCTACCCGGCAGCGTGATGGTAACGGCGGTGCCTTTTCCAACTTCGCTGTCGATCTCCACGCTTCCGCCCGACTGGTTGACGAAGCCATAGACCATGGAAAGGCCAAGGCCTGTCCCTTGACCTAGCGGCTTGGTCGTGAAGAACGGCTCGAACACGTTGGCCAGAACATCCGGCGGAATGCCTTCGCCGGAATCACGTACGCTGATCGCAATCATCGGATCGCCGTCCGCCGTTG